>NZ_JBFTZV010000019.1:0-103212 GCF_056406615.1 Arthrobacter sp. P1_B3 | reverse complement strand
CGCCTTCGAACCGATCATCGTCCACAGCCTCCACAAGAGCATCTCCCACCTGGAAGCCGCCTGCCGCACCCTCACGGCCCGCTGCGTCCGGGGCATCACCGCCAACACCGAACACCTCCGCCTCACGGTGGAACAGTCAATCGGCCTCGTCACCGCCCTGAACCCGCACCTGGGCTACGCCACGGCCACGGCCATCGCGCAGGAAGCCCTCGCCACCGGCAAGGGCGTCGCGGAGCTCGTACTCGAACATGGACTGCTCACCGCCGAGCAGCTCACCGAGCTCCTCAGCCCACAACGCCTGGCCAACCTGAGCAAGTAGCGCACCTCCGAACCCCGAAGGACCCTCATGACTCATCCCGACACTGCCCGCGCCCTAAAACAGCCAACCCAAGAACTACCGGCCCCACCACGAGAAGCCATCTCCGACCACACCATTCCGGCGCATGCCCACGCCTCCGGGGCCGCGCTCCACGCCGAAGACCAGGGCTACCACAAAGGCCTGAAACCCCGGCAGGTCCAGATGATCGCGATCGGCGGCGCCATCGGCACCGGCCTGTTCATGGGCGCCGGCGGCCGTCTCGCCACCGCCGGACCGGCCCTGATCATCAGCTATGCGGTCTGTGGGTTCTTCGCCTTCATGATCCTGCGCGCCCTCGGCGAACTCGTGATGCACCGGCCGTCGTCGGGCTCCTTCGTCTCCTACGCCCGCGAATTCTTCGGCGAGAAAGCCGCGTTCGTTACGGGCTGGCTGTACTGGCTGAACTGGGCCATGACGGCGATCGTGGACATCACCGCCGTCGCGCTGTATATGAACTTCTTCAAGAAGTACTGGGCGCCCATCGCGGACGTACCGCAGTGGGCCTGGGCCCTGGCGGCCCTGATCCTGGTCCTTGGCCTGAACCTCATCAGCGTCAAGGTGTTCGGCGAGCTTGAATTCTGGTTCGCGCTCATCAAGGTCGTGGCGCTCGTGTCCTTCCTGCTCGTGGGCATCTACTTCGTCATCTTCGGCACACCCGTGGCCGGCCAGGAGGTCGGCTTCAGCCTTATCGCGGACAACGGCGGCATGTTCCCCAACGGCCTTCTGCCGGCCATCGTGGTGATGCAGGGCGTCGTGTTCGCTTACGCCTCGATCGAACTGATCGGCACCGCCGCCGGCGAGACCGAAAACCCGGAGAAGATCATGCCGCGGGCCATCAACACGGTGATTGTGCGCATCGCCGTGTTCTACGTCGGCTCGCTCGTGCTGCTTTCCCTGCTGCTTCCCTACAGCTCCTACAAGGCCGGCGAAAGCCCCTTCGTGACATTCTTCGGCTCCATCGGGGTGGACGGCGTGGACGCCATCATGAACCTCGTGGTCCTTACCGCGGCGCTGTCCTCGCTCAACGCGGGCCTCTACTCCACCGGCCGGATCATGCGTTCGATGTCCGTTTCGGGTTCCGCGCCGAAGTTCGCCGCCCGGATGAACAAGTCCGGTGTCCCTTACGGCGGCATCGCCCTCACTGCCGGCGTGGCTGTCCTGGGCGTGATCCTGAATGCCGTGGTCCCGGCCGAGGCCTTCGAGATCGTCCTTAACGTCGCATCGCTGGGCATCATCAGCACCTGGGCCATGATCGTCCTGTGCCAGATGCAGCTTGCCCGGCTCGCAGCCCGCGGAGAACTGCTCCGGCCCGCGTTCCGGATGCCGGGCGCACCCGTCACGGGCTGGATCACCCTGGCATTCCTTCTGGCGGTGCTGGTCCTCATGGCCTTCGACTCGCCTGTAGGAACGTGGACCATCGCCTCCCTCGCAGTCATCATCCCGCTCCTGATGCTCGGCTGGCGCCTCTGCCGGCACCGCATCCTGGAGATCGCCGCGGTCCGGGACGGGTTCACCGGCCCGTATCCGCTCGTCGCCGCCCGGCCCATGGGCAGCGCCGATGGGAGCACCGAAGGGGATTCGGAGTGACACCCCGGCAGTCCGCCTCCGCGTAACGCAACGTCCCCGCAACCTCTCATGCACCCCGTTCGCATATGCTCAGCAGACCAGCCCACACTGGCGCCCACCGGCTCAGCGACGAACCATCCGGGAGACACTTCATGACCAACTGGCGGATCAGGGACTTCCATTCGGCCGACCTTGACGGCATCCTGCACCTCTGGGAATCCCTCAAAGAATCAAATGTGGAGCCCGTCTACGCGCTCTCGGAGGTCCTGGCCTCGTGCGAAAAGGACCACGCCGTCGTCGCGGTGCAGGGCGAGCAGGTGGTGGGCGCCGCCGTCGGACGGGCCGCGCATGACCAGGGCTGGATCGTTTTCCTGGCCACGTTGCCCGAGTTCCGGGGCCGCGGAATCGGCACCTCGCTGCTGGCCTCGGTCGAGAACCGGATGGCCCCGCACGGGCTCAACAAGCTCTCGGCCCTGATGCCCGAATCCGAAACCCGGGTGGAGGCGTTCCTGGGCCGCGGATTCGCGCTGAAGAAGAACCTGCGCTACTTCGAACGGAAAATCCCGGTCCAGCGCCAGGAGCTGGAACCCCTCAGCCTGCTTGGCGGCCGGATCCTGGCCCGCGACCTGTGGGAGAACGTGGCCGGTATGCGCAACGAGAAGGAACTGCTGGAACGCCGGCTGGTCCTTCCGCTCGCCGAGGCCGACCTCGCCGACGAATACGGCGTGGTGCCGCCGCGGGCAGTGGTCCTCTTTGGACCGCCCGGTACCGGCAAAACGACGTTTGCCAAGGCGATCGCGTCCCGGCTCGAATGGCCGTTCGTGGAGGTTTTCCCCTCCCGGCTGGCCTCCGACCCCAAGGGGCTGGCCGGGGCGCTGCGCGAGACCTTCCTGGAGATCGCCGAACTCGAGCACGCGGTGGTCTTCATCGACGAGGTGGAGGAGATCGCCGCGCAGCGCTCGGGCGAACCGCCCTCTCCCCTGCAGGGCGTCACCAACGAGCTCCTCAAGATCATCCCCGCCTTCCGCGAACAGCCCGGCCGGCTCCTGGTCTGCGCCACCAACTTCATCCGGGCGCTGGATTCGGCGTTCCTGCGCCACGGCCGGTTCGATTACGTCATCCCGATCGGCCTGCCGGACCGGCAGGCCCGCGAGGCGATGTGGCAGCGCTTCATTCCCGTCGCCGTGGTGGACGACGTCGACGTCGAGCTCCTGGTGGACCGCACGGAAGGCTTCTCCCCCGCGGACATCGAGTACGCGGCCCGCAGCGCCTCCCAGCGGGCTCTCGAAAAAGCGGTGTACGACGACGGCGGCTTGGCGTCCGGCGGCAGCGCCTCAGTCCGCGAGGCGGTCCGGAAGGGTCCGGCCACCCAGGACTACCTCGATGCGATCGCGGACACCCGCACCACGGTCAGCGCCGAAGTGCACCAGCAGTTCCTCGAGGACATCGACGACCTGGGGCGCGTCTAGATGAACTCCGTCAGCAGGTTGTGAGGGGGCCAGGCCGCGATCAAGGTGCCCAGCGGCAGTATGCTTGTGATTGGGTCACAGTTGGGCCCCAATTTCGCTTGACGACAATGGAGCCACCGTGCGTAGTCCCCGGTCGCTATCTCCAACCCCAGTAACGGCCCCGACGCCGTCTGCTGCCAGGCGTGTCACAGCATCGATGCAGCTCGGCATCAGGTCCGGGCAGGGGCCGCTTCGCAGAATCATTGAAGAGTCCTGGAAGCGTTCGCTGCGGCTGCAGGCCAACCCTGACATGCCGCCGTCCTCGGTACTCCTCGATGGTGAGGCGCTTGAGGAGTACCGTCGCGGCCATCCGCTGGCGTCAATCATGCCGGTGATTAACAAACTGCTGATTCAGCCCAGTTCCGAACAAGGGTTGCTCGTGGCCGTCGGGGATGAGCTGGGCAGGCTCCTGTGGGTCGACGGGGATGCTGCCCTGCGCCGGCGTGCCGAGGGCATGCTCTTCGTTGAGGGCGCGGACTGGTCCGAGGCCAGCGTGGGCACCAGCGCTCCTGGAACCGCCCTGGCGCTGGGCCGCAGCATCCAGGTTTCCGGTCCCGAGCATTTCAACCGGGCTGTTCACGCGTGGAGCTGCACGGCGGTGCCGTTCCGTGATCCAGATACCGGGGCCGTGATCGGAGTCCTGGATATCACCGGCACCGAGACGGCAGTCGCTCCGCATACCCTTTCCCTCGTGGAGGCTGCGGTCGCGGCCGCACAGGCGCAGCTGCGCGTGGAGCGTCTTCTGCTGGCCGCCGCGAAGCGCGACCGGCTCGCACGGCGGCGAAAACCTGTTTCCGCCACCGGGCCCAGAACGGTTCCCAGCAGCCCGGTCCGAAGCCTCTATCGCAACAGCCTGCAGCTGCTCGGCCGCGACCACGCGCTGCTCAGCATCGAAGGAAGAACGGTATCGCTGTCTCCGCGGCACAGTGAGATGCTGGCCCTGCTGAGCATCCATCCGGATGGTCTCAGCGGCGAGGAGCTGGGCAGCATGCTGTTCGGGGAAGTCTCAGCCATGACACTTCGGGCGGAGATGGTCCGGTTGAGGAAAGTCCTTCAGCAGTTCAATCCTGCCGCCGTGCCGGAATCCCGGCCCTACAGACTCACCGTGGACGTGCTGCCGGACGCCGGACAGGTTCTCAGTTGCCTCCAGCGCGGGGCACACAGGGTTGCCCTGGAAATTTATCGCGGCCCGGTGTTGCCTCGCTCGGAGGCTCCGGGTGTGGTGACGCTGCGGAGGCGCGTCTCCACACTCCTTCGGGAGGCGGTTCTAACGGACGGCAGCGCGGAAGCCCTGCTCCAGTATGCGGAACTTCCCGAAGCGAGCGATGACATTGCCGTCCGCATGGCAGCGCTGAAGCTGCTGCCGCCCCGCTCACCCAAGAGGGCTGCGGTGGTGGCCGACCTGGAGCGCCTGGAATCCGAACTCGGAACACGCCAGCCCGGGTGACCTGACTCACAAGGCTGCAACCTCGTCGCAACCCTCCCTTCCCTAAGCTTTAGGCAACAGCCATCATCCTGCTCAGCAGAAGTGCCGGGGATGATTGTGCTTCACACTCCAGACCAGGACTGCCTGGGTCACGTTCCACGGCAGCGACGCGGACTGGAACTGTGGCGGGTTATCCATACCCTGACAATCCGCGGGCCTCACCGCACACCCCAGGTGAGGCTTTCGGCGGACAACGGGCTTCACGCCCGGCTTCTGGCCCGATGTTCAATTCATGCCTGCGCATTATTTGCTGCGGCTACAAAACGACGAAGGAATATCGACAATGACGACGATGAAAGCAGCTGTAGTTACTGAATTTGGTAAGGATCTCCAGATCCAGGACCTTCCTGTCCCCACCCCGGGACGCGGCGAGGCACTGGTCAAGGTCATCACCACGGGTGTCTGCCACACCGACCTGCACGCCGCGGAGGGAGACTGGCCGGTCAAGCCGTCACCGCCGTTCATTCCCGGCCACGAAGGCGTCGGCGAGGTCGTGGCCCTCGGCGAGGGCGTCACCGATCTGGCCGTCGGCGATTTGGTCGGCAACGCGTGGCTCTGGTCAGCCTGCGGCGACTGCCAGTACTGCCGGACCGGCTGGGAAACCCTGTGCGAGACCCAGCAGAACGCCGGCTACAGCGTCGACGGTTCCTTCGGCGAATACATGCTGGTGGACAGCCGTTTTGCCGCCCGCATTCCGGCCGGATCGGACCCGGTGGAAATCGCACCCGTGCTCTGCGCCGGCGTCACCGTCTACAAGGGCCTGAAGATGACCGAGGCCAGGCCGGGCCAGTGGGTCACCATCTCGGGGATCGGCGGACTCGGGCACATCGCCGTCCAGTACGCCGTAGCCATGGGGCTGCGGGTCGCGGCAGTGGACATTGCCGACGACAAGCTCGCCCTGGCCAAGAAGCACGGCGCCGAACTGACCGTCAACGCCCTGCACGAAGACCCCGTCGAAGTCATTCAGCGCGAAACCGGAGGATGCCATGGAGTCCTGGTCACGGCAGTGCACCCGTCAGCGTTCGGGCAGGCCATTGGGATGGCACGGCGTGGCGGAACGATCGTGTTCAACGGGCTGCCGCCGGGGGACTTCCCGGCGCCGATCTTCGAGATTGTGCTCAAGGGCCTGACGGTCCGCGGTTCCATTGTGGGAACCCGGCAGGATCTGGAGGAAGCCCTGGAGTTCTACGCCCAGGGCAAGATCCACCCCACGGTGTCCACGAGGGAGCTCTCCGAAGTGAATGCTGTTCTTGACGAGATGAAGCACGCCAAGATCGACGGCCGCGTGGTCATCAAGTACTGAGCAATCCCGGCTGGCTGCGCCGGCGGCGTATCCCTAGGCACCCTGGGGATACGCCGCCGCCGCAGGCACGCATTTGTCACCGCAGAATATGTAAGAAAGAACAGGGGTTACCCATGTCCAACGCCCGCACCGTGGTATCACCCGGCCTCATCCAGGCAGGCGACGCTTTCGAAAACCTGTCCCAGGAGAACCGCCGGTTCGCGCCTTCGGCCGAGTTCGCGGCGAATGCGGTGGTCACCGCCGGCGAGTACGCCGAGGCCGACGCCGACCGCCCCGCGTTCTGGGCGAAGCAGGCCCGGGAACTGCTGRRCTGGTCCAAGGACTTCACCCAGGCGCTKGACTGGTCCAACCCGCCGTTCGCGAAGTGGTTCGTCGGCGGGGAGGTCAACGCCGCCTACAACGCCCTGGACCGSCACGTCGAGGCCGGCCACGGGGACCGGGTGGCGATCTACTTCGAGGGCGAGCCCGGCGAYACCCGCACCTACACCTACGCACAGCTCACCGAGGAAGTGAAGAAGGCCGCGAACGCCTTCGAGTCSCTGGGCGTGGCCAAGGGCGACCGCGTCGCGGTCTACCTGCCCATGATCCCCGAGGCCGTCATCACGCTGCTGGCCTGCGCCAGGATCGGCGCCATCCACTCCGTGGTCTTCGGCGGCTTCTCCGCCGAGGCCCTGCGTTCCCGGATTGACGACGCGGAGGCCAAGCTTGTGGTCACGGCCGACGGCACCTACCGCCGCGGCAAGCCCAGCGCCCTGAAGGCCGCCGTCGACGACGCGTTGTCCCACACGGGAAATGGCGACGGCCACACCGTGCGGAACGTCGTTGTGGTCAGGCGCAACGGCCAGGACGTGGACTGGCACGAGGGCCGGGACCACTGGTGGGCGGACACCGTCGGCGCCGCGTCGGCCGAGCACACCGCCGTCGGGCACGACGCCGAACACCCGCTCTTTATCCTCTACACCTCCGGCACCACGGGAAAGCCCAAGGGCATCCTGCACACCACCGGCGGCTACCTCACCCAGACCGCCTACACGCACAAGGCGGTCTTCGACCTGCACCCGGAGACCGACGTCTACTGGTGCACCGCCGACGTCGGCTGGATCACCGGGCACTCCTACGTCGCCTAYGCCCCGCTCATCAACGGCGCCACGCAGGTCATGTACGAAGGCACGCCGGACTCCCCGCACCAGGGCCGCTGGTGGGAGATCGTGGAGAAGTACAAGGTCTCCATCCTYTACACCGCCCCCACCGCGATCCGCACGTTCATGAAGTGGGGCAAGGACATCCCGGCCCGGTCCGACCTCTCCTCGATCCGCGTCCTCGGCTCCGTCGGGGAACCCATCAACCCGGAAGCCTGGATGTGGTACCGCGAGGTCATCGGCGCCAACGCCGGCAAGAACGGCGAACGGAAGGCGAACCCCGCACCGATCGTGGACACCTGGTGGCAGACCGAGACCGGGGCACAAATGATCGCCCCGCTGCCYGGCGTCACGGCCACCAAGCCCGGCTCGGCCCAAGTCCCGCTGCCCGGCATCGCCGTGGACGTCGTGGACGAGCTCGGCGAATCGGTGCCCAACGGCCACGGCGGCTTCCTGGTGATCCGCGAACCGTGGCCGGCCATGCTGCGCGGGATCTGGGGCGACCCGGAGCGGTTCAAGGAMACGTACTGGTCCCGCTTCGAGACCATGTACTTCGCCGGCGACGGCGCCAAGAAGGACGAGGACGGCGACCTCTGGCTGCTGGGCCGGGTCGATGACGTGATGAACATTTCCGGCCACCGGCTCTCCACCGCCGAAATCGAGTCCGCCCTGGTGTCCCACCCCGCGGTGGCCGAGGCCGCCGTCGTCGGAGCCGCGGACGAGACCACCGGCCAGGCCGTCGTCGCCTTCGTGATCCTTCGCGGCGACGCCGTGGACTCCGGCGACGACACCGTCCAGGAACTCCGCAACCATGTGGGCAAGGAAATCGGTCCGATCGCCAAGCCCAAGACCATCCTCGTGGTTCCCGAACTGCCCAAGACCCGGTCCGGGAAGATCATGCGCCGCCTGCTCAAAGACGTCGCGGAAGGCCGCGAGGTCGGCGACGCGACCACCCTGGCGGACAACACAGTCATGGCCCAGATCGCCCAATCCCTGAAGAAATAAGCGCGCAACGCCGCGCACGCCCGACGAAGGCGCCGCCCACTTTTGGTGGGCGGCGCCTTCGTCGTCGTACGTGCTAGCGTCCGCTTGCGGCGGAGGCTTTGACGGGATGTTCCAGGCTGCGCATCACCCCGTCCGTGACGTCGTCGATCCCGCCCATGCCGTCAACCTTGGCCAGTATGCCGCGCTCGGCATACTTCGCCACCACAGCTTCCGTCTGCCCGTGGTACAGGTCCAGCCGGTGGCGGATCACGGCCTCGTTGTCGTCGCTCCGCCCAGTTTCCTTGGCACGGTGCAGGAGGCGGGAGACCAGTTCCTCGTCGTCGGCAGTCAACTGCAAGACGACGTCAAGAACCTGGTCGCCGGACGCCAGAATGTCGTCCAGCTCGTCAACCTGGCACGTGGTGCGCGGGTAGCCGTCCAGGAGGAAGCCTGACGTGGCGTCTTCCTGCAGCAGTCTGTCCCGCACCATCTTGTTGGTCACGCTGTCCGGGACGAAGTCGCCGTTGTCGATGTACTTCTTTGCTTCCAGCCCCAGCGGTGTTCCGCCTTTGACGTTGGCTCGGAAGATGTCGCCGGTGGAGATCGCAACGACGTCGAGGCGCTCGGAAATCCGTTGCGCCTGGGTGCCTTTGCCGGATCCGGGCGGGCCAATAATCAACATTCTCGTCATTTGTGGGTCCTTCGTGGTGCCGTCGTTGAAAGGGTGCGTCAAGGACCCGCCGCTGTGGCGGCGGGCCCTTGATCGGCTTTAGAAGAAGCCGAGCTTGTTTTCTGAGTGGCTGACCAGCAGGTTCTTGGTCTGCTGGTAGTGGTCCAGCATCATCGAGTGGTTTTCCCGTCCGATGCCGGAGGACTTGTACCCGCCGAACGCGGCCCCGGCCGGGTAGGCGTGGTAGTTGTTGACCCACACGCGGCCGGCCTGGATTTCCCGCCCGGCGCGGTAGGCGACGTTGCCGTTGCGGGACCAGACGCCGGCACCGAGGCCGTACAGGGTGTCGTTGGCGATGCTGATGGCGTCGTTGTAGTCGCTGAACCGCGCCACTGAGACGACAGGACCGAAGATTTCCTCCTGGAAGATCCGCATCTTGTTGTTGCCCTCGAAGATGGTCGGCTGCACGTAGAAGCCACCGGCCAAGTCTCCGTCGAGCTCAGTCTGGTTCCCGCCGGCGAGGATGTTGGCGCCTTCCTGGAGCCCGATGTCGATGTAGGAGAGGATCTTCTCCATCTGGCCTACGGACGCCTGAGCCCCGATCTGGGTTGTGGTGTCCAGCGGGTTGCCCTGGATGATCTGCTGCGTCCGGGCCACGGCGTCGGCCATGAAGGAATCGTAAATGCCGTCCTGGACGAGGGCGCGTGATGGGCTGCTGCAGACTTCGCCCTGGTTGAAGGCATACAGAGTGAAGCCCTCCAATGCCTTGTCGTAGAAGGCATCGTTGGTGTCGGCGACGTCGTTGAAGAAGATGTTGGGGCTCTTGCCGCCGAGCTCGAGGGTGACCGGGATCAGGTTTGCGCTGGCGTACTGGCTGATCAGTCGTCCGGTGGAGGTTTCGCCGGTGAAGGCGATCTTGCGGATACGCGGGCTGGAGGCCAGCGGCTTGCCGACCTCCGAGCCGAAGCCGTTGACGATGTTCAGCAGGCCGGCGGGCAGCAGGTCCGCGATGAGTTCGGCCAGCACCAGGATGGAGGCCGGGGTGTTGGACGCGGGCTTGAGGACGACGGCGTTGCCCGCGGCGAGGGCCGGAGCCATTTTCCAGACCGCCATGAGAATGGGGAAGTTCCAGGGAATGATCTGGCCCACGACGCCGAGCGGCTCGTGGAAGTGGTAGGCGGTGGTGTCGTCGTCGAGCTGGGACAGTCTGCCCTCCTGGGCCCGGATGGCGGAGGCGAAGTAGCGGAAGTGATCCGCCGCGAGCGGGATGTCCGCGTTGAGGGTTTCGCGGATCGGCTTGCCGTTATCCCAGGATTCGGCGACGGCGAGCATCTCGGTGTTCGCATCGATGCGGTCGGCGATCTTGTTCAGGACGGCCGCGCGCTCGGTAGCCGAGGCCTTGCCCCACGACGGAGCGGCTCTATGGGCGGCATCAAGCGCCAACTCAACGTCCGCGGCTGCGCCTCGGGCAACCTCAGTGAATTGCTTGCCGTTCACCGGGGAGACGTTCTCGATGTACTGGCCGGTGGTAGGAACCACCCATTCGCCGCCGATCCAGTTCTCGTAGCGGTCCTTGAACTGGACCTTGGATCCTTCTTGGCCTGGCTGGACATAAACAGTCATGGTTACTCCTCATGGAAAACAGACGTCTTCGTCCTGGCCGCAATCCTAGAACTTCATAGGTTGCGGCCACGCTGCAGCGGGGGCTGTCAGCTGCTCCTTGGCCCTCCGCTGAGCGGCATCTGCCGGCCATCGATAAGCTCGCTGTGTCGGCACGCGTTGGCGCCCATGCATCAGAGGAGGGGACCGTGATTCTGTTTCTGACGATTGTGAGCGGCCTGGCCTGGACCGTGGTCTACGTCGATGCCATCCGGATCGGCTTCAGGGACAGGAGCTACGCGATCCCGGCCGCCGCGCTGGCGCTGAATTTCTCTTGGGAGGCCATTTACGCCGCCCGCTCCATCGCGACCGGAATTACCGCGCAGGGTGTCTTCAACATCGCGTGGGGACTCGCCGACGTCGTGATTGTGTACACCTTCCTGAAGTTCGGCCGCTCCGAGCTTCCGGCTTGGGTGACCCGGCGGCTCTTCATCGGTTGGGCGCTCCTGCTGGGCGTCACGTCCTTCGCCGTGCAGCTGCTGTTCGTCGCCGAGTTCGGCTGGGACCACGCGGCCCGCTATGCGGCCTTCCTGCAGAACCTGCTGATGTCCGGGCTGTTCATCGCGATGTTCGCCGCCCGCGGCGGCACCCGGGGGCAGACCCTGCTGATCGCAGTGGCCAAGTGGATCGGCACGCTGGCTCCCACGGTGGCGTTCGGCTGGCTGGGGAACTCGGCGCTGATCCTGGGCCTCGGCCTGTTGTGCAGCGTCTTTGATCTGGCGTACATCGGGCTTGTCTGGCGGGCCCGGCGCCCCGTGCTCCAGGCCGGGCCACAGCTGTCCAGGCGGTGACCTTCGGCCCTTTTCCGGAGCAACCGGGACCTGCCAGAGTGGCGGTTATGGCCATGGACGCTGTCGTCAAAACCGTGCACGGCACGCTGCGCGGTGCGGAGGCCGACGGCGTCCGCACCTTCCTGGGCGTCCCCTTCGCGGCACCGCCGACCGGGGCGAACAGGCTCCTCCCGCCGCAGCCGGTGGAGCCGTGGACCGGCGTCCGGGACGCCACGGGCTACGGGGATTCGCCTCCCCAGGTTGCTCCGCCCGTCAGCGCGGGTTTCGACTGGGACACCGGCCTCAGCGGAGGCGACTGCCTGAACCTGAACATCTGGACTGCCAGTGCCGGCGCGGCCGGGCTGCCCGTGATGGTTTGGATCCAGGGCGGCGCGTTCGAATTCGGATCAACGGCGGCCTATGACGGCCGGAACTTCGCCCGCGACGGAGTCGTGTGCGTCGTGATCAACTGGCGCGTGGGCGCCGACGGGTTCCTTTACCTCGACGATGGGCACGCCAACGTGGGCCTGCTCGATCAGATTGCGGCCCTTGAGTGGGTTCGGGACAACATCGCGGACTTCGGCGGCGACCCCGGAAACGTAACTGTCTTTGGCGAGTCGGCAGGAGCGATGAGCATCGGCGTCCTTCTCTCCATTCCCCGGGCCGAGGGCCTGTTCCAGCGGGCCATCCTGCAGAGCGGGGCAGCCCACCATGTGCTCCCCTCCCCGGCCGCCGAACGGATCGGACGGTCCCTCGCCGAGAAACTCGGGGTTCCGCAGACCCGCGAGGCCATTGCCGCCGTCCCAGTCAAACGGCTCCTGACGGCGCAGAGGGAGCTCAAGGCTGAACTGCTGGCGCACCCGGACCCCGAGCATTGGGGCCACGACGTGGTGGCAAGCCTGATGCCGTGGCAGCCGGTGATCGACGGAGACGTCATTCCGCGCCGTCCGATCGACCGGATCGCTGCCGGGGCCGGCGCGCACGTCGGCATAATCGTAGGAACGAACACCGAGGACTGGAAACTCTTCCTGGCCATCACCGGCGTGCTCGCCAGGGTTACGGAAGAGAGCCTGGGCGGAGCGGACAACATTGAAGGGTTCCCCCCGCCCGCCGCCTACGGTCTCCCGGTCCAGGCTGCGCTTGAGGCGTATCGCGCCCATTACCCCGGCGCCGCCCCCGGCGAACTTCTGGCCGCGGTGCAGACTGACTGGTGGGTACGGATCCCGGCGATCCGCCTGGCCGAGGCTCACGCGAACGCGGCGCGCGCCGGCGCGGGAACTTACATGTACGAGTTCGCCTGGGCCGCGCCGGGCCTCGGCGCGGTCCATGCCGTGGAGGTGCCGTTTGTTTTTGACACCCTGGACACACACGCCCGGCTGTTCGGGCCGCTCCTGGGCGAGAATCCCCCGCAGGAACTGGCCGATGCCATGCACGCCGCCTGGGTGTCCTTCGCCACCACCGGCGACCCCGGTTGGCCGGAATACGAACCCGCCAGCAGGGTCACTATGCGTTTCGACGTTGCTCAGGGCGTGGTGAATGACCCCCGGTCCTGGGAACGCGCCCTCTGGGACGGCATCCGCTAGCCGGCCGCGCCCGTGTGCCCGGCCTCGCCTGTGACTGCTGCCGGGCCGTCGTAGGAGAGGTTTTCGTAGTCGGTGTCGTCCGCCTCGTCGAGCATGTCGTCGAGTTCCTTCAGCAGCCACGGATTGATTCGGGCCAGGATTTTCCGGGTTTCCTCGACAGGGACGGCGGCGTAGAGCACCGGCCGGGCGTCGTCGTAGCGGGTGACCGGGGGCTTGTCCGGCCACTTTTCGGCCAGCGCCTTGACCCGTTCGGGCAGCGAATTGTGCGCGTTGTCGGCAATCTTCACCAGCGTGGCGTCGTGGTCCTCGGCGATGTACCGGATGCCGGCCTGGTAGTCGTCCGGGTTCTCATGCAGGCGCTTCGTGACCCGTTCGATGATGTCCACGGCGCGCTCGGAGACACCCATGTCCAGCAGTGCCTGCCGTGTCACAGGGGTGTCCTCGGCGATGTCGTGGAGGTAACCGGCGATCCGGATGTCGTCGTCGAAGTCCGCCAGGGCATCCCCGACGGCGAGCACATGATCCCGATAGGGCCGCTTGAGCTTGTCCTTCTGCCGGTTGTGGGCCACCTCGGCCAGGACCTTGGCTGTCTCGACAGTGAAGCGGGGCTGGGGGTGTGCGGGCTCGGTCATGAATCCAGCCTACGCGCCGCGGCTGTCCGTCCGGGCCCCGATGCCGGTTCCCGGACGTGTTCCCGGATGCGCTCCCGGCATGCCGGGCCACACCCAGGGTTCGCGTGGCAGGGCGGCCGGGTCGAAGACGGCCAGCGCATGTTCCAGTGGGCCGGGCGGGAGGCCGACGGATGCCAGCAGCGTGTCCCGGACCTGGTCCGCGGTCACGCCGGCCAGCGCGAGGTCGGCGAGGGTGACGGCGCCGTCGCGCTTGGCCAGCCGGGCGCCGTCGGCGTTCAGTACCAGCGGCACGTGCGCATATTCCGGAACAGGCATATTCAAAAGCGACGCCAAATACGCCTGCCGCGGCGTGGACGGCAGCAGATCGTCGCCGCGGACCACCTGGTCGATGCCCTGGGCGGCATCGTCCACCACCACGGCCAGGTTGTAGGCGGTCACGCCGTCGTTACGCCGGAGCACGAAATCGTCAACCACCCCCGTGTAATTGCCGTGGAGCATGTCCCGCACAGTCACCTCAGCGACGGCGGAACGGAGCCGGACAGCCGGCGGCCGGGCGGCCCGTTTGGCCTCCCGTTCGGCGCCGGTGAGGTTCCGGCACGTCCCCGGGTAGGCGCCCAGCGGAGCGTGCGGCGCGGACGGTGCTTCCTGGATTTCGCGGCGGGTGCAAAAGCACTCGTAGGTCAGACCGGCCGCCGTCAGCTGCGCGATCGCCTCGGCATACAGGTGCTCGCGGTCCGTCTGGCGCACAACGCCGCCGTCCCAGCTCACGCCGACCGCCGCAAGGTCGCGGAGCTGCTCGGCCTCGGCGCCGGCCCGGGCACGGTCCAGGTCCTCCACGCGCATCAGGAACCGCCGCCCCGAGGACCGGGCGAAGAGCCACGCCAGGATGGCCGTCCGGAGGTTGCCCACGTGCAGTTCGCCGGAGGGACTGGGGGCGAAGCGGCCAGCTGAGGTCATGGGACAAGCCTATGCGGAACAGCACAAGAGCCCCTCAGCTACCGATGACTTCGGGAAATCCGACGTCGGTGGCTCAGGGGCTCTTGCCGCGTGGTGGCGCGTTGTGCGGAGTGACGATGCGTGAACAAGAGTCAGTCAGCGGCGGGTTCCTTGCGGGAGCCTCATCCAGGGTCCGGGTGGTGTGCCGGGGTGTCCGTAGCCTTCGGGATCGTGGCGGTGGTCTCGTTCCCTTTGTTGTCACCATTTGAGCAGAAGCCCTACAGTTGGTGCAACGGACCGGCGCTGGAGTAGCCAATCTGATCAACTACGCCCGGGACAGTGAACAGGAAGTGGTCATTTTGCAAGAACTCGACGCGACGGACCGGCGGATCCTCGCCGCGCTGGACGACGATCCCCGCGTGCCGGTCATGGTGCTGGCGCAGAAGCTGGGCTTGGCCCGCGGAACGGTCCAGTCCCGCCTGGAGCGGATGTCGGCGTCGGGCGCGCTCCGTCCGAACAGCAGCCGGGTGCTGCCGTCCGCCCTGGGCAGGGGCGTGGCGGCCGCGGTGAGCGCGGAACTGGATCAGAGCCACCTCAACGAGGCGATCGCTGCCCTGCGCAATATCCCGGAAGTGCTCGAATGCCACGCCCCGGCCGGCGACACCGATCTCCTGATCCGGGTGGTGGCCAAGAGCCCGGACGATCTCTACCGCGTGTCCGAGGAAATCCGGCTGTGCCCCGGGATCGTCCGGACCTCAACGAGCATGTTCCTGCGCGAGGTTATTCCCTACCGGACCACGGGACTACTCGGCGCCTGAACGCCTCGTCGGGTCCGGCACCCCCGGCCTACCAGTCTTGGTTTAGACCGGCGGCCCGGCGTTGGCCTTCAGGTTCTTCATGACCAGCGTTGACGTCAGGCGTTCGACGCCGGGCAGTGAGGTCAGTTCGCTGTCGTAGAAACGCTGGTAAGAAGGGAGGTCCTCCGCTATGACCTTGAGCAGGTAGTCCGGTGATCCGAAGAGCCGCTGGGCCTCCACGATGTTGGGATTGTCGGCCACCCGGTTCTCGAAGATCTCCATCGTGGAACGGTCCACCTGCCGCAGGGTCACGAACACGATCGCCTCGAAGCCGAGCCCCACGGCGGCCGGATCAATGTCCGCCCGGTAGCCCCGGATGATCCCGGCGGCCTCCAGATCCCGCAGCCGGCGATGGCACGGCGCCACGGTCAGCCCGACCTTGGCCGCCAGGGCCGTAGCAGTCATTCGGCCATCCGATCGGAGGTAACGCAAAATACTTCTGTCAATGTTGTCGATCACGCAATTATCTTACCCAAAAGCCGCGATTCTTCAGTAAATACGCGAACACTTCCGGGCCAAAATTGCCTAGAGTTTTCCTTGTACCCGCTACGAGGTGCCGCACCCCTGGAGCCCGCCATGAACCCCCAGCTTTTCCTCGCCTTCCTGGTTGTCGCCGTCGCACTGGCATGCACCCCCGGCGTCGACTGGGCCTATTCGATCGCGGCCGGGCTCAGGCAGCGCAGCTTCGCACCCGCCGTCGCCGGGCTCTGCGGCGGCTACGCTGTCCACACGGCGCTCCTGGTGCTGGGACTGGCGGCATTGCTGGCCGGGATGCCCGGCGTGCTCGGCTGGCTGACGGCCGCGGGCGCCCTCTACCTGCTCTGGCTGGGCTTCAGCACCCTACGGTCCTGGCGTGGCGCCAGCTTCAGCACCGGCACGGCTGCCTCCGGTGCGGCCGCGCCGGCGAGCCAGTTCCGGATCTTCCTCCAGGGCATGGGCATCAGCGGGATCAATCCCAAGGGCCTGTTGTTCTTCGTGGCCTTGGTGCCGCAGTTCGTCAGCCCTGACGCCGCGTTGCCGGTTCCGGTCCAGTCGGGGCTTCTCGGGCTGACTTTCGTCCTGCTCGTGGGCGTCATCTACAGCTGCGTGGCACTCCTGGCGCGGAAATTGCTGCAGGCCAGGCCGGGCGCAGCACGCCAGGTGACGCTGGCCAGCGGAATCATCATGCTGATCCTGGGCGCCCTGCTGCTCGGCGAACAGATCGTGCCCGCCGTCAGCGCAGCCATGAACCGAGCGTGACGGCAGGAATCCCGGCTACTTGCGCTGCATGTACCACTCGGTGAAGGACGACGCGCGGCCGTCCGCGGTCAACTGGATGACCCACAGGTTGTCGTAGCTTCGGCTGTTGCCCCGGTAGGTTGTCAGGCCCTGCACGAACGCCCGGCCGCCGTCGACCCCCAGCAGCTTCCACTCAAACGTCCAGTCATCCGGCTCATCGCGCCCGGCAAGCCAGTGCTCGACAATATCGTCCCGGCCCCGCCACGGTTCGGCTTCCTGGGGGCTGGTTGCATAGACGGCATCCTCGGTGAACAGGGCCCGGATGTCCTCGGGATCGTTCGTCGTCCACGCCGTGATGTAGTGCTGCATCCAGCGCTCCACCGCATCTCTCATGCCTCGGTTGTACTCCCCGCCAAAGGGGCCCGCAAGAGTAGTCGATACGTGTATTTGGCCACGATCGGGCGCGGAACATTGTCAGTGGTCGTCAGTGCGACCGTATTCGCGGTCCCAGAGTTCGTGCATTTCCGCGTCCTTGCGGATGGCCTTCACGGCCTCCAGCTGAGCCGGTTTGTGGCGCTGCCATTCCCGGGACCCGAGGGTTTTGCGGCCCGCGTCCAGGAGGAGCAGGGCAGTGTCCGTCAGCGCGTCACTGCGGAGGGTGAAGTCTGTCTTCCTGCGCCGCAGGACTTCCTGCAGGGCTGAACGGGAAGCGGTGTAGGCTCCGAGCCTGCGCAGGGAACGCGCGCGGACCAGCAGCAGCGCGGCGGCCAGATCGTCCGCGTTCAGCAGCCCCTCGGTCTCCGCCACTACGTCAACGTCGCGTCCCAGCTCAGCCTCAAGAGAACAGCGGGCCAGGGCCAGCGGCAGCGACGGCGGCAGGCCGGCAAGTGCCGCAAGCGCCGCCTCCGCCTGGCCGGTCTCGCGCAGTGAATGTGACAGGGCCAGGAACACGGCCTCCTCGCTGAAGAGCACCGGAACCTCGATCCGCTCCGCCACCTCCACCCTCGTGACGACGCCGGCTAGGTACGCGGCGGCATAGCGGTTGGCGTCCTCGTCGTTCCGCAGGCTCAGGCCATGCTGCAGCAGCTCGGACGCGCGCAGATGCCCGCCGTGGGAGTACGCCAGCAGCCCGGCCATGAGGTAACAGACTCCGGCCCAGCCGGGGTAGGCGCGGGCCAGGGTGATCAGGCGGTCCGGATCGGTGCTGCCGAAGACGGCGGAGTGCACGGCTTTCAGTCTCTTGGCGGACGCCCGGCCTCCCACCCTGCCCAGGCGGGGCACCCCACCCTCGGCGGCCAGCGTCCCTGGGGCCCGGCCCGCCATGAGTCCGGTCACCACTGAGCCCACGTTGCCGGCCAGGCCGCGGACGGGCGTCCGGACCACTGCCTTGCGGAAGGGCGTCAGGTCGCGGGTGTCCGTGTACGGCCTGCGCTGGTGGTCGGGAATTTGGTCGTCGGGAATTTGGCCGATGGGAATGCGGCCGTCGGGAATGCGGGGGGCGGATTCGCCAGGTCTGGCGCTCATGCCCCCATGGTAGTAGGCTCCGGCGGGCCGCTGCTAGGCGGCCGCAGCCACCCAGAGGCCGATCACCCAAGTGCTCGCGGCGAGGCACGCGAGGCCGAATTCCACGATCATGCCAAAGCCCGTGGCCTTCAGCGCGGCCCAGCTCGAGGCCACCGCCGTGCCGAACACGCGGGTGCGCTGCAGCTCGCTGAGCAGGAGTCCGGCGGCGAAGCCCACGAAGAGCCCCACCACGGGGATGATGAACATGCCGGCCACGCCCAGCACCAGGCCCACCACCACGGAACGGCTGGGGATGCTGTGCTCTTTTAGCTTCCGGCCGGTCAGGACGGCGCTGGCGGCCATGCCGGCCAGGACGAACACCAGTCCGATCCCAAAGACCACCCAGCCGGTGGTTCCGGCGCCGCCCCACAGTGCCCAGGCCAGCAGGCTCGCCCCGATCAGCATGCTGCCGGGCAGGACGGGAATGATGGTCCCGGCCACGCCCACCAGGATGGCGAGGCCGCAGAGCACAGTCACCAGAGTCTCGGGGTTCATTTGCCCAGTCTAGGCGGGGAACGGACCCCACCAGGTTCGCCAACGGCGGCGCTCCCCCAAGGGCAGCGCCGCCGTCACCGTGTGGGCCGCAGTGTGCGGATCTACTCGGCTTCGACCGCCGCGGCGACTGCAGCGGAGACTGCGGGGGCCACGCGCGGATCCAGCGGGCTGGGCACGATGTAGTCCGCGGAAAGGTCGTCCTCGGCCAGTTCTGCGATGGCCCGGGCCGCGGCGAGCTTCATGGCCGGCGTGATCCGGCGGGCGCCGGCGTCGAGGGCGCCGCGGAAAATGCCGGGGAACGCCAGGACGTTGTTGATCTGGTTCGGGAAGTCGCTGCGCCCGGTGGCGACCACAGCCGCGTACTTGCTCGCGACCTCCGGCAGGACTTCCGGGTCCGGATTGGACAGGGCGAACACGATCGAGCTGTGGTTCATCAGCTTCAAGTGCTCTTCGTCCAGCTTTGCGGAGGAGACACCGACGAATACGTCGGCCCCGAGCAGCGCCTCACCCGGTCCGCCGACCACTCCGCGCGGATTGCTGCGGGCTGCGAGCTGGGCCTTCTTGCTTGCCGGATCGGCGGCGATGTCCGCGCGGTCCTTGCTGATCGTGCCGCGGGAGTCCAGGAGGACGACGTCGCCGATCCCGGCCGTCAGCAGGATTTCGGCGACGGCGATCCCGGCCGCCCCGGCACCGGAGACCACCACGCGCAGGCTGTCGAGCGTCCTACCTGTCACCTTGGCGGCATTGGTCAGGGCGGCGAGGACCACGACGGCGGTGCCGTGCTGGTCATCGTGCATGACCGGGCAGTCCAGTGCCTCGATGAGTTTTTCCTCGAGTTCGAAGCAGCGGGGCGCGGCGATGTCCTCGAGGTTGACGGCGCCGAAGCTGGGGCGGAGCCGGACAAGTGTCTCGATGATTTCATCGACGTCGGTGGTGTTGAGGACCAGCGGGATGGAGTCGAGTTCTCCGAAGGCCTTGAAGAGCGCGGACTTGCCCTCCATCACGGGCAGCGAGGCGCTGGCGCCGATGTTGCCCAGACCCAGCACGGCCGTGCCGTCGCTGACCACCACCACAAGGCGCTGGGCCCACGTGAGCGTCTTGGCGAGCTCCGGGTTGGCGTGGATGGCGCGGCTGACCTGGGCGACGCCGGGCGTGTAGGCAATGGAGAGATCGCGCTTGCTGGCGAGCGGGACGGTGCTGGAAATCGAAAGCTTGCCGCCCTCGTGGGATGCGAAGATTTCCTCGTCGCTGAGCACGGCTACTGCCTCAGCCGGGGAGGTGGAATCGGCGGGAATGATCGTTTCAGTGGACACGTCGTTGTCTCCTGGGACTCACCGTGGGCGCACGGCTCATGGAAGCTCAAGCAGGGGTGCTCAAGTTGGTCTGGCTGGGGCGGCGGCGACCAGAGGTGGCGGTCGCCGGTGGAGCCCCCCGATTTGCTGGCGTCAGCCGAATCCGGTCCAGCAATCGTAAACAAGGCATCGTGCCGGTTACGCCGCGCGGCAGACGTGATGCGCCGTGATGAAACGTTTCCCCACAGCTTTAAGTGACCCACATCACGCGCAAGAGGGACTTTTTCGGGTCAATGGTCTAGACCGGTTACGCGGCTTGCGGGGTTCGCTGCAGAAGCGAGCAGGCCTTCTTCAGGTCCCCCTCCGCTTCGAAGAGGGACAGCCGGCGGCAGCGGACGGCCTGGACCAGTCCCGTAACCGTCAGCAGCAGCACCCGGGCCACTGCGGCGTCGCCGCACGCTGCCGTCACTGCCTTCTCGGCTGTCGCATCGATCTCACGGAGCAGCCGCGTGGTGTCGGTGTCCTTGACGTAGACCGCGCGGTTAAGCGCCTGCTCCACGGCGGGCTGCATCAGGCGCATATGGAAGATCTCCATCACCACTCCGGCGAGGGCCTGGGCCGCCACTTTTCCCGCCTCCGGCGAACTCGCCGCGAGCAGTTCGCCCAATTGTTTGCGGTATAGCGCCAGAACCAGCTGGGTGGAGGACGGGAAATAGCGGTACAGCGTCCCCAGCGGCACGTCCGCTTTGGCGGCCACCTCGGAAAGGACCACGGATTCCAGGCCCTTGCGGGCAAACCCCGCGGCAACGTCAAGGATCCGCACGTACCGGAGCCGTTGCCGGGGCAGAGTAGGGGGAGGGGCCATCGGTGGAAGATCTGAGTGTAAATCAGGCATCAGCAGCGTTCCGGGGGGTCGTTTTTCTCGGCAGCCGGGCGCGATCCGCCCACCGCGCTGCCGCGGCAATTCCCGTCCACTATACGCCACGAAACCGGGCGTCCGGCTAGTCGGCCGGGGCCCCGGAAGCCCCTTGAGCGGGGACCCGCGGCTCAGTCCACGCCCTTGATCTTCACCACGAACACGGCGCCGAGAAGCCCAATCACGGCGGCCGCGACATACAGCGCAACATAGCCGCCCCAGAGGGCCACAAAGGGATACGCGATCAGCGGGGCAAGCACTTGCGGCAGTGAATTGGCGATGTTGATGACGCCCAGGTCCTTGCCCCGGTTCAGGGCAGTGGGCAGCACTTGGGTGATGAGGGCGAAGTCCACCGCGAGATAGCAGCCGAAGCCGATGCCGAGCACAGACGCGCCTATCAGCGCGCCCGGCCAGGTGGGGGCGAACGCAAGAATGAGGGAGGCCGCTGCGATCACTGCGGAGGAGATGACGACCAGCGGCTTCCGGCGGCCCATCCGGTCGCTCACCCGGCCGCCGATCACGCTGGTGACGATCACCATGACCGCATACAGGCCCGTGAGGATCAGGACGCCAAACTCGGGCTCGATGCCCTGGGTTTCGCGGACCCGGACGGCGTCGTTGAGGAAGAACAGCAGGTAGAGGGTGACCATGTGGTTGCCGATGTTCACCAGCAGCCGCGTCAGCCAGGCCCAGGCAAAATCCGGGTGGCGGGCCGGGGAAATCCAAAAGCCCCGCACAAAACCGGCCAGGCCGAACCGCGGACGGGCCTGCGCGGGCAGAGGAATGTCGTCGTTCTTGAAGTAATAGAGCACGACGCCGGCCAGCAGCGCCACCGCGCACACCACGTATCCGGCGGCGAAGTTTCCCGTGACGGCGGCGGCGATCACCGCGCCGATGAGTATCCCGACCGTCTGGCCCATGGCGGCCAGTCCACCCACCGTGCCGCGCTGCGGGACCGGCACCCGGTCCGGGATGGCGGCGGTGATGGCGGCGTAGGCACCGTTGCAGCCGGCCTGCACGAGGCACCAGAGCAGCGTCATGATGGCGACGTTCGGCGCCCCGGCCAGCGCGATAAGGGCTGCGGCGCCAAGGACCGCCCCGAACAGCACCCACGGCACGCGGCGGCCCATCCGGGAGGTGGTGCGGTCGCTGAAGGCGCCGAAGAGGGGGTTGGCCACGAGCGATACCGCGGCGCCGGCGCCCGTCACAAGGGCGAGGATGGCTTCCTTGTCCCCTTCACTGAACGCGGCCGCCTGTTGGCCGAGCAGCACCTGGATCGGGCCGAAGAACGCCGCATTGATGCCCAGGTTGACCAGGACCACGCCGGCGGTCCAGACCGGGCGGACACGCCGTTCCGGCTCGGCAAGCGCCGCCGACGTCGGAGCTGCGCTCGGTAGGTCGGACAAGCTCATGTGGTTCCCCCCGGAACTGGCGACTCAGGCTGATGATCTGTCTGGGGCCAGACTATCGTGGGGATCAAGATCCGCCGTCTACGTTTCAGCCAGGGAGAACCAGTGAACGCATCCGCCGTCAACACCGCCGACCTCTACGATGAGCGCGGCGAGGAGCTCAGCTCCTTGGCCATGCAGTTCCAGTCCCTCGGCGGCCGGTCGCACTTCAGCGGGCCGGTCCGGACCATTCGGTGCTTCGAGGACAACGCGCTGGTCAAGTCGGTGCTGGCCACTGCCGGCAACGGCTCCGTGCTGGTGGTCGACGGCGCCGGCTCCCTCCGCACGGCGTTGATGGGGGACATGATCGCGGCGAGTGCCGTCGCAAACGGCTGGGCCGGCGTCGTTATCAACGGCGCCATTCGGGACCGGCTCGCTATCGCGGGGCTGCCGCTCGGGGTCAAGGCGCTGGGCAGCAACCCGCGCAAGAGCGCCAAGGAAGGCGCCGGGGCCATCGACGTGCCCCTGGAGATCGACGGCGTGGCCATCCGCCCCGGTGCGATGATCTGGTGCGACCCGGACGGAATCCTGGTCGAACGCTGAGGCTTTCTTCTCTGAGGTCATTTTTCGCAGGGAGGTAGTGGCGGGAACATTTGAGCCAGTAACATAGTTACTGAAAGCAACTATCCGCTTGATCCCCACCCTTCACCTTGGAGCAGTCATGTCCAAAGCCACCTCCGCGCGCGTCGCTGGAGAGGTCCTGACCCACCGTCAGACCATCACCGTCATGGTGGGACTCATGCTCGGCATGTTCCTGTCCTCGCTGGACCAGACGATCGTGTCCACCTCGATCTACACGATCGCCAACGACCTCGACGGCCTTTCCCTGCAGGCCTGGGCCACCACCGCGTACCTCATCACCTCCACGGTGAGCACGCCGCTTTACGGCAAGCTCAGCGACATCTTCGGACGCCGCCCGTTGTACCTCATCGCCATCCTGATCTTCCTCGTCGGCTCGCTCTACGCCGGCTCGGTCCACTCCATGACGGAGCTCGCCATCGCCCGCGGCATCCAGGGCATGGGCGCCGGCGGCCTGCTGGCCCTCGCCCTGACCATCATCGGCGACATCGTGGCACTCAAGGACCGCGCCAAGTACCAGGGCTACTTCATGTCGGTCTTCGGCATCTCCTCGGTCCTGGGCCCCGTGATCGGCGGCGCCTTCGCCGGCACCGAGACCATCCTCGGAATCGACGGCTGGCGCTGGGTGTTCCTGATCAACATCCCGATCGGCCTGGCCGCCCTGACGGTGGTCTTCATGTACCTGCACCTCCCGGCCAAGCATGTGAAGCAGAAGATCGACTACTGGGGCGCGGCCGCCATCACGCTGGCGATCGTTCCGCTCCTTCTCGTCGCCGAACAGGGACGCAGCTGGGGCTGGAGCTCCGCCAACTCCTACCTCTGCTACGGCCTGGGCGTCGTAGGCATCATCGCGTTCCTGCTGGCCGAACGGCATGCCGCCGACTACGCGCTGATCCCGCTCCGGCTGTTCCAGAACATGACGTTCGGCCTGTCCTCGCTGCTGAACTTCATCATCGGCATCGGCATGTTCGGCGCCATCGCAATGCTTCCCATGTACCTGCAGCTAGTCAAGGGCCTGACGCCCACGGAGGCCGGCCTCATGATGATCACCTTCACGGTGGGCATCCTTACGGGCTCCATCACGGCCGGCCGGACCATCTCGGCGTCGGGCACGTACCGGATCTTCCCGATCCTTGGCACGGCGGTCCTGACCGCGGCCGCCGTCGTGATGGGCCTTTCCCTCGGCGTCGACACGCCGCTGTGGGTACCGGGCGCCATCGCCGTGTTCTTCGGTCTGGGCCTGGGCTTCTGCATGCAGCCGCTGACGCTGGCCATGCAGGTCTCCGTTCCGTCGAAGGACATGGGTGTGGGCACCTCCTCCGCCGCGTTCTTCCGCTCCATGGGCGGCGCGGTGGGCACGGCGGTGTTCATCTCGATGCTCTTCAGCCTCGCGGCGGACAAGATCGCCACGGGCATGAAGGACGCCGCGCAGAGTGCGGACTACCTCAAGGTGCTCAAGGACCCGGCCGTGGCGGCAGACCCTGCCAACGCCAAGCTCTACGAGTTCTTCAAAAACGGTGCCAGCAACGATTCGCTGAACGACACCAGCTGGTTGCACACCGCCAACCCGACGCTGACCCGCCCCATCACCGAGGGCTTCGCGCAGTCGATCGACGCCGTCATGCTCACGGCCGCCGTACTGACCGGCATCGCCTTCCTGATCACCTTCGCCCTGCCGAACAAGAAACTCACGGACCCGAAAGTGGCCGCCAGGGAAGTCGCCACGGCCGCAGCCCACTAGGGCGGTTCCGACCGCTGGAACACGAACACGGCAGTACACGTCACGGCAGGCAGTCTTCTGGGCTGCCTGTCGCCGTCGTCTGCCGTAAAACCGGGCCGCCAGACCGGGCCGCCGGACGGGGTGCCCGACGCCGAAAGCCTGCTCTGCGTGACGCCTTCGGTTCCGGCCCGGCAGGCGCAGACGACGGCACCGGCAAAGTGTATGTTTCATCTCACTTTCCGGTGGTTGTGACAGGCGGCACGCCGGGTCCGGTGTAAGACTGGGTAGTTGCGGCGAAGGCCGTGGACCGCGAACTGCCAAGGGAGCCGTATGACCATCACCCAGGACCAGACCGCCGCCAAGATCCCGAAACGGGTCATTTGGCTGGCCGTGGCGGGCGCCGTCGGCGGCTTCCTCTTCGGCTTTGACTCCTCCGTCGTCAACGGCGCCGTCGACGCGATCAAGGACGAATTCGCCCTCAGCGAGGCCGTGACCGGCTTCGCCGTCGCCGTGGCCCTCCTCGGCTGCGCGGCAGGCGCCTACCTGGCCGGCAAGGTAGCCGACCGCTACGGCCGGATCCCGGCCATGAAGCTGGGCGCGCTGCTGTTCCTCGTCAGCGCCATCGGCACCGGGTTCGCGTTCGGCGTCTGGGACCTGATCTTCTGGCGCCTGGTGGGCGGGCTCGGCATCGGCCTGGCCTCCGTGATCGCTCCGGCCTACATTTCCGAGATCTCCCCCCGCCACGTCCGTGGCCGCCTGGCCTCGCTGCAGCAGCTGGCGATCACCACCGGCATCTTCGCTGCCCTCCTCTCCGACGCCCTGTTCGCGACGTCGGCCGGCGGCGCCGACCAGGCCCTCTGGTTTGGTTTGGAAGCGTGGCGATGGATGTTCATGGCCGCCGCCGTCCCCGCCGTCGTTTACGGCTGGATCGCGTACACCCTGCCCGAATCGCCGCGCTTCCTGGTCTTCCAGGGCAAGAACGAGGAAGCCCTCAAGGTCTTCAAGTCGATCGCCCCGAACGAGGACTCGGACCGGCACCTGCGCGACATCAAGAAGGCGATCGACGAGGACAAGCTCGCCGGCCAGAAGGGATCCCTGCGCGGCAAGGCCCTGGGCCTGCAGCCGGTGGTCTGGATCGGCATCATCTTGTCCGTGCTGCAGCAGTTCGTCGGCATCAACGTGATCTTCTACTACTCCACCACCCTGTGGAAGGCCGTGGGCTTCCAGGAAAAGGATTCGCTCACCATCTCCGTGGCCACCGCCATCACCAACATCCTGGTGACGCTCGTCGCGATCGCCCTGGTGGACCGGATCGGCCGCCGTCCCATCATGCTGGCCGGCTCCATCGGCATGGCCCTCTCGCTGGGCACCATGGCCCTCGCTTTCAGCTCGGCCACCGGGTCCGGGGACGCGATCTCGCTGCCCGGCGCGTGGGGTCCGGCCGCGCTGGTCGCCGCCAACGTCTTCGTCATCAGCTTCGGCGCCTCCTGGGGCCCGCTGGTGTGGGTGCTGCTGGGCGAGATCTTCCCGGCCCGCATCCGCGGCCGCGCCCTGGGCCTGGCCGCGGCCGCACAGTGGACCGCCAACTTCGCCATCACCCTGAGCTTCCCCGTCATGGCCGCGGCCTCGCTGCCGTTGACGTACGCCATGTACGCGCTGTTCGCGGCCGCGTCGTTCTTCTTCGTGATGTTCAAGGTGCCGGAGACCAACGGCATGTCCTTGGAACAGGCCGAAACCCTGTTCGTCCCGAAGGGTTCAGCCAAGGAGTCCGCCCAAGACTCCGCGAAGGAGTCCGCCAGGGCCTGAGCCGGCGCCGTGTGAGGTCGCCGCTGCACTCAGCGACGTGAGGTAGCGGCGGCCGCCGAAGACCACGGCAATCGCGGCAACCATGGCCAGCGCGCCGGCGAAGAAGGGCACCTGCGGGCCGAAGTGCTCGCCCAGCTGCGCGGCGGCAAAGGGTGCCAGGGCGCCGCCCATCCAGCGCACGAAGTTGTAGCCGGCGGAGGCCACCGGCCGCGGCGAATCGGAAACGCCCATGGCCAGCTCCGTGTAGATGGTGTTGTTGACGCCTAGGAGCGCACCGGAAATGACCACGAGGACGACGACGGCGGGCACCGAGTGCCCGGCGGCCAGGCCCAGTCCCACGAGGTCCAGCATCAGCAGGACCAGTGTGCCGATGAGGACCCGGACTGCTCCGAAGCGGTTCTGCAGCACGGGGGCGGCAAACACCGAGAAGACAGCGACGGCGACACCCCAGCCGAAGAACACGCCGCCGATTCCGTAGGCGTCCATGCCCAGGATGAAGGGCGTGAAGGCGAGGACGGTGAAGAAGCCGTAATTGTAGAACAGGCCGCTGGCCGCCGTCGTCCGCAGACCCCTGTGACCCAGGGCCAGCAGCGGATCCCGGAGCCGGACCTTCCGCTCGGGCAGCGGGGTCTTGGGCAGCAGCGCAATGAGCGCGATGAAGGCGGAGGCCATCAGCACGGCGGTGCCGAAGAACGGGGCGCGCCACTGCCAACCGCCAAGCAAAGCACCCAGGAGCGGGCCGAGGGAAATTCCCAGGCCAAGGGCGGCCTCGTACAGGATGATCGCCGTGCCGGGACCACCGCTGGCGACGCCGACTATCACCGCCAGTGCCGTGGCCACGAACAAGGCGTTGCCCAGTCCCCAGCCGGCCCGGAAGCCGATGAGCTCAGCCACACTGCCCGACGTGCCGGACAGCGAGGCGAACACGACAATCACCGCCAGGCCAATCAGCAGCGTCCGCTTCCCGCCGATCCGGGAGGAGACGTAGCCGGTGATCAGCATGGCGACGGCGGTGACCAGGAAATAGCTCGTAAAGAGCAGCGAAACCTGGCTCGGGGAGGCGTCCAGGTTTTTGGCGATCGCCGGCAGGATGGGGTCCACCAGCCCGATGCCCATGAAGGCGAACACCGCCGCGAGGGCCGTCGCCCACACCGCCTTGGGCTGTTTGAGCAGCGAGGCCTTCTCGGCCTCGAGGGTAACTTCGGCTGCCGGCAAGGTGTCGGCGGGGTGGCCGTACATGGGGGCACTCCTCAATGATGGGAAGTTCGGTGGAATATCAGGCCTGGAGCGTCGCGTTGATCCTGCCGATGACCGGAAGGGCGGCGGCGAGGGCGGCACGGTCGTCGTCCGAAAGGCACGAGAGGACGCCGGCCATGACGGAGTTGCGGCGCTCATTGGCGGCGGCGACGGCGGCGAGGCCGGCTTCCGTGAGGGTCACGCGGACGGCGCGGGAGTCGTTGGGGTCCGGTTCCCGGCGGGCGAGGCCGGCACGCTCGAGCTTGATGATCTGTTCGGTGGCGCTGGGCACCTTAACGCCGAGGTTTCGGGCGATTTCGCCCACACGCACTCCACTGGCGGAGGAAGCACGGCCGCCTGTTGCGGGTCCGGCGTCCATCAGCATCTTGAGCAGGCTGAGCTGGGCGGCACTGAGTTCGCCGTCGGCATCCAGACGGCGGACGAGGTAGATGCTGTGGCGGAGGGCCTCGCGGAAGTCCTTGGCGAGAGCAAGAAGGCCGGGGTCAGCCGGTTCACTGGCGTTCATAGTTAGGTAGCCTAACAGTTAGGCAACCTAACGGTCAAGGAAGGCGAGTTGCCCTATCACTCTTGGTCGTTAAAACCGGCGAATGGGAACCATAAGTGATAGGGCAACGGAAAACACGCCGACGCCGGAACTCACGTGAGTTCCGGCGTCGGCCCAGCTAGGGCGTTGATCAGACGACGGCCTTGGCCTCCTCGATAAGGGAGGAGACAGCGGCGAAGAGCGGATGGTCCGCTGCCAGGCCGGTGATCGTCTCCGTGGCCTCGTCCGGCGTGGACGCGGAGAGGATTTTCGCCAGCTCCACGGCCTCGGCGTCGGCCGGATCGTTGAAGCGCAGGGCCGCAGCAATCGCCCCGAGCAGCGCTTCGGGGACAATTCCGCGTTCGGCCAGCTCGGCAGCGGGGCCGATGAAGCGTTCGTGCCGGCTGAGTTTGCGCAGCGGGGCGCGGCCCACCCGGTTGACGGTGTCCGGCAGGTGCGGGTTGGAGAAGCGGCCCAGGATCTTCTCCACGTACGCCTCCTGATCCCCGCGGTTGAAGCCGTGCTTGGCCACCAGCAGCTCCTTGGTTTCGTCCAGGACGGCGCGCACGTCGGCTGCGACGTCCTGATCGGCCATGGCCTCGGAAATCTTGCCCAGGCCGGCCTCGAAACCGAAGTAGGCTGCAGCCGCGTGCCCCGTGTTGACGGTGAACAGCTTCCGCTCGATGTACGGCTCCAGATCGTCCACGAAGGTCGCGCCCGGTATCACCGGTTCCTTCCCGGCGAACGGCGTACGGTCGATCACCCATTCATAGAACGTCTCCACCGTGACGTCCAGGCCCTGCCCGGCTTCCTGGTTGGGCACAATCCGGTCCACCGCCGTGTTGGCAAACACGGCGGCAGCGTCCAGGGACCCGGCAGCCGGATCCCACTGGGCAGCAACTTCGGACTTGAGGATGTCGGTCGCGTTGATCGCGTTCTCGCACGCCATCACCTGCAGCGGCGCCAGCCCGGGGGCGCGGGCCGCGATCCCCTTGGCGATCGCAGGCGCCACAAACTTCAGGATGTGCGGCCCGACGGCGGTGGTGACGATGTCCGCCGTGGCGATTTCGGCGACGACGGCGGCTTCCTGGATGCCGGAGTTCAGCGCACGGAAGTTATCGACGGTACGGACGGCGGGATTCTCTCCCACTTCGTGGACCTGGTAGCTGTCCGCGGCGGCCAGCTCGGTGATGAGGGCGTCCGCGACATCGGCGAACACCACCTCATACCCGGCCTCGTGCAGCAGCAGGCCCACGAATCCGCGCCCGATGTTTCCGGCTCCGAAATGAACAGCCTTCACTAGTCGTTGACCTTTCCAAAGAGGGCCAGCACTTCGTCAACCGTGGTGGCCGCCTCAAGCTGGGCCACCTGGGCCTTGTTGGTGAAGACCTTGGCGATCGAGGACAGGATGTGCAGGTGTTCGTTGTTGACGCCGGCCACGCCGACCACGAACTTCACTTCCTTGCCGTTCCAATCAATGCCGTTCGGGTAGCGGATCACCGACACCGCGGACTTCATGATGTGGTCCTTCGCGGCGTTGGTGCCGTGCGGGATCGCAAGGAAGCTGCCCATGTAGGTGGAGACGGATTCCTCCCGTTCGTGCATGGCGTCCACATAACCGGAGTCGACGGCGCCGCGGTCCAGCAGGAGCTGCCCGGCCTCGTCGATCGCGGCGTCCCGCGTGGTGGCGGTGCCGTTGAGGACCACGCTTTCGGCCACCAGGATGCCTGCGGGACCCGTCTCGGCGTCCGGCTCGGCCCCTGCGGGGGTTTCCGGCGTTTCGACGGCGGCAGCAGGGGCCGGGGCGCCGGCCGGGGCCGCTTCGCCGCTCGTGTTGCTTGCCTCGACCAACTCCACGATCTCGTCGTACCGCGGGCTGTTCATGAAGTTGTCCACGGAGACATGCACGGCGCTGGCGGTCGCGGGCTTGGCCCGCTCGGTCAGGTCCTGGTGGGTAATGACGACGTCGTACGTGTCGGTGAGGTTGGCGATGGCGGAGTTCGTGACCTTGACGTCCGGGAAACCGGCGGCCTTGATCTTGTTGCGGAGCACCGAGGCGCCCATCGCACTGGAGCCCATGCCGGCGTCGCACGCAAAGACGATGTTCTTGATCGGGGTTGCGAGGACAGCGACGCCGCTGGCACCCACGCCCTCACCGATCAGGGCCGCGGAAACCGAGCTCTTCTTGCCCTTCAGGGCCTCCATCCGGTGCGTGGCCTGGTCGAGGTCGTCTTCCGCGGGCGCCTTGCTGGCCTTCAGGATCACCGAGGCGATGAGGAAGGACACCGTGGTGGCGAACAGCACGGAGAGCGTCACGCCGACGTAGCTGTCGCGGGCTGTTGAGGCGTAGACCGCGATAATGCTGCCCGGGGCTGCCGGGGACCGGAGTCCGGCGCCGGTGACCACGAGCGTGAAGATGCCGGTCATGCCGCCGCCGATTGCTGCGAAGATCGTCATCGGCTTCATCAGGACGTACGGGAAGTAGATCTCATGGATGCCGCCGACGAACTGGATGACCGCCGCGCCCGGCGCGGACGCCTTGGCCAGACCCTTGCCGAAGATTGAAAAGGCGAGCAGGATGCCGAAGCCCGGACCGGGGTTGGCTTCGAGCAGGAACAGGATGGACTTGCCCTGCTCGAGTGCCTGCTGCGTGCCCAGCGGGGTGAGGATGCCGTGGTTGACGGCGTTGTTGAGGAACAGGACCTTCGCGGGCTCGATGAAGATGCTCGTGAACGGCAGGAGGCCGTTGAGGACGAGGAATTCGACCACGGCGCTGGCACCATTGCTGAATGCCTTCACCACCGGGCCGACCACCAGCATGCCGACGACCGCCATGGCGGCGGCAAGGATGCCTGCCGAGAAGTTGTCGATCAGCATTTCGAAGCCGGGCTTCACGCGGCCTTCCCAGATCTTGTCCAGCTTCATCATGATCCAGGCGGTGAGCGGGCCAAGAATCATGGCGCCGATGAACATCGGGATGTCGGTACCGACGATGACGCCCATGGTGGCCACCGCACCCACCACGCCGCCGCGCACGCCGTAGACCATCCGGCCGCCCGTGTAGCCGATCAGGAGCGGGAGCATGTACGTGATCATCGGCCCCACAAGCTTGCCGAGCTCCGCATTGGGGAAGAAGCCCGCCGGGATGAACAGTGCCGTGATGAAGCCCCAGGCGATGAAGGCGGCGATGTTGGGCATGATCATTCCTGAGAGGAACGTCCCGAATTTCTGGACGTGTACCCGCACGCTGGTGCGTGGTTTCGCAACTGTCTCTGTTGCCATGTGAATTCCTAACCGTCGTTCCCGCTGCTTTGCAGGATGGTCCGATAATTTCGCCGAGCTAGCTGGTGGAGATCCGGTGGAGCCATTCGAGGAAGAGCTTGAGTTCTGAGCTGGAGAGCTGGTCCGAGTGGGACGCCTGGAGTGCTGCGTTCAATGCGATGGCCGCCACAACCACTGAGGATTTTCCGCTGTCAACAGAGCCGTTGTCCCGGGCCTGCTCGGTGGAAACCGCAAAGATCATGGCGTCGCGGGTCATGGAGGAGAGCTCGAGGTTGCGCTCCGGCACCTTTTCCGCGATCAGCATGAGGGTCACGCCCACGTTGGCCGCCAGGATGGACCTGGCCGCCTCTTTGGGCGGGACGTTGAGCTGGCCGGAGACTGCCGCCTTGTTGAGCATCTCCTCCATGAGGGCCTCGGCATCGGCGACGATCGCCGGACGGCTCTCAGGGCGGATATTGCCAAACATGACGAGGTACAGTTCCGGCTGTTTCAGCCCGAACTGGACGTGGTTGTCCCACATCCGGCGGATGTCCTCCAGCGGCTGGCCAGAGGGCGCGAAGTCACGTTCGCCCGCGACATATTCGTCAAAACCTGCTGCGACGACGGCGTCGAACAGCCCTTCCTTGTCACCAAAGTGGTGGTACAGGGTCGGTGCCGTAACACCGGCCAGCTGTGTGATCTGGCGGGTCGAGACTGCGGATCCGCCTGAGTTGGCCAGCAGCTCGGCGGCCGCGCGCAGCAGCCGGGCCTTGGGTGGTAGCTGGCCATCGATACTCATAACCGCTACCCTAGCACCTATAGCAACGCTATATGAACTGCATCACATACAATTTTTGCAGGTGCCGTGGCCCGCCCGTTGACGTAGCCGTCAGCCGCAGGCACAAATGATCCCCAGGGTCAGCGGCACCTGGTTTACCGGCTTAGTGGCCACTGGCCTACGACAGAGAATGAGGACCTTCAGTGCAGAACTTCCCAGGAGTAGGCGTTAGCCCCGGCCGCATCATCGGCACCATCCGGCAGATGCCCAAACCGATCAGCGAACCGCCCGCCGGAGAGCAGCTTCCCGCCGGCGTCACGGCGGAAGACGCGACGGCGGCACTGAAGGCCGCGGCGAAATCCGTCCACGACGAACTCAAGGCCCGCTCCGAGACCGTCACCGGCGACGGCAAGGCCGTCCTCGAGGCCACGGCCCTCATGGCCACCGACACCATGCTGCTCAAATCCGCCGCCAAACTGATCGTCCGCGGCACGTCCGGGCAGCGGGCGATCTGGGAAGCCGGCGCCTCCGTCTCGGAAATGCTGCACAACCTCGGCGGCTACATGGCCGAGCGCGCCACGGACGTCCTGGATGTCCGGTCCCGGATCGTGGCGGAACTGCGCGGAGTTCCCGCGCCGGGAATTCCCGTGTCCTCCGCTCCGTTCATCCTCATCGCCGAGGACCTGGCCCCGGCCGACACCGCCACCCTGGATCCGGAAAAGGTCCTGGCCCTGGTCACCGCCGGCGGCGGACCGCAGTCCCACACCGCGATCATTGCCCGCTCGCTCGGCCTGCCGGCCGTGGTCGCCGCCGTCGGGGTCGACGAACTCGCCGACGGCACGGAGGTGTACGTGGACGGCGCGGCCGGCCTCATCACCGCGAACCCGGATGAGTCCCAGCGGGCGGCAGCAGCCCACTGGGCCGCCACGGCGTCGCTGCTGTCCGCTTTTGACGGGACGGGCACGACGTCGGACGGCCACCTCGTTCCGCTCCTCGCCAACGTCGGCGGCGCCAAGGACGCCGTGGTCGCGGCCGGCCTGAACGCCCAGGGAGTGGGTTTGTTCCGGACCGAGTTCTGTTTCCTCGAGCGGGACACCGAACCGACCGTGGAGGAACAGGCCGCCGCCTACAAGGGCGTCTTCGACGCCTTCCCAGGCAAGAAAGTGGTGCTCCGCACGCTCGACGCCGGCGCGGACAAGCCGCTGCCGTTCCTGACCGACGCCACCGAGCCCAACCCCGCCCTGGGTGTCCGCGGCTACCGGACCGATTTCACCACGCCCGGGGTCCTCGAGCGCCAGCTGCAGGCGATTGCGCAGGCCGAGAAGGCGTCCGAGGCCGATGTCTGGGTGATGGCCCCGATGATTTCCACCGCGGAGGAGGCGGCCCGTTTTGCCTCGCTGTGCGCCACGGCAGGGATCAGGACCCCCGGCGTCATGGTGGAGGTCCCCTCGGCCGCCCTGACGGCAGAGGCCATCCTCCGCGAAGTCGGCTTCGCAAGCCTGGGCACCAACGACCTCACCCAGTACGCCATGGCCGCCGACCGCCAGCTCGGCCCCCTGGCCGCCCTGAACACCCCGTGGCAGCCGGCCGTGCTGCGGCTCGTGGGCCTGACAGTGGAGGGTTCGGCGGCCGAGGGGCACAACAAGCCGGTGGGCGTGTGTGGCGAGGCCGCCGCGGACCCGGCCCTCGCCGTCGTCCTCACGGGGCTGGGCGTCACCACACTGTCCATGACCGCGCGGTCCATCGCGGCCGTCGCCGCCGTGCTGCAGACCGTCACCTTGGCCGAAACGCAGGAGCTGGCCAAGCTGGCCTTGTCGGCGCCGAGCGCAACCGAGGCCCGGGCATGGGTCCGGGCAAAACTGCCGGTCCTGGAGGACCTTGGGCTGTAACCGCTGGTCCGCAGGAGGGGCCGCGGGTGGGCCCACCGGCGGGCCCATCCGCTGCGATGCAGCCGCTAGGATGCACTCATGGCACTGATAGCTCCCCGGGTGACGGCCAGCCTCCCGGCCGAGGACGCGCAGAAACTCCGGTACGCCCTCGACGGCAGCGACGACATCACGGTGTTCGTCGACGGCACCGTCCACCGGCTGCCGCCCGCGGCGCGGGACGCCGTCGTTGATTTGCTGGGCCGCTTCAGCCGCGGCGAGTCCGTGACCGTCAGCAGCGTCGAGGAGATGCTGACGACGTCCCGGGCCGCGGAGCTTGCGGGGATCTCGCACACGTACCTGCGGAACATGACCGATCGCGGCGAGATCCCCGTCGAATACCGCGGAACGCACCGACGGATCCGGCTGGCCGACATCATGGCGTGGCTGGAAACGCAGAAGAAGAATAGTACGGACGCCGGGACACCGGCCGGCCATGATGGCGAGGGCGCCGGTGTTTAAGGAACAGATGCTTCATGAACGGATGCTTCATGAAGCGGTGATAAGGATCAAGCAACGATCCCGCTTCTGGGCGGAAACACTTATATGCCGCGGGTTACGCTTGAATTGTGGGTAAATTCAGAGGGTGGCACATCATGGCAGGGATCGCCGCCATGCTGCTCGCTGGCATCCTCGGAACCGCGATGGGCCTGAACAACACCGCCACTTATTTGGCCAGCGGCGTCGCTTTCGTTGCGGTGTCACTCTGGGTGGACAGCCGGATTTCCCGCCACCGCAGCGCCGTCCGCAAGACCGGTCCCGACGCCGGCCAGGACGCGAAACTGGCCCTCGACGATTCCTCCAAGCGCGAGGGCTGACCCGAGGGCTACAGCGCGCCGCTAGATTCTGGGCCGGCCCGCCCAGCGCCGCGCCTTGAGCGCAGCATGCAGTTCCAACCGCACCATTCCCTTCAACGGGTCCACGCCCAGCAGCTGGCGGATCCGGCCCAGCCGGTTGTAAATGCTGCTCCGGTGCAGGTGCAGCTTGGCCGCGACTTCCTGGACCGAACCGTCGTTGTCGTAGAACAGCTCCAGCACCGGCAGCAGCTCGCGGTTGCGGTCATGGTCCTCGAGGATGCGGAAATACACCGATCCCGCGTCCGCCCAGGCCCCCGCGCCGCCGCCGGCCGAGGCCAGCAGCTGGTAGACGCCGGTGGCCCGGCAGTCGACAAGCTCGCCCAGCTGCGGATCCACTGCCGCGGCCTGGGCCGCCTGCCGTGACTGCCGGTAGGCCTCGGCGAGTTCCCGCGGCTTGGCAAATCCCTCGCTCGTACCCAGGATGATCCGCCGGACCGTGCGCCCGGAACGTTTGGCGAGTTCCAGCTGGTAGTGGACCAGCACCTGGGCGTGGTCCGCGCGTCCTGTGGATTCCTTGAAGAGCACCACCGCGTGGGTCTCGGTACCGGCGCTGAACAGGGCGGCGTCCACGCCGATAGTGGCCTGCAGCGCCGCGGAGCGGTGAATGAGTGTGTCGGCGAAGGGATCCGAGCCCCCGGCCCAGCCGTCCGCGTCCAGGACGGTCACCAGCTGCCAGGGCCCCTTGCCCTGGACCTCTTTCCAGCCCGCCACGGCCGCCGCCGCGTTGGCCTCGCCGGCGCAGGCGGCCAGGAACTCCTGCTCACGGCGGCGGCGGAACTCGGACTCAGCCGTGTTGGAATCCAGCAGCAGGGAGGACAGCTGCTCCAGCTCCGGCGCCACGTCCTGCAGCTGGGTGAGGACGGTCGCGGCACTTGGTTCCTCGGCGTCGAGCTGGACCCACAGGTACCCCACCCGGAAGCCGCGCACCAGCAGCGGCACGCACACGCGGCCCAGCATGCCGAGATCTTCGTTGGCCGGCACGACGACCGGCCGGACCGCCGTCGCAATCCCGTGGGAGAGCTGCCATGCGATGACGTCCACGGGGACCCGCTTGCTGAGCAGGAAGTTCACCCGGACGCGGTCCGCATGCGATTGGTTCGAGCTGTAGGCGAGGAGCAACCCGTCGAGGTCCTCGAGGGAGAGACCGCGGCCCAGCCGCTGCGCCACCTGCTCCACGAGCTGCTCCACGTCCTGCTGCTGCATCCTGCCAGACTACTGCCCCGGCCGGCCGCACTGCGAATGCATCCGCACGGACACGAGCCGACACCTGACGCCCGCCACCTCGACAAATGTCTATCCCCGGATTTGAAAAACCCCGGAATAACGCGGCCAGTGCCCGGCGCCCGGTAGCGGCACCTGTCGCGTGCCTCACAGCGGGATTTATTCTGGAAGTACGAATCCCCCGCTCATCCAGGCCCACAGGCCTACACCCACTGGAGCTATCAAATGATCATCGGCGTACCCAAAGAGATCAAGAACAACGAGTTCCGCGTCGCCATCACCGCGGCCGGCGTCCACGAATTCCGCACCCACGGCCACGTGGTCCTCGTCGAGCGCGGCGCGGGCCTGGGCTCCGGCATCACGGACGAGGAATACGCGATCGCCGGCGCCGAGATCGTCGCCGAAGCCGACGACGTCTGGGGCCGCTCCGACATGGTGATGAAGGTCAAGGAACCGGTCAAGGCCGAATACCACCGCTTCCGCAAGGGCCTGATCCTCTTCACTTACCTGCACCTGGCCGCCGAGCCGGAACTGACCCAGGCGCTCATCAACTCCGGCGTCACCGCCATCGCCTACGAGACCGTCCAGGAAGGCCGGACCCTGCCGCTGCTGGCCCCGATGTCCGAGGTTGCCGGCCGGCTGTCCGTGCAGGTGGGCGCCACCTCCCTGATGGCCCCGGCAGGCGGCAAGGGCGTGCTGCTCGGCGGCGTCCCGGGCGTCCGTCCGGCCAAGGTTGTTGTCCTGGGCGCCGGTGTTGCCGGCACCAACGCCGCCGCCATGGCCCTGGGCCTGGGCGCCGACGTCACCATCCTGGACATCAACATCAACCGTCTCCGCGAACTGGACGCCCAGTACCAGGGCCGCCTGAAGACGGTCGCGTCCAATAAGTACGAGATCGAGAAGTCCGTGGTCGACGCCGACCTCGTCATCGGTTCAGTCCTGATCCCCGGCGCCAAGGCCCCGAAGCTCGTCACCAACGAGCTCGTGTCCCGGATGAAGCCCGGCTCCGTGCTGGTGGACATCGCCGTGGACCAGGGCGGCTGCTTCGAGGACACCCACCCCACCACGCACCAGGAACCGACGTACAAGGTCCACAACACGATCTTCTACTGCGTCGCCAACATGCCCGGCGCCGTCCCGAACACCTCCACGTACGCGCTGACCAACGTCACCCTGCGCTACGCCGTCTCGCTGGCGAACCTGGGCGTCAAGGCTGCGTTCGAGCGCGATGCAGCCCTGGCCGCCGGCCTGAACATCGCCGGTGGCAAGGTTGCGCACCGCTCGGTCTCCGAGGCGCATAACCTGCCCCTCGTCGCCGACTGGCACGAGCTGGTCTCCGCGTAACCAGCTGGTCTCCGCGTAGGCGCCACCGCATCGGCTGCCCCGTAACCGCCCTTTTGGACCCCCAAAACGGCGGTATCGGAGCAGCCGACTGCGTTTAACCCCCGATGGCGCGGAGGGCGTTCACCTGGCCACTGCCGTAGAAGCCGTTGTTGCCCGTGCCGCCCTGGCAGAGCTGCGGTGCACCGTTGGACGCAGACGGGAACGGCGCGTACATCGTGGTGTCGGGGCAGGCCATGCCGTCGGCGGTGGTGGTGATCCGCGCCGAAACGGCTCCCGGGTTGCTCACACCGCCGCTGACCACGAGAGCAGCAACCCCGGCGACGTGCGGGGAGGCCATCGAGGTGCCCTGCAGGTAGCAGTACGCGGCACCGGCGTCGACCACCTTGAGCGATGCGGCGCAGGGTGCGGACGCCGGCCAGGTGGACAGGACTCGACCGTTCACTGCGGCGGGGGTGAGCTGCAGACGGCGGTCTCCGCCGGGGGCCACGACATCGGCAGTGCCGACTCCGTAACTTGAATAGTAGGACTTGTTGCCCTTATTGCCGTTGGCAGTCACACCGATGACGCCCGGCAGTTCGACCGGGACCACGGCACAGGCGTTGGTGATCTCCCGCGATACCGGCGTGGAGTCGTCCGGGCTCATGACGTCCCGGGAGGGGTGGGCGAGGTCGTCCGAGAAATTACCCTGGGCTGCAACGACGGTGGTGCCGCTCTGCTGGGCGAAGCGGATGGCACGGCGTTCGGCCTCCCAGATGGCGCGCTGCTCCGGGTCGTTCTTGCAGTTGAAGAGATACGGGTCCGCGAAGTAGCTGTTGTTCGTGACCTGGATCCCCTTGGCGGCTGCCCACATGAAGGAGCAAACGATAGCCTCGGGGTAGAAGAAGCCGCCGGCGTTGCCGGCCTTGATCCCGGCAATCTTCACGTTGGGCGCCACGCCGACCATGCCGATGCCGTTCTTGGCGGCCGCGATGGTCCCCGCAGTGTGGGTGCCGTGGCCGTTGTCGTCCATCCAGGCGGACGGGGACTGGTCAGGGACGCCGCCGACGCAGGAGACACTCTTGGCAAAGTCGACGTTGGGGGCCAGGTCAGGGTGGGTGTAGTCGAGGCCGGTGTCGATGTCGCCGACCACCACGGAAGCGCTTCCGCCGTTGAGGGTGCGGGCGGCGGGTGCCTGGATCTGGTCCATGTCCCACTGCAGGGCTGACAGGTTATCGCTTCCGGGGGCGGGGGTGCCCGCCGTGACGGGCGCCTGGGCGTCGGTGTTGTCCGCGGCGCTGTCGCCGATGGCGACCCCAAAGGCGGCGGTGGAGGCCGCGCCCTGGACTGCCCCGTCCCGGGCCTTCAGCGCGGAACCGAAACCGACGCGGTCCGACTTCACGATCGCCACCCCGATTTCCGGATAGCTGTGGACCACGGTTCCGCCGGCTGTCGTGACCGACTTCAGCGAGGAATCCGACACACTGTTGGCCTTGTACAGGACCACGTAGTTCTGCATTGAGCCCGTTGGGGCATCGGCTGACGCGGCAGGATATGCCGCACCGGCCAACAAGCCCACTGCAAGGCCTACTGTGCTCAGCGGTGCAATGAGCCTTTTGAGTTTTTGCATCGTGCTGCTCCATTTCTGCCAGGGCGGCAGCACACGATAGCGGCCGGCCGCACTGGATTCGCTCTCCAATCGACCGTCGGCGTCTTTGCCGAAGACCGCTTCCGGGGTTCACCCGAACAAGATAGGTGAAGACCCACGACTTAGACCATAGTGACGCAAGTTACAGTTGTGAAGCCTCATCGGTGGATGAATTTGGCCAGTCCGCGGCTAAGCCAGCTCCCGGGCCTGCTCGATCAGCTGCAGCACCTGAAGCGGGCCCGCTGGGTCGACGGGGACGGGCAGCGCCGAGGCGGCACCACCGTCGGCGATCTTTGCGGCCAGGATCCGGTAGAACTCCGGGTAGGCGCCGCGCTCGTTGGGCAGCCGGTCCAGATGCCCGTCGCGTCCCAGGAGCCCAGCCCAGTCCGGATCTTCCACGCCGTAGTCGGCGTCCAGCGGGCTTCCGCCGGCCACGATGTAGGGCTCCTGCGGGTCCACGCCGTGCTTGGTGAAGCCGCCCTCGCTGCCCAGGATGCGGTAGCGCGGACCTTGCTGGGCGCACAGCATGTTCATCCAGAGGTGGCTGGTTACCCCGGAGCTGTGCCGCAGGGCCACGAAGACGTCGTCGTCAGCCCTCTCGCCGGGCCGCCGGGCCGCCAGTTCAGCGTGGATCACCGTGGCCGGGCCGAAGAGCTGCACGGCCTGGTCCAGCAGGTGGGTGCCGAGGTCAAACAGCACGCCGCCGCCGTCGTCCGCCGTGGCGGCCGCCTTCCACGCCTTGGGGACGTCCGGTGACCACCGCTCGAAGCGGGACTCAAAGCGGGTCACGGTACCGAAGGCTCCCGCGTCCATGAGGGCTTTCACGGTGAGGAAGTCGCCGTCCCAGCGCCGGTTCTGGAACACGGTGAGCACCCGGCCCAGCCGCGCGGCGAGGTCGATGAGTTCCTGCCCCTCGGCGCTGCGCACGGCGAACGGCTTGTCGACGACGACGTCGAGTCCGGCTTCCAGCGCCGCTTTCGCCAGCGGGTAGTGGGTGGCGGGCGGCGTGCCGAGCACCAGCAGGTCCAGTCCGCCGGCGAGCTCCAGGATGTCGGCCGGGGTGTCGACGAGCCTGGCGTCCGGGTAGCTGGACGCGGCGGCGGACTGCCGGCCGGCGTCGGAGGTGGAGATGGCATCCAGCGAATAGGCAGGGTTTGCGGCGATGAAGGGAGCGTGGAAGACGCTGCCCGAGAGGCCGAAACCGGCGACGGCGGTGCGGATAGGCCTGGCTGAATCGTTGCTCATGGTGCCTAGGCTACCGCCCTGCGCGCCTGCAGGACCCGGCAGGTTGCTGCGCGGGCGGCCGGTCAAGCGAACGAGGCCGGCGCCGCCCGGATGCTTCCAGAGGCGCCGGCCTCGGCCGTGCTGGTTGTTAATGCCTACTGTTACTCAGTATTGCTTAGTCAGCAGGGGTTACTTCTTGTCCCAGCCGACGACGCTCCAGTCCGGCGTCTGGAACAGGCTGGCGCCGTAGTTGGCCAGGCCCGTGCGGGCGAAGTAGATCTGCGGGCCGTTCATGACCACGCCCATGGAGAAGTACTTTTCCATGTGCTTCTTCTCGACGTCCATGGCGGCCTCGTTGCGCTGGGCGTCATCCTGGATGGAGGAGAGGTCCTTGATGGCCTTGTCCAGCTCGGCATCGCCGAGTTCGTTCTCGTTGGTGGCGGAGTCGTAGTACTGCTTCACCGCAGATGTGGCGTCGGCGCCGACGGAGTAGCCGCTGATGGTGAGCTGGAAGTCGCGGCTGCCAACCACCTTGCCGAAGTCGGCGTCGCCGCGCTGGTCAATGCCAACTTCCATGCCGGCCGCCTGCAGCTGCTTCTGCAGGGTCTGCACGGTGGCGAGGGCGGTGGGGTCGTCACCGAAGTTGGTGATCTTGAACGACGCTGGGACGCCGTCCTTTTCCATGATGCCCTTGGCGTTGGCCTTGTAGCCGGCCTCGGTCAGAACCTTCTTGGCCGCGTCGGCGCCCGTCTCCTTGACCGGGTAGTTGTCCTGGTAGTACTTCGAGAACGGCATCAGCATCATCGAGCCCGAGCTGTTCTCCTCCCAGTTCAGGCCACCGAAACGGACGGCGCGGATGGCCGGACGGTCAACGGCGGTGAAGATCGCCTTGCGGACGGCGACGTCGGTGAGCGGTGCCTTCAGGGCGTTGAGGTTCAGGCCGCCCGCGAAGAGTCGCTGACCGCGGCGGACCTCGGAGTTCTTGGTGCCTTCAAGCTGCTTGTACTTGGTCAGCGTGCGGCCGTCGGCCATGTCGACCTCGCCGTTCTTGAAGGCGGCGATCTCCGCGCTTGCCTCCAGCTGGCGGAAGATCACCTTGTCCAGGACCGCCTTCTCGCCCCACCACTTGTCGTTCGGAACCAAGGAGACAGTCTTCGCGGCAGAGTCGAACTTGTCGACCTTGAACGGGCCGGCCATCCACTCGGGGTGCATTTCACCGGTGAACCCGGTGTTGAAGATTTCCGGGGTGTTGACGGTCTGCGGGATGAATCCGCCGAAGATGTCGCTGAGCGGGTACACCGGCTGCGTGGTGGTCACAACGACTTCCTTGTCGCTGGTTCCGGCTTTGACGGAGTCGATGAACTCGTAGGCGCCGGACGTGACGATGTCGATGTCCTTGTTCTGGCCGTTGAGCATCTTCCACGTGTTTTCGAACGTGGCGGCGTTGATCGGAGTGCCGTCGTTGTAGGCGGCCTTCGGGTTGACCTTGATGGTGATGGTCTGCTTGCCGTCTTTGACTTCGCTCTTGAAGTCTTCGCAGAAGTTCTTGTTGAGGCTGGCGGTGCCGTCGAAGTCCAGCTTCCAGCAGCCGACGTAGCCGGCCTCGTCGATCGGGTAGTGCAATTCAGTGTTGTCCGCTGAGTTGCCCGCGTTGGAGAAGCCGTTGAAGTCCGGTCCGATGTTGCCCAGGGGCAGCGTCACGGTGCCGCCCTGCTGCAGGTCGGCGGCGTTCTTGGCGTTGACGCTGATGAGCTTGCTGAGATCGCCGGAGGCATCCTGTGCCTTGGCGCTCTGAGCTGTGGTGGAGGCGCCACCGCTGCCGCAGGCAGTCAGCGCAAGCGCCGCCACGACGGCGGTGATGCCACCGATTTTGGTGCGATTCTTCATGAGATCCCCTTCATTTTTTGTGCGAGTGTGATGCATGGGAGGTCTGCCGGACTGCTGGTCCGGATGTTGCTGGCCGGGATGTCTGCTGGTCGGGTCAGTCAGTGGTCTTCGTGGACAACGACCATGTCTGCGTCCAGTTCGCCGTCCGGGTAGAAGCAGGCGAACTGCTGGTCGGTGGCGGCTGGTTCCAGGGCGGGCTCGAGGGTCAGGCACTTCTCCTGCCTGGCCGGCGGCAGGGCCGCAAACACGGGGCAGCGGGTGGCGAAGTTGCAGCCTGCCGGCGCCTCCAGCGGTGAGGGCAGGTCGCCCTGGAGGATGATCCGTTCGCGGGTGCGCTCCAGCTCCGGATCCGGTACCGGGATCGCGGAGAGCAGGGCCCGGGTGTAGGGGTGGCGGGGGTTGTCGAAGACGGCGTCGACGTCTCCGATCTCCACGATCTTGCCCAGGTACATGACAGCAACGCGGTTGGAGATGTGCCGGACCACGGAGAGATCGTGCGCCACCATGAGGTAGCTCAGGCCGAGTTCGGCACGGAGCTTGTCCAGGAGGTTGATGACGCCTGCCTGCACTGACACGTCGAGGGCGGAGACAGGTTCGTCCAGGACAACCAGCCGGGGGTTCACGGCGAGGGCGCGGGCAATGCCGATGCGCTGGCGCTGGCCGCCGGAGAACTGGTTGGGGAAACGGTTGACGTGGTCCGCCTGCAGGCCCACCAGCTCCATGAGCTCCATGATCCGCTTCCGGATGGCCGGCTTGGGCATGCCCAGGTTTTCCATCGGCTCGGCCAGGACCTCGTAGACGGTGAAGCGCGGATCCAGCGCCCCGGTGGGATCCTGGAACACCATCTGCAGTTCCCTGCGCATTCCAGCCTTGGCCCTGGCGTCGGCGGACTGCTTGTTGCTCAGCCCGCCAATGACCACCTCGCCGTCCTGGTCCTTGTGGAATTCCATGATTTCCAGCAGGGTGGTGGTCTTTCCGCAGCCGGACTCCCCCACGATCGAGAAGCACTCGCCTTCGCGGATATCGAAGCTCAGCCCGTCCACGGCTTTCACCGTGCCGATCCTGCGCTTGAGCAGGGCGCCCTTCATCAGGGGAAAGTGCTTCTTTACGTCGCGGAGCTCCAGGACAGTCTTACGCTCGTGCCGCGGAAGGCGGTCGAAGCGGGAGACCGGCACGGCCGGGGCGGCGAAAATGGCGTGGGCGTCGACGTCGGCGAGTGCCTCGGTCTTGATGCACGCGGCACTGTGTCCCGTGCCGGGCTCCACCGTCCGAAGGTCCGGTTCGCCGTCGAGGCAGGCCTCGCTGGCCAGCGGGCAACGCGGCGCGAACGAGCAGCCGGTGGGCGGGTGGGCGAGGTTCGGGGGGATGCCGTCGATCGGGACCAGTGAGGTCTTTTCCGCGATGTCCACGCGCGGTACGGCCCCGAGCAGGCCCATGGTGTAGGGCATCCGCGGGCTGTAGTAGATGTCGTCGACGCTGCCGGTCTCCACCGGCCTGCCGGCGTACATCACCATGATGTCGTCCGCCATGCCGGCGACCACGCCGAGGTCGTGCGTGATCATCACGACGGCGGCGCCGGTCTCCTCCTGCGCGGCATGGAGCACCTCCAGGACCTGCGCCTGGATGGTGACGTCCAGCGCCGTCGTCGGCTCATCGGCGATCAGAACCCGCGGGTTGTTGGCGATCGCGATCGCGATCATGACGCGCTGGCGCATGCCGCCGGAGAACTCGTGCGGGAAGGCCTTGAGCCGGTCCTTCGGGCTGGGGATGCCGACCAACCCCAGGAGTTCGACGGCGCGGGCCTCCTTGGCCCGCTTGCTCATGGTCGGGTTGTGGACGGTCAGGGCCTCGATAATCTGGGTGCCGACGGTATAGACAGGGGTCAGGGAGGACAGCGGGTCCTGGAACACCATCGCGAGGTCGTTGCCGCGGTACTGGCACATGGCCTTGTCGCTGAGACCCAGCAGTTCCTTGCCGTTGAGCCGGACGGAACCGCTGATTTCCGCCGTCGGAGGCAGCAGGCCCATGATCGCCATGGACGTGACCGATTTGCCGGAGCCGGACTCGCCCACGATGCCCAGCGTCTTGCCGGGCAGCACGTCGAAGTCGATGCCGCGCACCGCGTGCACCACACCGTTTTCGGTGTTGAAGCGGACGTTGAGGTCCCGGACGGAGAGAATCGCGCCGGTGGGGGCATGCAGCCCCGCGACGCGGAGGCGCTCGGCGGTGCCCTGGGTGATGGTATTGGCGGTGGTATTGCTGGTCATTTGTTCTTCTTCTGTGTTTTGCCAGTCGGCGTCTCGCCAGTCGGCGTCTCGCCAGTCGGCGTCTCGCCAGTCGGCGTCTCGCCGAGCTGTGTCTTGCCAATACTGGCGCTGCCTCGCTTCGCGCGGCCAACGGAGCTGGAGCTGGGATCGAACGCGTCGCGGAGGCCATCGTTCATCATCGCCAGCGAGCCGGTGAGCAGGAACATCACGATCAACGGAGCCCAGAACATCCACGGAAAGGTGGAGACCTGCGAGGTGGACTGGCCGATCAGCACGCCCAGGCTTACGTCCGGGACCTTGATGCCGATGCCGATAAAGGAAAACGCGACCTCGGCGAGGATGGCGCCGGTGACCCCGCGGGTGACTTCCAGGACCAGCAGGGAGCCGATGTTCGGCACGAGGTGCCGCCAGACGATCCGGCGCGGCGGGATGCCCATGTACTGCGCGGCCTTGACGAAGTCACGCTGCATGAGCGACAGCGACAGGGACCTGATCAGGCGCGCGGTGCCCATCCAGCTGAAGACCAGCAGCACGATGATCAGCAGCAGCCAGCTCGGGATGGTGTTCTTCAGGCCGTTGGCGCCGCCGCTTGTGGCCACCGCGACCACCAGCAGGGCCGGCATCATGATCAGGGCTTCGAGGATGAACAGCATGACCTTGTCCACCTTGCGGCCGAAGTACGCCATGGTGCAGCCGTAGACAGCGGCGATCAGCACGGAGACGACGCCGACGACGACGCCAATCAGGATGGAGACCCTGGTGCCCTCGACGGTCAGGGCGTAGAGGTCGATCCCGGCTTGGGAGGTGCCCAGCAGATGCTCCGCGGAAGGCGGCATGCCGATGTTGAAGGGGTCGATGGCCTCCTTGTCCCAACTGCTGAAGAAGCCGCCGATGAAGGACAGGAGCGTCAGGGTCAGGAAGATGACCAGGCCGGCGACGGCTGTCCGGTTGCGCAGGAAGCGCCGCAGGATGATCCGCGACTTGCCGATCACGACGTCGTCTTTTTCCATCTTTCCTTCGTCGAGGACGGCGGCCGGGTCAATCGTGTTGAGGTTGGTCATGATTACTGCACCCGCACTCTCGGGTCGACGAGCGTGGTGGCGAAGTCAGCGAGGATCGCCCCGACCGCGAAGATGACGGAGCCGTAGGCGAGGGTAGCGGTGGCCGCGTTGACGTCCTGGAGCGCGATCGAATCGATGGACCAGGAACCGACGCCGTGCCAGGCGAAGATCTTCTCCGCGAAGAAACCGCCGGCAAAGATGGCCGGGATGGTGAACGCAATGCTCTGCGCCACGGGGATGAAGGACACCCGCAGGGCGTGGCGGCTGATGGCCTGGTTGCGGGTCAGGCCCTTGGCCCGTGCCGTCCGCACGAAGTCGGCGTTGACGTTGTCCAGCAGATACTGGCGCTGGGCGATCTGGTAGGCGCCCCAGCCCACAATCGTGATGGCGAAAGTGGGCACGGCGTAGTGGGAGAGCATGTCGATGAACTGGTCCCAGCCGCCGCCGTCGAGGCCCGGAGTGGAGATGCCGGTGACGAAGAAGACGCGCTCCCCGACCGTCTCGTTGATGTTGATGGCGCCCAGCTGCACCAGGAAGTAGGCGATCGGGGCGGGAACGATGTACATGAGGTAGCTGTACGAGGTGATGACCCTGTCCGAGGCCTTGTACTGGCGGGCGGCGGTGTAGACGCCGAGGGCGACGCCGATCACCAGGGTCAGGATGATCGAGGCCAGGAACAGCCGGGTTGAGATCCAGACGCGGTCGCCGAACTCGGCGTTGATGAAGGCGCCGTTGGGGCTCCGCCCCCAGTCCCAGCGGGTGAGAATGGCCGTGAGCCAGTCGACGTAGCGCTCCCACGGGTTGAGCGTCGGATCGAGCCCCTTAAGCCGGAAGGAGTTGACCACCTGTTCGGGGGTGGGCCGCGGAATCCGCTCCTGCTCGAGCAGCGCCGGCTGCAGTGTGCTCACCGCCAGGAGATAGCCGGCACTGGTGGTCAGGAAGATCATGAAGACATACGTGATGGCACGTTTGGCGAGATATCGAAACATGGAGCGGCTAGTTCTGGATCGCCGTTGCCTGAGCGGATTTGGGCGCCAAGGCGGCGGCTGCACGAGCCGGCCTGCCTGCCGGGATGACAAGATTATTCACAACTTCGGTCCTTCCGTAGTCCCCCATCCGGCAGCGGGTTCCGCCGCCGGTTCGGGATCATGGGCCAGCTGGTTTCCGGCCGCCCGCAGGCCTTGCGGCTGAGTCCTGGTGGACTATGTTGCGGGTCACATTCCAGAGGAAGCTATCACATCTGCCGGGCCGGACCGCGCTCCCGGCGGCCGCGACACGGCGGCTTCGCCGCAGATCGTTATCAATAACTCCGTGGAATGGATTTGGACTCGCGGAATTGGCAATGCCGCGCTAGTGTCCGCCCACAATGCGCGTGACAAGTTCCCGCCAGGTTTCCGCCAGCCGCTCGGGCGCAATCCCGTGCACGCCGACGGAGTGGAGCAACAGTTCCGGCTCCAGCGCCGCCCCCAGGGCCGACGCCATGAGCCGCGGGTCCGCCGTCACGCCGGCGTCGCGCAGCAGCATCTCAAGGTGGCGATGCCAGAGGACGGCTGGGGGCACATCGAACCTGTTGTAGGCCGAGGCATCGGCGGCCCTGGCCAGCTCCCCGAACTCCAGGGTCCAGGCAATGCGGGCGGCACCTACGGCGATCAGCCGCTCCAGGGGTGGCGCGCCGGGACCCACCGGTGGCGGACCGAACATGAACCGGCCCTGGAATTCGGCCTCGGCGTCGCTGAGGAGGGCCATCATCAGCCCGGCACGGCTGCCGAACCGCCGGAAGACTGTCCCTTTTCCAACTCCGGCGCGCTGCGCCAGCCGGTCCATGGTGAGGGCGTCGACGCTGGATTCCCCAACGATTTCCCGGGCGGCGCAGAGGAGCAGTTCCCTGTTGCGCGCCGCGTCACGGCGCCCGGTTTCTGCGGCGGGCGCGGCGGGGCGCCCTCCCCCGGACTGGGCGCCGGGACGGATCGGGATGAGGCTCACACCGCTGAGTCTAGCGCCTCGGAATATAAACGGACCGCAGTCCGTTTAGCATGGGTGAAGGCCCCCAAAGCCCCACGATCCACCAGCCGCCGGAACCATCCTGCGGCGTGATGCACAGGAGTACATATGTCCAAGAAGACCATCCTCACCCTCGTCGGCAGCCTTCGCGCCGGCTCCACCAACCTTCAGCTGGCCGAGGCCATCGCGCTCAACGCCCCCGAACAGGTGGACGTAGTCATCCACGAGAGCCTGGGCAACATCCCGTTCTACAACGAGGACATCGACGTCGAAGGCCAGGTGCCCGCGGCCGCCGCCGCCCTGCGTGCCGCCGCCAACGACGCGGACACCATCCTGCTGGTCACGCCGGAACACAACGGCACCGTCCCGGCGTCGCTGAAGAACGCCATCGACTGGCTGTCGCGCCCGTTCGGCGCCGGCGCCCTCTCCGGCAAGCCCACCGCAGTTGTCGGAACCGCCTTTGGCCAGTTCGGCGGCGTTTGGGCCCAGGACGAGGCCCGCAAGGCCGTCGGCATCGCCGGCGCCCAGGTCCTCGAGAACGTCAAGCTGGCAGTCCCCGGCTCGATGGTCCGCTTCGCCGAGGTCCACCCCAAGGATGACGCCGAAGTTGTCGAGCAGATCAAGGGCGTGTTCGACGCGCTGGCCGAGGTCCCCGCCGCAGAAGCGGCCTAGGCTTTCCGCACTCCGCTCAACAACACCCCGAGGCCCCCGGCAGCATGCAGCTGCCGGGGGCCTCGGGGATCCCGGCCAGTTGCGGCGGGTGAGGCCGGGTGATGGCCTGGAAACAGTCGTTCGAAAACAATCGTTTCCCCCCGTGCAACATGGGTAGTATCCTTGGGACTGTGACCCACGAAACACTTGATGCCGCCGCAGCAGTACTTCCGGCCGAGGCCATTGACGCAATCGAACGTGCGGCTACGTCCGCCCACCGCCACGAGATCCTGTTCTCGGAGCGCGCAGCAAATATCAAGCAGTCGGCAGTCCGGGACGTTTTCGACATCTCGATGCGCCCCGGCCTCGTTTCCCTCGCCGGCGGAAGCCCGTACCTGCAGTCCCTGCCGCTGGAACGCCTTGGCCAGACCGCCGCGAAGATCATCGCCGAGCAGGGAATGACCGCCCTGCAGTACGGCAGCGGCCAGGGTACCGAGGAACTCCGCGCCCAGATCTGCGAGGTCATGGCAGCTGAGGGAATTCTCGACGCCGACCCCGCGAACATCGTGATTACCGCCGGCTCGCAGTCCGCGCAGGATGTGGCCACCAAGGTCTTCTGCAACCCAGGCGACGTGGTGCTCGTGGAGGATCCCACCTATGTGGGCGCCCTCAACACGTTCGAGGCCTACCAGGTGGAAGTCGAAGCCGTGCCGATGGACGGCGACGGCATCGTCCCGGACCTGCTGGAGGCGAAAATAGCCGCCCTCCAGACCGCCGGCAGAAACATCAAGTTCCTCTACACCATCCCCAGCTTCAACAACCCGTCCGGCATCACCCTGGCCACAGAACGCCGGCAAGCGGTGGTGGATATATGCCGAAACGCGAATATTTTGGTGCTGGAGGACAACCCCTACGGCCTGCTCCGCTTCGACGGCAAGCCGCTGACCCCTTTGCGGGCAGCCAACCCGGATGACGTCATCTACATGGGGTCCTTTTCAAAGATCTTCGCACCGGGCCTGCGGATCGGCTGGGCCCTCGTCCCGGCCCACCTGCAGCGCCGGTATTACCTGGCATCAGAGGCCGTCACCCTGTGCCCGCCGACCCTGAACCAGATGCTGGTATCGGCCTATCTGCGCGACTACGACTGGCGCGGCCAGATCGAGACGTACCGCGGGCTGTACAGGGAACGCTGCGAGGCAATGCTTGCCGCCCTGGCCGAATACATGCCGGACGGACTGAGCTGGACACAGCCCGACGGCGGCTTTTTCGTGTGGGTGACCTTGCCCGAAGGCGTGGACACCTACCCGCTGCTGAAGAAGGCCATCGACGCCGGCGTCGTCTTCATCCCGGGGGCGGCCTTCACCTCGTCGGACGACACGTCGAACAAGATCCGGCTGGCGTTCAGCGCGGTGCCGCCCGAGTCGATCCGTGAGGGCGTGCGGCGGCTCGCGCCGGTCCTGCGGGAAGCGTTGGCCGCACTGTAGCGTGAACAGCGGCAGGGTTCGCTGCGGCGCATGAACAGCGCAAGCCGTCGAACAGCAGGGCCGATCGAACAGGCGCATTGAACAGCATTACTCGTTGAAAGAGGAGCAGTCCATGACCGGAATTATCGTTGTCGGCGTCGACGGCAGTGAAACTGCCCTGCGGGCGGCGCACACCGCGCGCGACCTCGCAGTTTCCGTGGGGGCGACACTTCATGTGGTCAGCGCCTTTGACAGCGACAGGACCCAGGTCTTCGGCAGCGGCAGTGACCAGTGGATCGTTTCCGACGCCGGCAACGCGGAAACGGTGGCGCGGACGGTGGCGGACGGCCTGCGCCGCCCGGACATCGCCGTCACCTACGCCGCCGCCCGGGGCAAGCCCGCCGAGGCCCTGATCCGGGAAGCCGAACGGACCGGTGCCCTGATGATTGTGGTTGGCAACCGACGCATGAGCGGGATCGGCCGGGTCTTGGGGAGCGTTGCGAACAGCGTGGCCCACAACGCCCCCTGCGACGTCTACATCGCCAAGACCGACGCCGACTAAGGCGCTACCGCTTCTCCGGCACCGCGGCCGGCTCCTCGGCCGGAACAGTGGCCGGTTCCGCGGGCTGGAGCATCCGGCGCAGGATTTTTCCTGACGCGGACTTCGGCACGGCTTCGATGAACTCCACGCGGCGGATCTTCTTGAACGGCGCCACCTTGGCCGCCACGAAGTCCATGACGCCCGCCACGTCCAGGGCATCGCCGTCCGCTCCGGGCTGGCGGACGACGAACGCCTTGGGCACTTCCTGGCCGTCGGCGTCGAGGGATCCGATCACCGCGGAGTCGGCAATGCCGGGGTGCGTGAGGAGCAGGGCCTCCAGCTCCGCCGGGGCGATCTGGTAGCCGTTGTATTTGATCAGTTCCTTGAGCCGGTCCACGATCGTCACCACCCCGTCCGCCCGCACCGTGGCGATGTCCCCGGTGTGCAGGAAGCCGTCCGCGTCCAGGGTGTCCGCGGTTTCCTGCGGCCGGTTGAGATAGCCGAGCATCACGTTCGGCCCGCGGCACAGGAGATGTCCCGGCGCGCTGGTGCCGTCCGCGGGAACCGGAATATCCTCCCCCGTGGCCGGGTCCACGAGGCGGCACTGCATATTCGGCACGGTGTAGCCCACGGAGCTGACGGGGGCGTCGCCCGCTTCGCGCGGAATAAGGTGAGATACCGGGCTCATCTCGGTCATGCCATAGCCCTGCAGGACCCGGCATCCGAGGCGTTCGGCCAAGCGGGTGCCGAGCTCTCCGTCCAGCGGCGCCGCGCCCGAGAGGGCGGTGTGCACCGAGCCGAGGTCGTACTCGGCAACCAGCGGGTGCTTGGAGAGCGCCACGGCCACGGGTGGGGCGATGAACAGGTAGCTGCACCGGTGATCCTGGATGATCCGCAGGAACTCGGGCAGATCGAATCTGGGCATCGTGACGAGCCTGGCCCGCTGGCGCAGGGCGAGGTTCAGCAGCACGGTCAGCCCGTAGATGTGGAAAAACGGCAGCAGCGCCAGGAGCCGGTCCTCGGGGACCACGCCGAGCAGCCCCCTGGCCTGTTCCACGTTGGCGACCAGATTTCGGTGGCTGAGCATGACGCCCTTCGGCCGGCCCGTGGTGCCGGACGAGTAAGGCAGCACGGCCACATGCGTGGCCGGATCGAACGAGACGCGGGGCGCCGGCGCGCCCATGGCGAGCAAGTCACCCAGCGAGGGGTGGCCGTCGGCGCCGTCGAGCACCACGAGCCGCGAGGCCGGGATCCCGGTCCTTTCGGCCGCCTCCCGGGCGGCCGGCAGCAGCGCCGAGACGGTGAAGAGCCAGCTGGCGCCGGCGTCGGTGAGCTGGGTGGCGATCTCGTCCACGGTGTACAGCGAGTTGATGGTGGTGACCGTGGCGCCTGCCCGGAGCAGGCCGTGGAAGACGGTCGCAAAGGCGGGGACGTTGGGGCACAGGATGGCTGCCACGCCGTGCACCCCGAGGCCTTGGGCGGCCACGGCGCCAGCAAGGGCATCGATTTGCCCGCGGAGCGCCCGGTACGTGGTCTCCGCACCGCTGGCGCCGTCGACGATGGCGACCCGGTCCAGGTCCTCCTCTGCCAGAGCGCCGAAGAGGTAGTCGTAAATGCCGAGACTGGGAACTTCGACGTCGGGGTACGGGCTTGAAAACACGCAACATCTCCTTTGATCCGCGTCCGCCCGGGCTGTCGGCGGCTGGTGTCACTCTAATACCGGGGCGCATCGCCGGGACAGGACGGCGCGGACTTGGCTGTGTTCCGGCTTGACTGTGTTCCGACGTGACTGTGACTTGACGAGGATCACCCCCTCCCGTGGGCAGCCTCACCGCCCAGTGGGCCTGCCGGAACGGACCGGCTCGATAAAATGGGAAGTGCCCTGCGATGGTGCGGACATCCAAGAACCCACCTACCGAGGGAGCCCCATGATCACTCTTCAGCGCCGCCAGCTGGTTGGCCACGACATCCTGCTGGCCCGGCACGGCAACCACATCAGCGCCATGCGCCTGGACCGCAGCACCGGCCGCGTTGTCGCGTTCCTGGACGACGGATCAACCGACAGCGCCCCGAACTTGATTGCCCCGGGTCTGCGTATGCCCGACACCGTGCGCAGCGTGCTCCGTCAGGACTGGAAGTTCCTCACCGGGATCAGCGCAGGCAGCGTGGTGCTCGCGGGCCTGATGTTTGCCGCCTCGGCCGCCGTCGCAGGCATGAGCGGCGATCCCGCGCTGGTCCAGATGCTGACCGCGTACTCGGGAAACTGAGCCGCCCGGGCCAATTGGCCTGATACTGACCGAACCCCGCCGCTGAATAGTTCAGCGGCGGGGTTCCGTCGTTTCGGGGCTTCCGGCCGTTTGGGGCTCCGGCAGTTTTGGGGTCAGTCCAGCAGTAGTGCCGGCTCTTCCAGGATGGCGGCGACGTCCGCCATGAAACGGGCTGAAAGGTCACCGTCCACCACCCGGTGGTCGAAGGAGCCGCCGAGGGTGGTGATCCAGCGCGGAATGACTTCGCCGTCCAGGACCCAGGGCTTTTGCTTGATGGTGCCGAACGCCACGATCGCGACTTCGCCCGGGTTGATGATCGGCGTGCCGGTGTCGATGCCGAGGGCGCCGATGTTGGTCACGGTGAGCGTGCCGCCGCGCATCTGGGCGGGCTGGGTCTTGCCGGCCCGCGCCGTAGTGGCGAGATCGTTCAGGGCCAGGGCCAGCTGCTTGAGCGAGAGGTCCTGGGCGTTCTTGATGTTCGGCACCATCAGTCCGCGGGGCGTGGCGGCGGCGATGCCCAGGTTCATGAAGTGCTTGACGTGGATTTCCGCGGAATCGCTGCCGTCCGGGTTGTCCACCCACGTCGCGTTGACACTCGGGTTCCGCGCCGCGGCCCAAATGACCGCCTTGGCCAGGATCAGCAGCGGGGAAACCCTGATGCCTTCGAAGTCGCGGGAGGCCTTCAGGCGCTTGACGAATTCCATGGTGCGGCTGGCGTCGACGTCGACAAAGATGCTGACGTGCGGCGCCGCGAAAGCCGATTCGACCATGGCTTTCGCGGTGGCCTTGCGGACCCCCTTGACCGGGATCCGCTCGATCCGCTGGTCCTGCGGGCGGCCGGACTTGCCCCAGAACGAGTCCGCCTTGTCCACCTCGGCGTCACGCTGGGCCTGGTAGCTCACCAGGTCCTCACGGGTCACTTCACCGCGGGCGCCGGTGGGCACGACGTCGGCCAGGTTGATCCCGAGGTCCCGGGCGATCTTGCGGACCGGCGGCTTGGCCAGCACCTTGCCGACCAGGCCGCTGATGGCGCCGCCCAACGTGGGGCGCGGGTCAACGGACTCGGCCGGGCCAGCAGCCTCGGCAGCCGGGCGGCCGACCGCGGCCGGGCTGATCCAGATGTCGTGGGCCTCAACCCCCACCCGCTCCCCGGCCTCGCTAACTCGGCCAGGGAACCCGGCGGGCGTGGCCCTAGGCTCGAGCACCGGGGCGGCAGCGCCGGCGCCGGCCGAAGTGGCCGCCGGGGCGGAAATCCGCCGCCGGCGCTTGACGGCGTCGGCCTTGGGACCGGAGCCCACAAGCGGGCCGCCGGCCGGCCTCCCGGCTGCTTCGCCGGCGTCGGACGTGTCAGCCTGCAGCGTGCCGTACATGGGCGCCGCGGGAGCCGCCGGGGCGGGAGATGCCTGGGCAGCAGGCGCCGGGGCGGCCTGCTCCGGGGCGGCGAAGGCGTCGCTCACGCTGATGATCGGCGTGCCGACCTCCACAGTGACTCCCTCGGGAACCAGCAGTTCGGTGACGGTCCCCGCGAAGGGTGAGGGCAGTTCCACCAGGGACTTGGCCGTCTCGATCTCGCACAGGACCTCGTTGATGGCCACGGTATCGCCGGGCTTGACCTTCCAGGCGACGATTTCTGCCTCCGTTAGCCCTTCGCCGACGTCGGGGAGGTTGAACTTGTTGAGCGTCATGGGTCCTCGTCAGTACGCCAGGGCGCGGTCCAGCGCCTCAAGGATGCGGTCGATGTCCGGCAAGTAGTCTTCTTCGACCTTGGCCACGGGATAGGGCATGTGGAATCCTCCGACGCGGATGACGGGGGCCTCCAGTGAATGGAAGGCCCGTTCGCTGATCCGCGCGGCAATTTCGCCGCCGATGCCGCCGAAAGTGGGGGCCTCGTGGGCCACGATCAGCCGGCCGGTCTTCTGGACCGATGCCGTGACGGTGTCGAAGTCGATCGGCGAGATGGAACGGAGGTCGATTACCTCGACGCTGTGGCCGTCCTCGGCCGCGGCCTCCGCCGCTGCGAGGGCCACGGGCACGAGCGGTCCGTAGACAACGACGGTAGCGTCGGTGCCCTCGCGGAGCACATGCGCCTTAAAGGGGTCCGCGGACGCGCCGGGGGTCTCGGTATCGACCTCGCCCTTGAGCCAGTAGCGGCGCTTGGGCTCGAACACGATGACGGGATCCTGGCAGTCGACGGCCTGCTGGATCATCCAATAGGCATCGTGCGGATTGGACGGCGTGATGATGCGCAGGCCGGCCGTGTGGGCGAACAGGGCCTCCGGTGATTCGGAGTGGTGCTCGATCGAGCCGATGCCGCCGCCGTATGGGATCCGGATGACGACGGGAACGGTCAGGTTGCCGTTGCTGCGGGAATGCATCTTGGCCAGCTGGGTGGTGATCTGGTTGAACCCCGGGAACACGAAGCCGTCGAACTGGATCTCGCAGACCGGCTGGTAGCCGCGCAGGGACAGGCCGATGGCGGTGCCGATTATGCCGGACTCGGCCAGCGGGGTATCCACCACGCGGTCGGCGCCGAATTCGGCGATCAGCCCGTCAGTGACCCGGTAGACGCCGCCGAGGGCCCCGATGTCCTCGCCCATCAGCAGCGAGCGGGGGTTGTTGCTCAACGTGGCCCGCAGGCCCTCGTTGATGGCCTTCGCAATGGTCATGGTGGTCATTACTGGGCCGCCCCGTCTGTCTGCCCAGCCTGTGCCGGACCTGATTTTGCCTGTACGGTTTCGGCGTCGGCGAACCCTGCGCTGTATTCCTCGAACCAGGCCAGTTCCTCGGCCACCAGCGGATGGGCCTCCACGTAGGTGTTGGCGAAGGCAGTCCGGATGTCCGGGGTTTCGAGGTCGTAGGTGGTCTTGCGGACATAGGCGGCGAGCTCGTCGCCGTCGGCCTTGACCTGCTCGAAGAAGGAGTCGTCCGCGAGGCCCTCGGCCCGGAGATACTTCTCCAGCCGCGCCAGCGGGTCCTTGGCCCGCCACAGGCCCTCCTCGGCGGACCCACGGTACTTGGTGGGGTCATCGGCTGTGGTGTGCGCCCCGACCCGGTAGGTGAACGCCTCGATCAGGACCGGACCGTTGCCCTCACGGGCCTGCTCCAGCGCCCACTCCGTGACGGCGTGGACGGCGATCACGTCATTGCCGTCCACCCGGATGCCGGGGAAACCGTAGCCCTTGGCGCGGTTAGCGAGCGGGATGCGGGTCTGCACGGAGCTCGGCACGGAGATCGCCCAGTGGTTGTTCTGGCAGAAGAAGACCACGGGTGCCTGGTAGGACGAGGCGAACACCATGGATTCATGGACATCCCCTTCGGAGCTGGCTCCGTCGCCGAAGTACACCATGACGGCAGCGTTGGGCTCCACGGCCTGTCCCGCATCCCCACCGCCGGCGGCGTTGGCGGCCGCCAGCTTCTGGTCCCGCTGGATGCCCATGGCGTAACCCACGGCGTGCGGGGTCTGGGCGGCCAGGACCAGCGTGTAGAGGTGGAAGTTCGTGTCCTTCGGGTTCCAGCCGCCGTTGGAGACGCCACGGAACTGACGCAGGAGCTCGGCCAGGTCCACGTTCCGGGTCAGGGCCACGCCGTGCTCGCGGTAGGTCGGGAAGATGTAGTCCTGCGGCTGGCTGGCCCGGCCGGAGCCGATCTGCGCGGCTTCCTGTCCCGTGAGCGGCACCCACAAGGCCAGCTGGCCCTGCCGCTGCAGGGCGGTGGCTTCCACATCGAAGCGGCGGATCTTGGCCATGTCAGCGTAAAAGCCGCGCAGCGTGTCCGAATCCAGCTTCTCGGCGTACTTTGAGAAAACCGGGTCCGAGCCCAGGGTGCCGTCAGGGCCCAGCAACTGCACCATCGGCTCTGCCGGGGCGCCCAGTTGGGCCTCGGCCTCCGCCTCGAGCTGGTCATCCATCTCGGTTCCGTCGAACTCGGTAGAGGGCAGATGTGTGGCGCCCATACCGTCTCCTTGCTTGCCGCATCCGAATGCGCCGCAATCGCTGGGATATATGCCGGACAGGGAATACATTCCCCGTCCGGCATATATTTTGGCTTACTGGTCCTTACTTTAGCCGCACAGGGCGGACTGAACGCGCCGTGTTAAGCGCTAGGAACGCCGCGGCGGTTTTGTATAGATCGCACAGAGCTCCAGGAACCGGGTGTTGGCTTCCGGTTCGCCGATGCTGACCCGGACGCCCTCGTTGCCGAAGGCGCGCACGGACAGCGCCCGCTCGGCCGCCAGGGCGGCGAATTCCGCGCTGTTTGCGCCCAGATTGAGCCAGACGAAGTTGCCTTGGGCCTCCGGAACGAACCATCCGAGCTCCCGCAGTCCGGCCGTGACCCGGTCCCGTTCGTCCACCAGGCTTTGTACCCTTTCTACAACGTCAGCGAAGTGCTCGATCGACGTGACGGCAGCCGTTTCCGCGATTTGGGACACCGCGAAGGGTGTGGCGGCGACCCGCAGGTGCTGCGTCAGGTCGGGGCGGGAGACGCTGTAGCCCACGCGGAGACCGGCGAGGCCGTGCGCCTTCGAGAACGTCCGCAGGACGACGACGTTGGGGTACTTGCGGTACATGGCGATGCCGTCCACAGCGTCGCCGGCGCGCACGAATTCCTGGTAGGCCTCGTCGATGACCACCACGACGTCGGCCGGAACGGCATTGATGAAGCGCTCCGTTTCCTCCGTGGTCAAGATGGGTCCGGTCGGGTTGTTGGGCGTGCACAGCAGGATCATCCTGGTCCGCGCGGTCACTGCGGCAGCCATGGCGTCCAGGTCGTGCCGCCCGTCGGCCGTCAGCGGGATCCGGACGCTCTCGGCGCCCGCCAGTCCAACGCAGATCGGGTAGGCCTCAAACGAGCGCCAGGCGTAGATGACTTCGTCGGCCTTGCCGTCGTCGTTCTGGCCGGCGAAGGTGGTCAGCAGCTGGTTCAGGGCGCCCAGGCTGCCGGCGCCCGTGACGATGTCCTCGGCGGGAACATCCAGGAAGCGGGCGAGCGATTCGCGCAGCTTGCTGCTGAGCGGATCGGGGTAGCGGTTGAAGTCGGTCTGCGCCGCGATGGCCTGCTGCACTGCAGGGATCGGGGGCAACGGGTTTTCATTGGAGGACAGCTTGTAGCTGACCAGGCCTTCCACGGGGGCGGGCGGTTTTCCGGCCGCGTAGCGGGGGAGGAGGTCTACCACCGGACGGGGCTTGATGCCCCCGGCCGGGTTCTCTGATGAAGTCATGCCAACTAGCCTACTTCGGGTCGCTGCCGCTGTTGGGGGATGCTCGTTGCCGCCAGGGGGAATATGGTCCCTGCCGCTGCCGCCGGGCGTATGACAGCATGGGGCCATGCGCTCATTCATCGTACGAGTCATCATCAACGGGCTGGCCCTGGCAATCGCCTGCTGGATCCTCACCGGGCTGGATATTTCCACCCAGGGCGACGGCACCATCAACGTCATCCTGGGATACCTGTTTATCGGCCTGATCTTCGGCCTGGTTAATGCATTCGTCAAGCCGATCGTCAGCCTTCTGTCGCTGCCGATCACCATCCTCACCCTGGGCCTGTTCACGGTGGTCATCAACGCAGCGATGCTCTACCTGACGTCCTGGATCAGCAGCTACACCGTTGTGCACTTCACCATCGACTCGTTCTTCTGGACTGCCGTGTTCGCAGCCATCATCATCAGCGCGGTGTCCCTCGTGGCCAGCTTCCTTCCCGCCCTCGATCGCTAGGGGCTCCCGGGCCGTTCCGCGGCCCCGAAGCCGTGGGAGGGCCCGGCGCCGCCGGCGTTCCCCGCGGTGCCGGCCGGGCCTCGCGCCGGAGCGAGAACCGGGTGACCGTCGCCGCCCCGCCGGTCCCTACTACTGCGGCCAGCGCAGCCGTGGAGTCCTGCAGCGTGTTGTCCCGGCTCGCCGAGACGAGCGCGGCCCCGTCCGCGTAATTCCCCAGCCGGTGCCCCGGACCCAGGCCGAAGTCCTGCAGCGGCGGCACGGCCAGCGGGTTGGTGAGGGTCACGGTCACCCTGTCCCTGGTGTCCGGGTTGGCCAGTCCGTCTGCTCCCGGCACCCAGTCCTGCTCGTGTTCCAGGTGCAGGCTGCGGATCCCCGGCGCCGGGCTGATGCCGCCAACGGGCGAGCCCGCCGTCAGCACGAATTTGAGATCGTACTCGGCCAGGACGGCCCGGTCCTTGCTGAGGTTCATCGCGTGGATCCCACCCTGGCTGTAGCCGACAGCCACGAGCTGATCGCCGGCCTCGGCTCCGGCCTGCTGCAAGGCCTGCCGGACAGCGCCCGCCGTCGATGCCGAGTCGTAGCCCAGGGCCTCGGCGATGCCGGCGGGGTCAAAGGGGTTGGCGCCTTCCGGCAGGCCGCCCTGCTGGGTTCCCGGGATGACCACCACCCACGCTTTGCGGGTCCCGCCGTCGACCTCTATCACCTCGATCCGGCCACCCTGCTCCCCCACCGCTCCGGCCCGCCGCAACAGCCCGGCCGGTGAGAGGTCGACGTCGGCCGAAAACGTCTCCCGGCCCACGATGTTGACGGGCCTGGGCTTGAGGAACATGAGCCCCGGCGCGTCCGAAACGTCCCGGACCAGGCGACGGATGTCAGTGGGCCCACTCAGGGCTCCGGCGACGGCAGCCAGGGGCCCGGGAAGGCCAAGGAGCGCGGCAAGATTCCGGGGCGCCATGGCGATCCAGTCTTCGGCGATGCTGCGCACCCCCGGTAGGGCGAACGGCTCCGGCGCTGCGCCGTACTCGGAGCCGTGAAGCCCCATCCGCAGCAGCAGGGCATTCCGGGCTTCGGCGTATTCGTACTCGCGGTGGCTGGCGCGGACGTCGTCGCCAATGCGCTGAAGTTGTGACCGGACGCGGCCGACGTCCCGGCCAGCCTCCCCCACGGCGATGATGGCGTTGCTGCCGCTGGAGTAGGAGTCGGATTGATAGGGGAAAAGGGCGCGCCGGGCGGCGTCGGCTTCCATTTCAACCGATTGCAGCTGCCGGACCAGCCCGTCCAGTGCCGCGGCACCGGCCAGCAACTCCTCAAACTGGAAGCTCACCCCGCCGATGCCACCCCGGATTCTCAGACTGCCGTCTGCCGGCGGCGCTGAAACCCCGGGGGTGCCTCCGGAGCCTGCCGGAGTCGCCTCGGCCATCAGGGGCCTATCCGGTCCGCAGGCTGCGCCACGTTCCGGGCGTGCCGGAGCACCACAGCAACAGCATCGAGCAGGGAGTCCCGGCCCCTGCGCAGCGCCGCCGCGTGCAGGGACAAGGCAAGCCGATAGGCGCGGCCGGCCGGTGACTGCCACGTCTGTAGCTCAAGCCGGGCGAGCGCGGCGAGTACCGCGTCCGCCTCATCGGCGCACCTCGCTACGCGCCCAGCGAGCTGCTGGACTTCATAGCTGCGTGACGCGCACTCGAGGGCATCGGCGGCCGTCACGCCAAAAACAGCCACGCTGCCCGCCGGTCCGGGCGCCATCCCACTGGTCGGCGTCATCCCACTGCCCTGAGTCATCCCGCTGCCCTGAGATGACTGCTCTGTGACATCCAACTACTCATGAACCGACGCTAACGGGCGGCCAGGGCCGGCTGAAGTGCGCCGCCCGGCTATGTGGACAACGCCCCGGACGGCCGGCTGGTACCGGCCGGGCAAAGTCACGCGGCAAAGTCATAACGACGGGCGCGCTTAAGGGCCGGCGGCACTTCGTGAAAGAATCGGCACATGCCTGAAACTGCCGCCACAGCTGATACCCGCACGCCGTCCGGACGCCTGGCCCTCGCCGCGTCCGACCACCAGATCGCGCTCGGCCCGCTGGATGGCCGCTACCAGTCCGCCGTCGCGCCGCTGGTGGACTACCTTTCCGAAGCGGCCCTGAACCGCGACCGCGTGGCTGTGGAGGTCGAGTGGCTGATCCACCTGACCGGCAACAGCGTCCTGCCCGGGGCCGGCCCGCTCACTGCGGAACAGCAGCAGCAACTGCGCGCGATCGTCACGGAGTTCGACGCCGGATCCGTCACCGAACTGGCCGAGATCGAGGCGGTGACGGTGCACGACGTCAAGGCCGTCGAATACTACATCGGCCGCCGCCTGCCCGGCATCGGGATCGATCACCTGACCGCCATGGTGCACTTCGGCTGCACGTCCGAGGACATCAACAACCTCTCCTACGCCCTGGGCGTCAAGGGGGCCGTGGAGGACGTGTGGCTGCCCGCGGCCCGCGCCCTCGTTGCCCAGATCAGCGCCATGGCCGAGGACAACCGCGCCGTGCCGATGCTCTCCCGCACCCACGGCCAGCCCGCCACGCCCACCACGCTGGGCAAGGAACTGGCTGTGATTGCGCACCGGCTCAACCGGCAACTGGACCGGATTGCCCGGACCGAATACCTCGGCAAGATCAACGGCGCCACCGGCACCTACGCCGCCCACGTTGCCTCCGTCCCGGGCGCCGACTGGGAGCATGTCTCCAAGAGCTTCGTCGAAGGCCTCGGCCTGGCCTGGAACCCGCTCACCACCCAGATCGAAAGTCACGACTGGCAGGCCGAACTCTATGCCGACGTCGCGCGGTTCAACCGCATCCTGCACAACGTCTGCACCGACATCTGGAGCTACATCTCGATCGGCTACTTCGTGCAGATCCCGGTGGCAGGCGCCACCGGCTCCTCGACCATGCCGCACAAGGTGAACCCGATCCGTTTCGAAAACGCCGAGGCCAACCTTGAGATCTCCTCCGGCCTGCTGGACGTGCTGGGCTCCACCCTGGTCACCTCCCGCTGGCAGCGCGACCTCACCGACTCCTCCTCGCAGCGCAACATCGGGGTGGCGTTCGGCCACTCGCTGCTCGCCATCTCGAACGTCGCCAAGGGCCTGGACCGGCTCAAAGTTGCCGAGAACGTGCTGGCCGCTGACCTGGACACAAACTGGGAAGTCCTCGGCGAGGCCATCCAGATGGTCATGCGCGCCGAGGCCATCGCCGGCGTCGAAGGCATGGAGAATCCGTACGAGCGGCTCAAGGACCTGACCCGCGGACAGCGCGTGGATGCTGCCCGGATGCAGGAATTCGTCCAGGGGCTCGGCCTGTCCGCCGACGCCGAAGCCCGGCTGCTGGCCCTGACCCCGGGCAAGTACACGGGCATCGCGGACCAGCTGGTGGACCACCTCAAGTGAGGCTCCTGCTCATCCGGCATGGACAGACGCCCGGGAACGTCCTCGGCGAGCTGGACACCGCCCACCCGGGGCCCGGGCTGACCGAGCTCGGGGAGCGGCAGGCTGAGGCCTTGTCGCGCGCCCTGGCGAACGAGCGGATCCATGCCCTCTACGCGTCCACCCTGATCCGGACGCAGATCACGGCCGCACCGCTTGCCCGGGTGCACGGGCTGGAAACCGAGGTGCTGCAGGGCATTCACGAGATCGAAGCCGGGGCGCTGGAGAAGCTGACGGACCACGAATCACACAAGCGGTACATCGGCACCATTTTTTCCTGGACGGACGGCGACCTGGACCGCCGGATGCCTGCCGGCCCCAGCGGCCGGGACTTCTTCGAGCGCTACGACGCCGCGATCGCCACAATAGCGGCACGGACCAACGGCGGGGGCGGTTCAGGATCCGTGGCCGTGGTCAGCCACGGCGCAGCCATCCGGGTGTGGGCCGGCCTGCGGGCAGGCAACATCGAACCGGACTTTGCCATCAAGCACGTGCTGGACAACACCGGAATCGTGGCGCTGGAAGGCGATCCCGACGGCGGCTGGGAGCTCATCCACTGGGACGACAGCCCTGTCGGCGGCCTGGCGCTGGCGGATCCGACGGCGGAGGACCCCACCGGCCGTCCGGCGTAGCGGGCCGGCCAGTCACCGGCGGGCGAAACCGGCTTGCCGGGACTGGACTGCTCACCTCAACGCGGCGATGATGAAATGAGGCGTGGGGACAGGATGGTCGGCCGCGGCATGCGGTTGATCCCGCGCCGTGGAGGCGCAGAATCATGTCAGGCAAATCGGTACACCCGGGGCATGCGCCCGGAAGCGTTTTCCCCGGCTTCGATAAACAGTTCCTCGCGGCGTACTACGAGCACACGGCGCCCGAGGACCTTCAAGGCTACAGTCCCGAAAACCTGGAGCAGCGGGCCCGGCACCATGCGGAACTGGCGGAGAGCCGCCCGGCAGGCACGGCGGCCGTCGGCATCCTGAACGAAGGCGAAGCCAGCGTCCTGCTGGTCGTTGCCGACGCCTTACCGCACTTGCTCCATTCGCTCACTGCGGAGCTGACCCGCCGCAACGAGTCCATCCGGTTGCTGGTGCATCCCAATTTCCTGGTGCGGCGGGAACCACAAACGGACCGCTTGTTGGAAGTACAGCCCGGGTCCCCGCAGACCGGATCGACGGGCCGAATCATCGGCACAGCGCCGCCCGGCACGGCGGCGCCCGGCTCCGCCCAGTACCCGCCGGATTGGTCGTCCGAAACCTGGATCGCGGCGGAAATAGGCCGCCTGCCGGGGTCGCGTGCCACCGAGGAGCTCACGGACAACGTGCGGCGTGTCCTGGCGGACGTCCAGTTGGTTGCTGATGACGCCCCCGCCATCCACGCCAGTCTCGCCCGCGCCATCAGCTCCCTGGACCGGCTGCCCGCTGGCACGGTTCCTACTCCGGAGCAGCTCGGTGAGCTCCTGGACTGGCTGGACCGCGGCAACTTCACGTTTTTGGGATACGGCGAATATGAATACCCGACGACGGAGGGCACGGATGTAGTGACGGTGCGTCCCGGCACGGGGCTGGGCCTGCTCAGGGACGGGCGGCCGGAGGCCCGCCAGCCCGTTACGGGGCTGCCGCATCCGCAGGTTCTCACGCTCTCCATTTCGGATCTGAGATCGTCCGTCCCGCGCCCGGCTTACCTGGATGAAATCCTCGTCCGGACCTTCGGCAGCGCCGGCACGGCCACGGGAGAAGTCCGGTTTGTGGGCCTCTTCGCCCCGGGCGCCACGGGCCGGTCTGTGCGGCGCATCCCGGTCATCCGGGACAAAGTGCGCGCCGTCCAGGAGCGCTTCGGCTTCACCGAGGCGTCCCATCCCGGCAAACAGCTTCTCGCCGTCCTCGAATCCTTCCCCTTGGACGAGCTGTTCCACCGGGACCTCGACGAACTTTCCGGGCTTGCCCGCGAGATCCTGCTCCTGCAGGCACACCACCAGACACGGGTGTTCCTGCGCGCTGACAGCTACGGCCGCTTCATGACCGCCCTGGTGTTCCTCCCCCGGCACAGGTACAGCACGGCCGTCCGCCTCCGGATCGAACACGAGCTCAAACAGGCGTTCGGCTCCTCCTCGCTCGAATTCGAAGTCCGGCTGAGCGAATCCCCAATGGCCCGCGTGTTCTTCCGGATACTGCTGCCTGCCGGCGGGATGCCCGACGTCGATCCCGCTGCAGTGGAGCGGAGCATTATCAGCGCAACGCGGACCTGGGCCGAGGGCCTGGACGAGGCGCTCCGTAACAGGTTGCCGGCCGGGGAGGCGAGCCGGTTGTCGGCTCTTTGGTCCGCCGCCTTCCCGGCCAGCTACAAGGCTGATTTCGAAGTCGAGGATGCCGTCGAAGATATCCTGCAGTTCGAGCAGTTCGATCTCGACGGCGCCGGTGGACGACCGCTGAACGATCCGCAACTGTCCGTTTATGTGCGCACTGCCGCGTCCGCGAACCTGGCCGAAGACGCACGGATCCGGCTCTACCTGACCACCGCTTATAGCTTGACGCGCATCCTGCCGTTCTTCCATAACCTCGGACTCGAGGTGCTGAACCAACGGCCCTTCGATGTGGTGCGCGGGAACGACTGGCCTTTGTTCCTCTATGACCTTGGCGTCCGGTATCCGGCCGGCGTGGATCCCGCCCGGACCAGCGCCCTGCTGGGGGACGCCTTCGGAGCCGCCATGCGCGGGGACTCGGAATCGGACCGCTTTGACGGCCTTGTCCTTCGCGAAGGCATTCCATGGCGCGAGGCGGCGGTCCTGCGCAGCTATGCCAAGTACCTGCAGCAACTGGGCACCATGACTTCATACGGTTTCATGGCCGATACGCTGCTGGCCAACGTCCGGGCAACCCACGGGCTTCTGGCACTGTTCCGGGCCAAGTTTGACCCCGATCTTCGGGCCCCAGGCCGGTTGGGAGACACCGAGGCAGCCCGGAAGGAATTGCTGGCCGCGATCGAGGAAATTCCCGTCCTCGACGCCGACCGGCTGCTGCGCACCTTCATGAACCTGGTGGAATCCACGCTCCGCACCAACTACTACCAGAACAGGCCCCACCTGAGCTTCAAACTGAGCCCCTCCGCTATTGCGAGTGCGCCATTTCCCCGTCCCAAGTATGAAATTTGGGTGTACGCACCCCGCGTGGAAGGCGTCCACCTGCGCTTCGGGGAACTGGCCCGCGGCGGGCTGCGCTGGTCGGACCGAAGCGAGGATTTCCGCACCGAAGTCCTTGGCCTGGTCAAGGCGCAGAACGTGAAGAACTCGGTGATCGTGCCCACCGGCGCCAAGGGCGGTTTTTATCCCAAACAGTTGCCTGACCCGTCCTTGGACCGCGACGCCTGGCTGACGGAGGGCCTGGAATGCTACCGGATCTTCGTCCGCGGGCTGCTGGACGTGACCGACAACCTGGTCACCACCGCACACGGCGAAACAGTGGTGCCTCCGGCGCGCGTGGTGCGGCACGACGTCGACGACTACTACCTTGTGGTGGCGGCGGACAAGGGAACAGCGTCATTTTCCGACGCTGCGAACGCGGTGGCCGAGGAGTACGGCTTCTGGCTGGGCGATGCCTTCGCTTCCGGCGGGACCGTGGGCTATGACCATAAGCAGATGGGCATCACGGCACGCGGGGCCTGGGAATCGGTGAAACACCATTTCCGCGAACTCGGGATGGACTGCCAGGAAGAGGACTTCACAGTTGCCGGCATCGGCGATATGAGCGGCGACGTCTTCGGAAACGGAATGCTTCTGTCCCGCCACATCCGGCTCGTGGCTGCATTCGATCACAGGCACATCTTCCTTGACCCGACGCCGGAGGCGGGGTCCTCGTTCGAGGAGCGGAGGCGGCTCTTTGCCCTCCCCCGCTCATCCTGGGCGGATTACGATCCAACCCTGATCAGCGCGGGCGGTGGTGTCCACTCCCGCCGGGCGAAGGCCATCAGCATCACCGAACAGGTCCGGAGCTCTCTCGGCCTGGACCCTGGCACCGTGTCCCTGCCACCCCACGCGCTGCTTCAGGCCATCCTCCGGGCGCCCGTGGACCTGCTGTACAACGGCGGCATCGGAACCTACATCAAGGCATCGTCAGAGGGCAACGCCGAGGTTGGCGACAAAGCGAACGACCCCATCAGGGTCAACGGCAATGAGGTGCGGGCAAAGATCGTCGTCGAGGGCGGGAACCTGGGAATCACGCAGCTCGGGCGGATTGAGGCCGCCCTGTCCGGCGTCCAGCTCAATACCGATGCGATCGACAACTCAGCCGGAGTTGACTGCTCGGATCATGAGGTCAACATCAAGATCTTCGTGGACCGGATGATCGCGGCGGGAAAGATGCCGACGGCGGAACGCGCCGATTTCCTGCATTCCCTCACGGACGAGGTGGCCCGCCTTGTTCTGGCCAATAACGTGGACCAGAACGTCTTGCTCTTCAACGACCGGCACCTGGGACTGGAGTGGAGCCCGGGCTTCGAGCGGACCATGGACTGGCTCGAGAACGCCACCGACCTCGACCGCAGGCTGGAGGGCCTGCCAAGCAGCAAACAGCTCCGGGCACGGCTGAAGTCAGGTGAGGCCCTGACCGCGCCGGAACTGTCGGTGCTGGCCGCCTACGCCAAGATCGAACTGGCAGCCGAGCTCAACGCCAGCGACCTTGCCGACGACCCGTGGTTCCGGCGCGTCCTCAGCGGCTATTTCCCGCGCCAGCTTTCCGAACGCTTTGAAGCAGAACTGGAGGACCATCCGCTGCGCCGACAGATCGTGTGCACAGTAGTGGCCAACGACATGATCAACCTCGGCGGAATCACGTTCGCCTTCCGCGCCATCGAGGAAACCACGGCGACGGCCCCCAGTGTTGCCAAGGCCTTTGTGGTGGCGCGGGAAGCCTACGACCTGCCGTGGATCGTCAACCGGCTGGCGGCACTCCCCGCCGGATATCCCAACGAACACGTTGCCGAAGCGACCCTGCACATGCGCAGGGTCCTCGACCGGGCCACGCGGTGGTACGTGACGCACGACCATCGCGACCAGCCCGTGGACGCGGCCTTGGGTCGGATCATGCCCACCATGGAACTACTGCGGACCTGCACCGTGGACTACCTCCGCGGCTCGGACCTGGATCGTGTGCAAGGAAGGCTCGCGCACTGGGACGCCGTGGGGATGCCCCGTGAGCTGGGCCTGCGTGCCTCCGACCTGCTGGAGAGTTTCGGGCTGCTGGACATCTCCCTGATCTCCGAACAAGTGCGCGAACCGATCGCCACCATCGCCGATCTGTATTGGGCGGTTTTCCAGCGGATCGGCGCCGCGAACCTCCTGCTCAGCATCACCGACCTGCCGCGGCAGAGCCGCTGGGAGGCCCTCGCGCGGGCCGCCCTGCGCGATGATGTCTATTCCGCAGTGGCGGACATGACCGTCTCGGTGATGGAAACCACCCAGGGCCTTGGCGCCGCAGACGCCGGCACATCCGATACCGTGGAGCGCATCGTAGAGTGGGAACGCGGGCACCAGGAGCAGCTCGCACGGATCAAGGACACCTTCGCGGAAGTGACCAAACCGGGGCAGGTCGATATCGCCTCAATCTCCGTGGCGCTGAAACTCCTGCGGACACTGGTGCGGCGCTAAGCTGTGGCCGCCGCCAGGTCCGCCGGGAAGTCGAGCCGTAGGCAGCAACCGCAGGCCCTCCATCCACAGTTCTCCCGAACCTTACCGGCAGGAAACACGGCCGAAACCGCCGGCGCCTAGCCTTAGACTGCATAACACTTCGGCGAATCGAGGCAGTCATGCAGACCAATCCGCGGCTCAACATCCGTCAGGTCACCTGGGCGAACCCCGTCGGCGCGGACCTGAGGGCCGCCCAGCAGGCAGAACTCGAGGCCCGCTTCGGCCGGCCCGACCACGAGCCCGGGCCGCCGCCGTCGGAAGCGGACACGGCGGTGTTCCTGGTGGCGCACGACAAAGCCTCAGGCCAGCCGGTCGGCTGCGGCGGCCTTCGCATGCTGGACGCCCAGACCGCCGAAATCAAGCGCCTCTATGTGCTGCCCTACACCCGCGGCTCAGGGGTGGCGAGCTCCATCCTCGCGGCCCTCGAAGCCCACGCCCACGCCCTGGGGATCACCACGCTGACGGCGGAAGCCGGCTCGGTGCAAACCGACGGGCGGCAGTTCTACGAGAACTCGGGCTTTGTGTCCGTGCCGAACTTCGGGCCGTATGTCGGCGTGGTGCACTCGTACTGCTACGCGAAGCCGATCGATTCGCACAGCGCCGCGCACACCGCCATGGCCTGAGGCCGTCACACAACGCCGCCCGTCACGGAGTCGGCTAACCTCGCACTATGGAATCGGCCGACATCACTTTCCGCACCCGCAAATGGGTGCGGCCCGAGGACCTCAACGCCAACGGCACCCTGTTCGGCGGGAGCCTGCTGAAGTGGATCGACGAAGAGGCGGCCATTTACGCCATCCTGCAGCTGGGCAACGGCCGGGCCGTCACCAAGTACATCTCCGAAATCAACTTCGTCAGCTCCGCCGTCCAGGGCGACCTGATCGAAATGGGCCTGACCGCGACCCGCTTCGGCCGGACATCGCTGACCATGCGGGCCGAAGTCCGGAACATGATCACGCGCCGGAGCATCCTCACCATTGATGAGATCGTCTTCGTGAACCTGAGCCCGTCGGGGAAGCCCGAGCCGCACGGCTACACCGAAATCACCTATGACCGGGACCGGATTCCGACGCACCACCTGACCGAGACCCTGGACCAGGACTAGCCAAGCCCAGCAGCGCGTCCCGTACAGGCTGACCACGTTCGGCCAGGGCCAGCCGCATCACCCCCGACGACGCCGCCCGCAGCGCCTGCGTGCGCAGGAGGCGCGCCCGGTTATAGGCCCTCAGTGCCTCGTCCACGGGCCGGGTGTTGAGAAGCTCCGCAAGGGTCACGGCATCGACCAGCGCTTCACAGGCCCCCCGGCCAAGATTCGGGGTCATCGCGTGGGCGGCATCGCCGACGAGGGCTACCCTTCGGCGGACATAGCTGCAAAGCGGCGGCGTTGTCCAGACCCGCTGCACTAGTGATGTCCGCGGCTCTGCCGCGGCCAGGACCTCGAGGATCCCCGGTGAGTAGCCTGCGTAGCGGGCGCGTGTTTCTGCCAGGGCGGTGGCGACATCCAGGCTCCCGGGACGTGCCCCGGAGCGGAACGCCGCGTACCAGTTGGTCCCGGCCGCCGCGGGACCAATCCCGAACAGCTGCCCGCGGCCCCAGTATTCGCCCGTGTGCCCGCACCACAGCCGCCCGGGAACCACGCCGCGGACCGCGAGATACGGTGTGGGCCGCGCCCCGGAGCGGGCGCCCCAGCAGCTGCGGCGGACCGAGCTGTGGACGCCGTCGGAGCCCACCACAAGGCCGGCGGGGCCGGGCCGGACGATGTCGATGCGGCCGGATGCCCGGCCCACGCTGACCGGAACGGCGGCGTCCAGCAGCCGGATGAGGTCAACCCGGGAAACGCCGATCAGTCCTGGCGCCTGTGCCGCTGTCCATGGCTTGCCGGAAGCCGCACGGACACTCATGCCCTCGATCACCGGGCTGGCCTCCCGGACCGCGTCCAGGATTCCCAGGCGGCCAAGGGCCCGCTGGGCCGCGGGCCACACCGCAAGGGAAGTTCCGACGGTCGGGAGTCCGTCGCGTTGCTCGTGGACGGTGACGTCGAACCGTGCGGGATCGAGGCGGGCTGCCAGGGCCAGCCCGGCGATGCCGCCGCCGATGACGGAAACCGCCTGCCGGCCGGGATCAGGCGGCGCCGGTTCGGTCACGTCCAGAATTCGTCTGCCTTGGCCGTGTCCTCGAAGAATTCCCGCCCTTCGGTGATCTTTCCGTCGCGGACCACAAACGTGATGACGGTGGCCAGGTCCAGGGTCTTGCCGTTGTTCTCCCCGCGGGTTTGCTGGATCGCGACGGTGTGGTTTTCCCCGCCCACGATGTCCTCGAGGTCCGCTTGGAAGTTACCGTGGGTGCGCGCTCCCAACTCGCCGAAGTACGCCAGGATCGCGTCCCTGCCCTGTTTGGTTCCGGAAAGCACGCCGCTTCCGGGAACGTACCAGACAGCGTCCTCCGCGAACATGTCGCTGAGGGTAGCCATATCCCCTGCGTTGAACGCCGTGTACCCTCGCCGGACCAGTTCAACATTCTCTGCGGTTCCCATGATCGGACACCTCTCCGTCATCCTTGTCGGGCCATGCTGGGACGGTTAAAGGCTAGCCCTGGCCCCGGCACGTGTCGACGGAAATCTGTCTTCAGACCAGGGCTTCTGCCGGAGCCCTAGCGGGCTCCGGGCCAGCCGGTGTAGGCCTCCGCGAGGTAGGCGCGGCCGTGGCGGGAGGACACCACGGAATGAAGTTCGCCGAGCTGGCGGGCGCGGGAGAAGTCGTCGGCGTCGGCGGAGGTGTGCAGCATGGAGGTCATCCAGTATGAGAACTGCTGGGCCTTCCACACCCGGTTCAGGGCGCGGTCGCTGTAGGCGTCCAGGAGCACGGTGGAGCCGGTGGAGTAGAAGCTGTCGAAGCCCTCAAACAGGACCTTGACATCGTTCAGCGCCAGGTTCAGGCCCTTGGCCCCAGTGGGCGGCACGGTGTGCGCGGCGTCGCCGGCGAGGAACAGGTTGCCGTGCCGCATGGGGGCGTGGACAAAGCTGCGGAACTTCAGGACCGTCTTGTCGATCACCGGTCCTTCCTTGACCTCGAAGCCGTTGCCGTTGACGCGGCTGCGGAAGGCGTCCCAGATGCGGTCGTCATCCCAGTTGTTGACGTCCTCGTTGGGGTCGCACTGGAAGTACATCCGCTGGACCGACTCGGTGCGCTGGCTGATCAGGGCGAAGCCGTTTTCCGAGTTGGCGTAGATCAGCTCGTCGGAGCTGCGCGGCGCCTCGGCCAGGATGCCGAACCAGGCGAAGGGGTATTCGTGGAAGTACCACTTGCGCTGCGCCTCCGGAATCTGGAAGCGGCAGTGGCTGCGCGAACCGTCGGCACCGGCGATGAAATCGGCCTGGAGTTCGTACTCGACGCCGTCAGCATCCGTAAACCAGACCTTGGGCTTGGCTTCGATGTCATGAATGGTGGTGTCCGTGACGGCGTACCGGACGTCCCCACCGTCGGCCTTCCGGCGTGCGGAGAGGTCCAGGAACACGTCCGTCTGCGGGTAGAGCCACACCGATTCCCCAACCAGGTCCTGGAAGTCGATCCGGTGGCTTTCGCCGTTGAAGCGCAGTTCGATTCCGTCATGCCGGTCGCCGTCGCGCAGCACCCGGTCGGAGACGCCGCTGTCGACGAGCATGTTGACCGAGCCGTGCTCCAGGATGCCGGCCCGCACCGTCTCGGAAATCTCCTGGTGGGTGCGGATCTCGAGGACGGTGGATTCAATGCCGGCCTTGGCCAGCAGGTGGGACAGCATGAGCCCGGCCGGGCCGGCACCCATGATCGCTACCTGGGTGTTGATGACTTTTCGCTGTGCCATGTTCATCTCGCTTCGTTGCGGGGTTGGGGCGGTCAGGGACCGGGGGCCGTTTTGGTCTTCCGGCTAACAGTGTGCTCCCCAAGGCGTGATGGGCGTTACATCAATTCCGCTGAATGGAATGAGAGGCTCTCGCGGGACTCGCCGAGCCGCCGCCCGATCCCGCGGGCCGCGGTCTGCAGGGCGGGAACGAGCGCCTGCAGGCGCACCTCGCGAAGGGGAACGACGACGCCGAGGGCCGCCACGGCGAGCCTCCTGCGGTCCAGTACGGGCACGGCGATCCCCCACGTGTCCGGGTCGACGACGCCGGCCAGCTGCGCATAGCCCTGATGGGCCGCTTCGCCCAGGAGGGCGCGGAGGTCCGCCAGGGCCAGCCGGCCGGTCGGATCGCTAAACCCTTCGAGGTACTCGGCCTGGACGTTGCGGGGCTGGTTGGCCATGAGCACCAGCCCGGCGGAGGACACGTGCACGGGCATCCGGCCGGCCACCTGCGCACGGTTGGCGACCGAGCCGCGGCGGGACAGCCGCTCCACAAAGAGCACTTCCTGGCCGTCCAGCACGGCGAGGTTCACGTTTTGGTTGAGCACCTGCTGGATGTCCTCCATGAGCGGCAGGGCGGCCTGGCGGAGTTCAAGCGTGGGGGAACTGCGGTTAGCGAGCTCCCAGAGCCGCAGGCCCAGGCTGACGGAGCCACCGGGAGCGACTTCAAGCAGGCCGTGCCCGGCCAGCTGCCGGACGAGCCTGTGCGCGGTGGTCAGCGGGAGTTCCGCCCGCGCGGCCAGCTCCGAGAGCTGCAGAGCCGTGACACCCTCCGGAAAGGCGGCAATCAGCCGCAGGATCCGGTCCACCACCGAATCGCCGGAGTTTGAATTGGCCACGCCCCTCCTTCCATTGAACGGTTTTTAGTGTCCCACGCAACACTCCCGGGTGATAGAACTCTCACAATAGGAAGAGTCCGACCTACACCGCCGGGCACGCGGAATCACGTAAATACTAGCGCTGAGGTAGCAATGTCAATGTCGTCATTGGGAAACAAATCACGGTGGCCCGTGTGGCTCTGCTGGCTGGCCATGGTGCTGGACGGCTTTGATCTGGTGGTGCTTGGCACGGTCATCCCGACCCTGATTAAGTCGCAGGAACTTGGCTTCGACGCAGTCGGGGCGACGTTCGCGGCGACCATCTCCCTGGTGGGCGTGGGGCTCGGCGCGCTCTTCATCGCGCCGCTCTCGGACCGCCTCGGCCGGCGAAACCTGCTGGTGGCCTGCGTGACGTGGTTTTCCATCTTTACGATTGCGGTCGTCTTCGCACCGAACGTGGCATGGTTCAGCGCGTTCCGGCTGCTCGCCGGCCTTGGCCTGGGCGCCTGCCTGCCCGCCGCACTGGCCTACATGAACGACTACGCGCCTGCCGGGACGGCTGGAAAGTCCACCACCCGGACCATGACGGGATATCACGTCGGCGCCGTGGCCACGGCGTTCCTGGCCATCATGGTGATTCCAAGCTGGCGGACCATGTTCGTGGTGGGTGGCCTGGCAGGCTTTGCCCTGGTCCCCTTCCTGTGGTTCAAGCTTCCGGAGACACTGCCGCCGGTCCACCACATCCCCGCAGCCGCAAAGCCCCCGGCCGCCACGTCCCCGGCCGTCAACCCGGCGCTCACCCCGGACAGCGCTGTGGCCGCCCCGGCGGAGGAACGCGCCAGCTTCCGGGACCTTGGCCGCAAGCCCTACCCGCTGATCGCCGCCGGCGTGGCCGTGGCGTCCTTCATGGGGCTGCTGCTGGTCTACGGCCTGAACACCTGGCTGCCGCAGCTCATGGCCTCCGCCGGCTACAGCCTGAACGCCGGCCTCGCCCTGCTCCTGGTCCTGAACGTGGGCGCTGTGGTGGGCCTCCTGATCGCCGGGGTCCTCGCGGACCGGCACGGCACCAAGAGGATCGTCCTGCTCTGGTTTGGTCTCTCCGCCGTTTTCCTCGCCGCGCTCAGCATCCAGATCCAGAATGAAGTGGTGCTCTATGCCGCCGTCTTTGTCACCGGCGTGTTCGTCTTCAGCTCCCAGGTCCTGGTCTATGCCTGGGTCAGCCAGCTCTTCCCGGTCCGGCTCCGCGGCACCGCGCTGGGCTTCGCCGCCGGCGTGGGCAGGCTGGGAGCCATTTTGGGCCCCGCCGTCACCGGCGCGCTGGTCGCCGCCGGCATCGCCTACCCGTGGGGCTTCTACGTTTTCGCCGCCGCCGCACTCCTGGCGGTCCTCGCCCTCGCCTTCGTCCCGCAGACCGTGCCGGCAGTGTCCCGCACCGGCGCCGGCGTCGGGCACTCCTAGGAGACGCGCCCGGGGGTCCTCGCCCCGCGGCGGCCCCTGAGGCCGCGCCACGCGCCGGGCGCCAGCACGACGGCGATGCCGACGGCGGCACCGATGACGGTCTCCACGATTCTGTCGCGGAGCAGGATGCCGGGCGGCACGGGTGCCACGAGAAGCGTGGAGATCAGCGCCAGCGGCGTGACGAAAACCTGCGCCAACATGTACTGCCGCGCGATGAACATCTCGGCGCCGAACTGGCACGCGGCAATCACCAGCACCGTCTGCCAGGGCGTCGGCTGCAGGAGCAGGATTCCGGCGAGCAGCACCAACCCCAAGGCAGTGCCCGCGATGCGTTGCAGGCCACGGCTGACGCGGTGCCGGGTGGTGTGGCCCACGAGCGGCACGACGGCGGCCACCATCGCCCAGTAATTGTGGCCAATTCCAAGCCATTCCCCGGCCAGGGTACCCAGCGTTCCCGCCACGCCTGCCGCCACGAGGTAGCCCACGCTTTCGTGCCAGGCGACGCGTTTCTCCTGCGGTGTGAGGGCCGCAGGCCTCGGATTCACCCACGGGGTCCGGTGGCTCCGCGCCACCCGCGAGGACTGGCCGAGCAGCAGGGAGAAAGCGACCGTGAGTACCGCCACGAGCATGCACTGCCACAGCGGCGGCTGGTTGGGGATCGACGCGATGGCCGCGAACGCAAAGATATGGAACAGCGAACCCGCGGGACGCAGGCGCCACCACGCGACAACCGGGGAGCAGCCCCAGGCGATCACCGTGGTAGTCCCGACCAGGACCCAGGCGGTGCCTGCCGCGGAAAGCCCGGCAAGAGCGTCCACACGCGCTGTGAGGGCGGCCAGGAACATCACCAGGAGCATCAGCCCGCCGCCCCGCACCTGAAGAGTCAGCCGCCTGGCATGCGGCTCATTCCGGCCGTAAATCCCGGTGAAGGCGCCGAAGGAAGCGAAGATTGCCAGATCCAGGCGGTCAAGCAGCACCAGCGTGATCAGCGGAACAAAGACCCCCACGGCGCAGCGGAGGGCGACCTGGTGGTCCTTGTTGGCCGGAGCGATGGTGAACATCTCGGAGAACAGCTTCACAGCGCAGGCCTTACAGCCTCAGGCGCACAGCGAAATGCTTTCATGGGCGTGTTCTTCATGGGCAGGCTCTCACGGGTCGGGCGCCTCTCGTTGCAGTCGGAGTATTACGACGGCGGCGTTGGCATCCACCACGGAGTTTACGCCGGAACGGTGCGGCGGCGGCATCGGAATCCGTTGATCGGGATCTGCTGGGCGCCCAGCGAAGTGGTAGCGTCTATCGGTTGAATCAAGCCAGCAACGCACACCGGAGGTTCCCCATGCTCAAAGGATTCAAGGATTTCATCCTGCGCGGCAACGTGATCGAACTGTCCATCGCCGTCGTGGTCGGCACGGCCTTCACCGCCCTGGTCAGCGCCTTCACTTCCAACATCGTCAACCCGATCCTCGCTGCCGCCGGCGGCGTCGAGACCCAGGGTCTGGGCTTCCACGTTTGGCCGGGCAACGACAAGACCTTCGTGAACATCGGCGCCGTGGTGACCGCCTTCCTGACCTTCCTCATCACTGCTGCGGTGGTGTACTTCATCTTCGTGGCCCCGATGAACCGGATCAACCGGATGGTCAAGAACCGACTCAGCGCCGCTGAGCCCGAGGAAGAACCGATCCCGGCCGACACTGCGCTGCTGGCCGAGATCCGCGACTTGCTGGCCACGTTGGCCGGTCCGGAATCCGACGGCGGCCGCACCGGGGCCGGGGAGCACCCGGACGGGAACACGTCGGCTGTCCCTGCCGGCGTCGCAGCCCGCCGTCAGGCTTAGGACTCGCCCTATGGCGGGCGGGAGGTCCGGAGTACTTTGATGTAGACACCCCCGCCGCTCGGGCCTGGATGCCGAGGAGGAACATCGTGCCGGATGTTAGCTGGAACCACGAGCTAGTGGATCAACTGGACTGGCATTTTGCCAATCAGGCCCGCCCGAGGCTGGACGGGTTGACTGACGACGAGTATTTTTGGGAGCCGGTTCCGGGCTGGAGTGTCCGGCGCAAGGACGCATCAACGCCCCCGACCGCGCCGGGTACGGGTGATTTCACCATTGATTTCAGCTACCCGGAGCCCGTTCCTGCTCCGGTGACGACCATTGCCTGGCGCCTGTGCCATATTCTGGTCGGCGTGCTGGGCGCGCGGACAGCATCACACTTTGGCGGTCCTGCCGTGGATTACCAGAATTTCGCCTACCCAGGCACGGCGGCCCTGGCACTGGCCCAAGTGGACGAGTATTACGCCCGGTGGATCCAGGGCGTGAAGAGCCTCAATGAGGCCGGTTTGGGGGCAGCCTGCGGTCCGTCCGAAGGTCCGTTCGCCGAGGCCCCCATGGCGGCACTGGTCCTGCACATCAACCGCGAGATGATCCACCACTTGGCAGAGGTCGCCCTGCTCCGCGACCTCTATGCGCACCGCCACTTGCTCTAACGCAGCCCCTAGGGCGCGTTGCTGCGAGCCTCCCTCCTGCCCGTCCGGTCCGAAACCGTCACCCGGCGGCAACCGGGCCGAAACAGCTGGCCGGAATCATAGGTGTATGACGCGCAAAGCCCATGGCAAAGCCCAGTCCCCTGCCACCTCCGAGTTGAGCTGCGAAGTGTGCGGCCAGATGCCCGAACCGACCAAGGCGCGGCTGACGCTGGCCAATGTGGCCGTGATGCTTCCGATCGAATTGCTGGTGCACGCGGCGGTGGTGGAAACCCACCTGCCTTATGTTGCCAAGGTCCTGGTCCTGACCATGACCGCGACCATCCTGGTGATCTGGGTCGCCGAGCCCTCGGCGGCCCGGATGCTCAGGGGCTGGCTGCATGCCCCGGCCCTGCGCCACCGCAAACGGCTCGTCGCCGCGCCTGCCCTTTGGCGGGCGCGGACCGTCCTGAAAGACAAACCCGGGTCGCTGCAGAAACTGACGCAGGCCCTGGCCGGGTTGAACACGAACATCCTCAGCATTCATGTTCACCCCGTGGCCGGCGGTGTGCTGGACGAGTTCGTGCTCTCGGCACCGGGTGATGTCCGCGAAGCCGAGCTGCTCCGGGCGCTGCGGGCGGGCGGCGGAGCGGATCCGCACGTCTGGCCGACCACCGCCCTGGCCATGGCCGACGGGCAAACCGGCGCGCTGAGCCTGGCTGCCCGGATCGCCGCCAGTCCGGAGGAGCTGCCGCTGGCCGTCGCGGAACTGCTGCGGGCACGGATCATCCCCGGACCGGCGGCTGGCAACGCCGAGGTGCCACCCCGGACGGGCGGGGACGGGACGGTCCTGAAAATCCCTACAGCGTGGCATGGGCCCATCACGTTTTCCCGGCCCGGCGAGCCGTTCACGCCTGCCGAATCCGCCCGCGCGCACCGGCTGGCCGAACTCGCTGAGATCCTGGCACACCGGCCGGCGGCGCGCTAGCCAGCCCGGGAAGCGGCCGGCCCGGAAAGCGGCTGGCCCGGGAAGCGGCCAGCCCGGGTCAGATGCCCGTCATCCGGATGGTGAGAGCGTCGTGCTCCACAGTGACGTTGAGGTGTTTGGCCTTGCCGAGGGGGTCACCGTCGAGCTGGAATTCCTGCTCGTGGGCGAGTTCGATTTCGGCTGACTTTCCGGCGAAGTATTCGACCGACGTGTTCTTGGCGTTCTTCCGGCCGAAGACGCCGGACAGCACATCCAGCCAGCCGAACCGGCCATGAGGGGCCAAAATCACGACGTCCAGGATGCCGTCGTCGACCTTGGCATCGGGGAAGATCTCCACGCCCCCCATGATCTTGCCGCAGTTGCCCACCATGACGCTGCGGATCCGGCGCCGCACGGCATGCTGGCCGTCAATGCTGATCTTCGCCCTGATCGGCTTGCCCGGCAGGTGCCGGATGCCAGCCTCGACATAGGCGAGCCAGCCCACGCGGTCTTTGAGTTCGTCCACAGTGTTGGCCATGATGGCGGCGTCATAGCCGAGACCGGCCATGACAAGGAAGATGTGCTCCTTCTCGGCATGGTCCAGCCTGGCCTTGACCACGTCTACCTTGGTATCCGCGCCGCTGAGGACGTCGTAGCTGGCGGCCACGGGGTCGGTGATGTCGACGCCGAGGTTGCGGGCCAGCAGGTTGCCGGTCCCCAGGGGGACCAGTCCCATCGGCGTTCCGGTGCCGGCGAGGACCTCCGCCACGCAGCGGACCGTTCCGTCCCCGCCCGCCGCGATCACGACGTCGACTCCGGCATCCAGCGCCTCGCGGGCCTGGCCAATCCCGGTGTCCTCCTTGGTGGTCTCCAGCCACAGCGGCTCGGCCCAGCCCTGGGTCTCGCACAGGCGGAAGAACGAGGCACGGAAGCTTTTACCGGGAGATTTCATGGGGTTGATAACCACGGCGGCGCGCCGGGACGCTGCGTTGTCCGGGGTCTCCGGAGTCGCGGTGTTGTTCTCTGTCATGGCGTCCTTAGGGCAATGGGGCGAAAGAGTACCCGAACTGAAATCCTAGCCGCAGTGCCCGCGTAACCTCCGCAGGGCCGGCGCAAATCGTGGACGCGCGCTCCGCCACCTCACTAGACTGGGCTTCGTGATGTTCCGGAGGCTGCGCTCCGGACGCCGAAAGCGGGGGCAGATGACTGAACCAGAGAAGTATTCAGCAACGGCTGAATCATCCAGTATGGATCCTCACGACTGGGGCCGGGCCATGGCACTGGCGCTCACGCGGCTGGCCGAGCAGGTAGCGCCCGGAGACAGCGACGACATCCATGCCCTGGTGGTGGGCAGGAACTTTCACCTGAAAATCAGTGACGAGCCCGGGGGCGTCAAGATCACGGTTTCCACCGAACCCATCCCAGACCCCGCTCCCTGACGGTCCCCTTCCCAGACGTCACGTCAGGACAGTGTTTCACCGTCCCGAAGTCAGGTCCTCGGAGATGACTTCCGCTGTGGCTACCGTCGCCTCGCGCACGGCCTTGAGGTAGGCGTCGGGGTCGGTCTGCGTGGACACCGTCTGGGCCTGCAGCGAGACGTTGATCGCCGCTACCACCTTGGGCCCGTCATGGACCGGCGCCGCAATGGACATCAGCCCCAGCTCCAGTTCCTGATCCAACAGGCACCAGCCCTGGGCGCGGACCGTATCCAGCTCCGCCAGAAGGTCAGCCCGCGTTCCGATGGCTCCCGGCGTGAGGGGCCGGATCTCTGTGGCCGCGAGATAGTCTTCCAGCTTCGCCGGCGGCAGGGCCGCGAGCAGCACCCTGCCCATGGACGTCGCGTAGGCCGGGAAACGGGTGCCCACCGTAATGCCGACCGTCATGATCCGCCGGGTGGACACCCGGGCGATGTAGGCGATGTCGGTGCCCTCGAGCACCGCGGCCGACGTCGACTCCCCCAGTTCGAGCGAGAGCTCCTCCAGGTGCGGCTGGGCCAGCTGCGGCAGGGACAGCCCGGACAGGTAGGCGTAGCCGAGCTGAAGTACCTTGGCGGTCAGGGCGAAGGTCTTGCCGTCCGTTCGGACATAGCCCAACTCCGCGAGCGTGTGCAGGAACCGCCTGGCCGTGGCCCGGGTCAGTTCGGTCCGGGCCGCCACCTCGGTCAGGGTCATCTTGGGGTGCTCTGTGTCAAAGGCACGGATCACGGCGAGCCCGCGCGCCAGCGACTGCACGTACTGGTCGCTGGCCGCGGGCGCGCCGCCGCTCTTGGCTGGCTCAATCATTTCTCGCCTCTCGGTCCCGCATCACTTTAGCGGGGCGCAGGTTATCCGGCGGCAGGACTGTCAGCTTGGGTCCGTCGCCTTGAGGGGGACGGGCACCATGGCCTGGAGTTCCTCGAGCGTGCAGCCGAAGGTCTCCCGCACCTGGACGCCGTCGGGGCCGGTCAGGAAGACGGCCTTATCGGTGTAGACGCGGGTCACGCAGCCGATCCCGGTGAGCGGGTAGGTGCACGCCTCGACGAGTTTGGACACGCCGTCGCGGGTCAGGAGCGTCATCATAACGAAGACGTCCTTGGCGCCGGTGGCGAGGTCCATGGCGCCGCCGACGGCGGGGATCGCGTCCGGCGCGCCGGTGTGCCAGTTGGCGAGGTCTCCGGTGGCCGAGACCTGGAAGGCGCCGAGCACGCAGATGTCCAGGTGCCCGCCGCGCATGATCGCGAAGGAGTCCGCATGGTGGAAGTAGGACGCCCCGGGAAGCTCCGTCACGGGGATCTTGCCGGCGTTGATGAGGTCCCCGTCGATCTGGTCCCCGGTGGCTTCCGGGCCCATGCCGAGCATGCCGTTCTCGGTGTGGAGCGTGATGTTCTGCTCCGGCTCGAGGTAGTTGGAGACCAGGGTGGGCTGGCCGATGCCGAGGTTCACGAACGATCCGGGCTGGATGTCGCGGGCCACGAGGCGGGCGAGGTCGTCGCGGCCCAGCGGCTTGTCGGATGCCTGGATGCCGGTCCGGACACCCGGCTGGTCATTGGTCGGGATGCTCATCTCAAGCCACGCTTTCTGTCTTGCCTGCGGCTGCGGCCACACGGACGATGCTGTTGACGTAGATTCCGGGGGTCACGATGACTTCCGGGTCCAGGCCGCCGGTGGGCACGATCCCGGAGACCTGGGCGATGGTGTGTTTCGCGGCGGCGGCCATGATGGGACCGAAGTTCCGTGCGGTCTTGCGGTAGACGAGATTGCCCCTGCCGTCCGCCGTGAGGGCCTTGATGAGGGCGACGTCGGCGTGGATGGGGGTCTCGAACACCTGCCACTTGCCGTCCAGGTAGCGGGTTTCCTTGCCCTCGGCGAGCATGGTGCCATAGCCGGTGGGCGTGAAGAAGCCGCCGATCCCGGCGCCGGCGGCACGGATCCGCTCAGCGAGGTTCCCCTGCGGGACCAGCTCGAGTTCGATCTCGCCGGCACGGTATTTGGCGTCGAAGTGCCAGGAGTCGGACTGCCGCGGGAAAGAGCAGATCAYYTTCTTCACCCGGCCTTCCTTGATGAGCAGGGCAAGGCCCTGGTCGCCCTGGCCGGCGTTGTTGTTCACCACGGTAAGGTCGGTGGCGCCGCCGTCCAGCAGCGCGTCGATCAGTTCGAACGGCTGCCCGGCGTTGCCGAASCCSCCGATCATAACCGTGGAGCCGTCCTTGATGCCGGCGACGGCCTCACCGACCGTGTCAATRAAATTMAGCATCTCGCTTAACCCTTCACGCCAGAAGTTACGTTTTCGAGCACGACGGCSAGGCCCTGGCCGACGCCGATGCAGATCGCGGCGACGCCCCAGCGCTGCCCGGAGGCCTGCAGGGACCGGGCCAGGGTGCCCAGGATSCGKCCGCCGGAGGCGCCCAGCGGGTGGCCCATCGCGATCGCGCCGCCGTGCCGGTTCACGATTCCCGGGTCGATGCCCCAGGCGTTGATGCAGGCCAGGGACTGCGCGGCGAACGCCTCGTTCAGTTCGACGGCGCCGACCTGGTCCCAGCCGATCCCGGCCTTGGCGAGGGCCTTGTTCGCGGCCTCCACGGGGGCGTAGCCGAAATACTGGGGATCGTTGGCGTGCGCGCCGCGCCCGGCGATCCGGGCCAGCGGGTCCAGGCCCAGGATCCCGGCAGCAGCCTCGGATCCCAGCCACGCCGCGGAGGCGCCGTCGGAGAGCGGGGAGGCGTTCCCGGCTGTGACCGTGCCGTTCTCCGCGCGGAACACGGTCTTGAGCCCGGCGAGCTTCTCCGCCGAGGACCCGGCCCGGATGCCCTCGTCGCGGACCAGGTCAGTGCCCGGGACCGGGACGACGAGGTTGTCGTAGAAGCCCTCGTCCCACGCCGCGGCGGCCAGGTTGTGCGAGCTGGCGGAGAACTCGTCCTGCGCCTGGCGGCCCACACCGTATCTTTCGGCCAGCCGTTCGGTGGCCTCGCCCAGGGAAATGGTCCACTCCGTCGGCATGGCCTGGTTCACCAGCCGCCAGCCCAGCGTGGTGGAGGCCAGAGCCAGGTCCCCGGCCGGGTACGGCTTCTCGGTCTTGGGCAGCACCCAGGGGGCCCGGGACATCGATTCGGCGCCGCCGACCAGCATGAGCTCGGCGTCGCCGGTGTTGATCTGCCGGGAGGCGATGATCGCCGCGTCCAGCGAGGAGCCGCAGAGCCGGTTGACCGTGGTGCCGGGAATGGACACCGGAAGGCCCGCGAGCAGGGTTCCCATCCGGGCGACGTTGCGGTTTTCCTCGCCGGCCCCGTTGGCGTTGCCGAACACCACCTCATCGATCCGCTCGGGGTCCAGCGCGGGGGCGCGTTTCACGGATTCGGTGATCACGTGCGCGGCAAGGTCATCCGGGCGGATCCCGGCGAGGCCTGAGCCCAACTTGCCGAAGGGGGTACGCACGGCGTCGTAAACAAAAGCCTGGTTCATGGTTCTTCCTTCGTTGGCGCGAGCAGGGGTTGCGGGGTCTAGGCTGCCGCCGGCTTGCGGGGAGTCGGCTGGTACGCAAGGAACTTCCAGCTCTCGCCCTCTTTTATCCATACCGAGAGTGCACTGTTGGCAAGCGTTTTGTGGGTTCCGTTGACAGTGAGGTCCGCGTTCATCTGTCCCAGTACGAGTGCGGTGTCCCCAATCAGGACGATGTCTTCGATGGGATGGTCGATCCGGTGGTACCTGTAGAAGCCCTTGCGAAGCTTTTCCAGGTAGCTGCTCAGCGTGTCACGGTCACCCAGCGAATGGGTGTACACCAGGCGCTGGTGGCATAGGCCCTCGAAGGCGTCGTAATCACCGTCGACTACGGCTTGGTAGCGCTTTGCTTCCAAGGTTTCGATCTTGTATTTCTCGGCTGCAGTGGCGTTATCCACGGAGGTCTCTCCTTGCTTTAAGTGTTGGGGGCTATCGGCCGCCACGAGTCTGATTTCGCCCCGATGTCCGTGCCCAACGCTGCGTCTTCACGACGTTGAGCCGGGCCTTCGTTAGGGAATGCCAAACCTGAGCTGATGATTCTTGGCCCAGCCTCATTCCAAGGTAATTGACAGCAGGTTGCCCGTCAACTGTTAGTTGACACAATCTTCGCGGTCTGATTTCGCGACAGAGCCTGCGCCCAGCCTTCTCTTACCGCATATTCAACAGAGGAACGGCCTTAATTCGAAGGAGAACGCGCTTTCTAAGGACCCTCCATGGTGCGTTGACCGGCGACTTGAGGCTTACAGGAATGGTGCACATGTAATCTTTTACTTGACACTTGTGTGTTGGATCACTTAACGTCGTCCTCGAACCAATCAAACGGAATGAGGTCAACGTGGTCCTTAGTACCGAGATCCTGCTTTCTGTGAGCAGGATCAGCAAAAGCTTCGGCGGGGCGAAGGCGCTCAACGACGTTTCGGTGGACTTCCGGGCGGGTGAAGTGCACGCGTTGCTGGGAGAAAACGGTGCCGGAAAGAGCACCCTGGTCAAAGTGATAGCCGGTGTAGTTACCGCTGATACCGGCGAGGTGACATTCCCGGGAGGCTCCGAACCATCCGATGTAGCCATGGTGTTCCAGGAACTCTCGGTGATCCCCGAGCTGTCCGTCCGGGACAATATGGCTCTCAGCATGCGCCGGACCTCAGGTCTTTTGGTGCGCAGGGAAAAACTGCAGGAGCGGATGCAGTCCGCGCTGGCGTCTGCGGGTCTTGAGGACCTGGATCTGGACATGCCCGTGGAGGCATTGCCGCTGGCAAAACGCCAACTGCTTGAGATCGCCCGCGGGCTCGTCGCCGATGCCCGCACCCTGATCCTGGATGAGCCCACCGCCACCCTGTCGGACATTGAAATCTCACGGGTCCATGAGGTCGTGAGGTCGCTTGTGGCAGGCGGACGGTCGATCGTCTACATCACGCACCGGATGGGCGAAGTCTTCCGGCTGGCGGACCGGATCACCATCATGCGTTCCGGCAGCGTGGTGGCCAGTGGCCCGACGGCCGATTTCACCATGGATTCGGTTGTTACGCACATGCTGGGCGAAGAACACACAGCGGGGGAGGCAATTCACGTCAAGGAAAACTTTGCTCCGGAAAGCCGCCGGAAGCTGAACATCCGCGGACTGGCCTCCGGGCACCGTTTCTCGGACGTGTCTTTCACCGCACAGGCCGGGGAGGTCACCGCGCTCTTTGGCCAGATAGGCTCCGGAGCTGATGACGTTGTTCGAGCCCTGGTCGGCCTCATCCCGGTGACCGCGGGGGACATTCAACTGAACGAGATTCAGCTGTCAGCCCTGACACGACCCAAGTCCCAGAAGCACGGGATTGCCTACGTTTCCGCGGACCGTGTCATGGAGGGTGTCTTCCTCAGCGGCAGTGTCGCTCAGAACGTCAGCTCGGGCGCACTGGCCGTCGTGAGCCGGCTGGGCACCATCAGGGCAGAGCTGGAAACGGACCTCGCCGGGTCCATTGCGTCAAAGGTGGCCTTCGACCCGTCACGCATCAGGGTTCCCGTCGGATCCCTCAGCGGCGGCAACCAGCAGAAGATCGCAATCGGCAGGGCCCTGGCCACTCAACCCGATGTTCTGGTCCTGAACGAGCCGACCCGTGGCGTAGACATCGGTGCACGCGCGGAAATTTATCGCGCGCTCCGGCAGCTTTCCGCCAATAACGTCATCGTCATCGTTTATTCGAGCGACATCGTCGAGCTTCGCGAACTGGCCGACCGGGTCATCACCATGTTCCGCGGCCGCCCGGTCAGCAGCAACCGGACAACCGATATCACGGACTCCCAGATCCTCACCGAAATCCTTCACGGAGCCAAACCATGAACACTAAAATCGCGGTACGGTCGACGGTACAAAAACCGGCGGCGCCGGCCACACCCGTCGCTGAAACCATCAAACGGATCACGACGGACAGCTCAGCCATCATCGCCGTGACCACCGTCCTGCTGTTCATCCTGGCTTGCATCTTCGTCAACGAGTTCGCCACGGTCACCAACCTGCGTGCGCTGTTCCTCTCAGTTGCCCTGGTGGGAATTGCCGCCGTCGGCCTGAGCATTATCACCATCGTCGGCAGGCTATTTGCTCTGTCCGTCAGTGCGATGGTCGCGGTGTCCACCATCGTCTTCGCCTCCCTCCTCCACACCGGTCCATGGACCGCCATGGCGGCCGCCGTCCTGTTCGGGGCTCTCGCCGGTGCAGTGCAGGGGTTCTTCGTCGGGCGCCTGGGCACTGACCCCATCGTCACTACCATCGCAGCCGCAGCGATCCTCATTGGCTTTGCGCAGATCGTGACCGGTGGGCGCAATGTGCAGGGCGCAGGCGACGCCAGCGTCTTCGGGCTAACCATCTTCGGCGTCGTACCCGTCCAGGTGCTTGCCTTCTTCGTGCTTACAGTGCTCGCCTGGTGGACGCACCGCTACACCGTGCTGGGCCGGCGGGTAACCCTCGTGGGCCTGAACGAAAAAGCAGCCCTTGTCTCAGGAATGCGCGCCTGGCCGGTAATCCTGTTTGCCTTTATCGGCTCGGGCGCCATGGCAGGTCTTGCCGGCGGGCTGCTGTCCTCTGAATCGGGACAAGGAAACCTCCAGCTGGGCGGCACCTTCGGCTTCGATGCCATCACGGCTGTCGTTGTAGGCGGCGTCAGCGTCAAAGGCGGAACAGGGAATCCCGTCGGCGCTGCAACCGGGGCCGTCCTCGTCGGCCTGCTCGGCAACGCACTGGTCCTGCTCGGGCTCAGCTACGAAGTCCAGCTCATTTTCAAGGGCGTCCTCGTCCTGCTGGCCGTGGTAGCAACCGGCATCGCATCCAACCGTCAATCAGGAAGAAGGCGCTGATCCCGTGGTTAGAATCTATTGGCACTTCCGGACACTTCTGGCATGGTCGCTGGCAGTCCTCGCATTCATCGCCTTCGCACTGACCAACCCGGCCTTCCTCAACGCCGGCAACCTCTACTCCCTTCTGCAGTCCTTCGCCGTCCTGGCTCTGGTCGCAACCGGTCTCTCGATCGTCATGATCGCCGGCGAATTCGACCTCTCCATCGCCGGGACCATCCCTTTGGCCGGGCTCATCGCGGTCAAGGTAGGTGAAACCGCCGGGATACCCCTCGGTGTGGCTGCCGCCGTCGCCGTCGCCGCCGCCGTGGGGGTCCTCAACGGCTGGCTCACCGCCCACTACGCCGTACCGTCTCTGGCTGTCACCGTCGGGACCCTGGTGCTGACTATTGGACTGGGTTTCGCCGTTGCGGGCGGCAAGATCGTCACCCTCACCGACTTTGAACCGGGGCTCTGGCTGGACCAGGCCATCGCCGAGATCGTCTCACCCCGTGCACTGCTGTACGTGGTTCTCGTCGTGGCCGCGGGATGGCTCATGGCCAAGACGTGGTCGGGTGTGAAAATCCGCGCCGTGGGCAGCGACCGCCAACGCTCCTCAGCGTCCGGCCTTCCGGTGACCCGGGTCCTGATCCTGGCGTTCGTCATCTCCGGTCTGTTCGCCGGCGTGGCAGGCGCCCTTCAGGGACTGACCCTGGCATCAGGGGCGCCCGGATCAGACGAAGCGACCCTCCTGCAGGCCGTCACTGCAGCAATTATCGGCGGAGTTGCGCTGACCGGCGGCAAGGGCAGCATCCCGGGCGTCGCCGCCGGAGCCATGCTGCTGGCCGTGGTCGGCAACGGCCTCAGCCTGCAAGGCACCTCAACCGCCATCATCCAGCTCATCAACGGCGGAATTCTCCTCCTCATCGTTGTCATCGACCGCCCGCTGAACCGCATCGTGAACAAGTCGGTCGAGAACAGCATGTCCACCTCCCAACCCCGCGTACCAACCAACCACTAAGGATCACCATGAAAACCACCTCAATGAAGAGACTGGCTGTCGCCCTTTCCCTCACCTCTGCACTATTCCTGGCAGCTTGTGGATCAACGCCAGCAGCAGCCCCGAGCGCCGGCGGCGGTTCAACCGACGTCAAAGGCAAGAAGGTGACCCTGCTGACCGTCGCCCAGAGCTGTGACTACTGCGCCAAGCACACCGAAGAATTCAAGAAGGTCGCCGAAGCCGCAGGCGTCCAGGTGACGGTCGTCGTCAACGACTTCAACGCCGCCGAACAGGCCCAGCAGGTCACCCAGGCCATCAGCACACGCCCTGACGCCGTTGTATTGTGGCCCGCCGATGCGACCGCCATCATGCCGTCCCTGCAGCGGCTCAAGCAGTCCAAAATCCCGGTGGTCGTGACCAACTCACACCCGCAGTCCGACGATGACAGCCTCTGGAACACCTTCACCGGGCCCGATGACTACGCCAACGGCCAGGAGRCCGCCAAGGCCATGATCGCGGGCTTCAAAGAGAAAGGCTTCGGCGACTCGGGCTCGGTCGTTATCGTCGAAGGTGTACCCGGAACCCCGCCGGCCATCAACCGCACCAAAGGCTTCAAGGACGAGCTGGCAAAGTTGGCCCCTGGAATCACCATCGCCGGTTCACAGCCGGGTAACTGGGACCAGACCCAGGCCACATCCGCAGCTGCCAGCCTCATCACCCAGTTCGGGAACAAGAACCTGCGCGGCATCTACGCCCAAGCAGACAACATGCTCGCCGGCGCCATCGTCGCCGCTGACCGGGCCGGCCTGAAATCCACGGACTTGGCCATGGTCGGTTCCAACTGCTCCACCGAGGGTTACACCGGCATTGAAAAGGGAGTCCAGTACGCCTCGGTTCTGCAAAGCCCCATCGAGGATGGCGAGTTCGCAGCCAAGGCTGTCATTGATGTCCTCGAAGGCAAGAGTGTGGAGAAGAACAACTATCTGACCCCCAAGACGATCACCAAAGCCAACCTTGCTGACTGCGCTGCAGCAGTAGGCAAGTAACGGAGGAATTTATGACTGACTGGACACTCACTCTTCCCGACCATGTCATCGTTACGGGCACAGCCAGTGGGTTGGGCCTGGAATGCGCGAAGGCACTACTGTCCGCGGGAAGCCACGTCTTCGGTGTGGACCTCGGAGTCAGCCCCGCAGAGCTGACGGACCAACCCGGGTACCAGCACATCGTCGGCAACGTCGCAGAAGAGGCGACCTGGCAGGAAGTAGCCAAAACGGCCACTGCAGGCGCCAACGGATCACTGGGGCTGATCGCCGCAGCAGCGATCCTTGGTGTCGGCACGCTCGAGGAAGAAACGCTGGAGTCGTGGAAGCGGACCTGGGAGGTGAACGTCCTCGGCAACGTGATCGCCCTCAAAACGCTGATGCCGCACCTGCAGAAAGCGGAGCACGCTTCCGTGGTCGTGGTGACCAGCGTCGATGCCCACTTCGCGGAGCAGCAGCTGGCGTCCTATGCGTCGTCCAAGGCCGCCCTCACCGGAGCCGTCCGAACCATTGCTTTGGACTACGCCCGCACGGGCATCCAATTCAACCTGCTGGCACCGGGGCCCATGCGGGCGGGACTTTTCGAACGACACCTGGCCTCGGCCAGCGACCCGGAGAAATTCCTGGCCACCCGTGAGGCGCGGCAGCCCCTCGGGCGCATCACCGGCGCGGACGAAGTCGCCAATTCGGCACTTTTCCTGCTCTCCAAGGAGTCCTCGGCCGTCTTCGGCACCACCGTTGTAGCTGACGGGGGCCTGACCACCGGTTTTGATTTCCGGACGGGCTCCGAAGGCTCTTCCGCCCATCAGAACTAAAGCACCACAGGAACACCGAACCACCGAAAGGTACAACTCATGGAACTGGAACTGACCGGCAAGAAAGCCGTCATCACCGGCGCGGCCTTGGGCATCGGCCGTGCCACCGCCCTTCTGCTGACCGCCGAAGGAGCGACGGTCGCAGCCCTGGACATCGACAAATCGGCCCTGACCGAACTTGAGGAACTGGCCGCTGACCACCCTGGCCGGATCGTCCCCGCCGTCGTTGACTTCACCCAGGGCGAAGCTACGAACAACGCTGTTGCCGAGGCCATCGACCAGCTCGGCGGCCTGGACCTTCTCATCAACAACGTCGGCTCTGGCGCAGTCCGGACCTTCGAGCAGATCACCGACGAGGACTGGGCGCGGACGATGGAGCTGAACTTCATGAGCTACGTGCGCGCCATCCGCGCCGCATTGCCCGCCCTGCGCGAGTCAGCGGCTCCATGCATCGTCAACAACGCATCCGACCTCGCCCGGCAACCTGAAGCCCAGCCTGTCGACTACTCCGCCAGCAAGGCAGCTGTCCTGGCCCTGACGAAGTCCATCGCCCGCGCAGAGGGCCCGAAGATCCGGGTCAACGCCGTGGCACCGGGACCCATCTGGACACCGTTTTGGACCAAGCCGGGCGGTTTTGCTGACACGTTCGCAACCCTGCACGGGATGGAACGCCAGGCAGCCGTCGAACATGAAATGAAGCTCCGCCAGCTGCCCCTGGAACGGCTCGGCACTCCGGAGGAAGTAGCGCGCGTCATCGCGTTGCTCTGCAGCCCGGTGACCAGCTTCGTCACCGGTTCCGTCTGGGGCGTGGATGGCGGCAGCATCCGTGGACTCATCTAACCTTCAGCCCGCCATGGATCGGAAGGAGCCCCACGTGCCCGACCACCATTCTTCAGACGAACAGGAGATCCTGTCCCTCGAAGACCGCCGCTACGAGGCGGTACTCAGGTCTGACTTCGACGCCTTCGCCGAACTTTGCCATCAGGACCTGGTATACGCGCATTCAAATGGGGAACGCGATGACCTGAGCGGCTACATCGATAAGTGCCGGCAGGGTGTATACGTCTATCACAGGATCGATCATCCGGTGGAGCAGGTCAAAATAGTAGGCGATGTAGCCCTCGTCATGGGAGAAATGCACGCCGATCTGACCATCCGGGGCACGCCTACAGCATTGGACAACACCGCCTTAGCCGTGTGGATCCGCGTGGGTTCATCCTGGAAGCTGCTGGCCTACCAGCCGACGCCCAAGCCTGGGCAGGCTGCCCTCGGTCAGGAAGGCACAACAGCCTCCGCGCGCTCAACTGTCTAAAGTGCACCAGGCCCGCAAAGCCAAAAGAGTGCCGGCGACACCCGTCGCCGGCACTCTCTTGACGTCTACCGCGTCTACCCCTTGCCAGGCAGCCCAATGCTGCAAGGAGTGCGGGGTCCGGCTTGTATTCCCCCGGTTGACACTCACTAACCAAAGCTTCGGCACTGACGGCATGACACGTCCGTGCCACGATAGGGGAGGAATGCTAAGAGTGGGAGTGTTCCATCGCCCCGGAGTCCTCACCGCTTGATCCCTGACCGGCCCTGGCCAGGTCGAGGGGATGGGCGAAGCCTTGACGGCCGACCACGGCCCAGATGGCGACACAGTTTTCACCGGAGGTGTTGCTGAGACGGTGCGGCACATTTGAATCGAAATTCATGCTGTCTCCAGGCCCGAGAACATCGCTATCAAAAGCGACCTGGACGTTAAGTTGGCCGGAAAGGATATGGATGTACTCCCATCCGGGGTGGCGCATCAGTGCGTCCGCGGCGCAGGACTCGCTCCCGGGCCCGTACGTGACCCGCAGGAACTCAACCAAAGGGTCGGCCCGTTCCGTGAGCCGCTCCCAGCGGACGCCTCCCATGTTGATCTCTGGACGGTCCCCTGCCCTCTGGATTCCCGGGATTGCCGTGCCTGCAGACGGGGCGAAGACGGGAAGGCCGCTGACAGTTGAATCAACGGTCGGGCCGTTTTCTTCCGGGGCGGGAGCCGAGTGCTCACCACTCATGAGCGTGTCCAAGGAGAGCCCAAGCTCCGAAACGATGGTGTACAGGGTTCCGATGGAAGGGACGGCACGGCCCAGCTCGACCTGTGACATAAAGCTCGCGGAGATACCGACCCTCCGGGCGAGCTCCCTGAGGGAGATCTTCGCCTTCATCCTGGCAGCCCTGAGCTGACTGCCCAGCTGGGCACGATCCTCCTGGGTAACCGGTGCAGTGGCTTGAATGCTCATCGTCGGCCTTTCCGGCGATCCAATCCGGCAAAAGAGAGGACCGCTGTTATGTATGTCCACCAACGGACCGGGGAACCAGCCATAAGTGTACAGTTCGCGTACACACCACTTTAGCTCCTCTACCGCAAAATTGCCCAGACTTCACAGTTATTACGCCTAACTACGGCGGAAAATCTCGGAACCGTCCGAATCAACCGAATGTAAAGTGCCATGTGCTGTATTACTTGACAGTGTGCGGTGTATCACTTTACATTGGAAGGGTGATGCAGCCGCGAGAGCTGACAAGGGCGGGGGATCTCCCGGCCCGTCGGCGCACCGGCCACAGCTTCCGGAGCTCCGGACTCGAAGTCGAGGACCGGGCGGCGCCGAAGCAAGAATTCCACTTGTGTATGTCTACCTTCTAATTAGGAGCAATTGATGGTGCAGGATCGCAAAGGCGCCTCCGCATTCAAACTGAGCCGCCGTCACGTTGGTGTCGCCGTGCTCGCCGGCGCCACGATGGCGCTCTCCGCCTGCGGCGGGAGTGCGTCATCGGGAAGTGGCGACGCACCCACCGTCGGCTTCTCCGCCGGTGTCCTCGACAACCCCTTTACGGCAGGCCTGGTGGACTCCGTCGTTAGCGAGGCCAATTCGAACGGCCTGAAGATGCTACCCGCCTCCAACGCCGAGGGTGACCCGGCCAAGCAGGTGACCGATATCAACACCCTGATCTCCCAGGATGTAAAAGGCCTGGTGACCATACCCCGGGACAGCGATGCCATCATCCCGGCCATCCAGGCTGCGAACGCCGCAAACATCCCCGTCGTTACCGTGGACACCGCAGCCAATGGCGGCAAGATCTACATGAACATCAGGGCGGACAATGTTGCCATGGGCACCAGCGTCTGTGAACAGATCGGCAAGCTGACCGGCGGCAAGGGCACGGTCCTGGAACTGCACGGCGCGCTGTCAACCACCTCCGGGTTTGACCGGAACAAGGGCTTCGATGAGTGCATGTCCTCCAAGTTCCCGGATGTAAATATCATCCGCAAGGACACCAACTGGGAATCTGCCAAGGCGGTGGAAAACGCCCAGACAGTTCTCAGCACATCGAAGATCGACGCCGTCTTCCTGGCCAGCGACTCCGTGATGCTCTCCGGCGTGCAGACCGTGATGGAGGGTCAGGGCAAGTGGGCCCCCACCGGTCAGCCCGGACACGTCCCCTTGGTGACCATCGACGGTTCCAAGGGATCCTTGGATGCTGTCCGGTCCGGACACGTTGACGCCGTCGTTTCCCAGCCGGTAGATCTCTACGGAAAGTACGCCGTCCAGTACCTCAAGGACGCCATCGCCGGAAAGGAATACAAGGTCGGTCCGTCCGAGCACGGCAGCGAAATCGTCGACTACAAGGGCAATCTCGCGGACATGCTTCCCTCTCCGGTCATCACGAAAGACAACGTTGATGACCAGAACCTCTGGGGAAACAAAAAATAACTCGCTCCCGGCCGAGCAGGGCCAAGGTGAAGACTGAATTTCAGAAAGGGTGACATCGTGGTCACAGCTAACACCCAGAATGCCATCGAGATCCGCGGACTACAGAAATCTTTCGGATCGACCCAGGCGTTGACAGATGCCAACCTGACCGTTCGTTCAGGCGAATCCCGGGCCCTTCTCGGCCGGAACGGTGCCGGAAAGTCCACTTTGATTGCGATGCTTACCGGGCTGGTGACTCCGGACGCCGGAAGCATCCACATCCAGGGCGCGGACGGTGAAATTACTGAAGGTCCCGGATCCGATTCCATCGCTTGCGTGTATCAGAAAAGCACCCTCGTGCCGGAACTGACCGTGGCGGAAAACATCAGCCTTGGCGCTTACCCACGCAAGCGGTGGGGGAGCGTGGACTGGCCGGCGATGCGCAAGGCGGCAACCGACCAGCTCAAGGACTGGGGTTACGAGCGCATCGTCGACAAAAACGTCGAGGACCTTGAACCGCTGGAAAAGAAAATCGTCGAAGTATGCCGGGCACTGTCCCGGGGACCGCGGATCCTCCTTCTGGACGAACCGACGGCCGGCCTCGACGAGGGGGCTTCCCATGAACTATTCGCCCAGATCAACAGCCTCCGCCAGCGCGGGGTGACCGTCATCTACGTCTCCCACCACCTGGAAGAAATCTTCAAGGTCTGCGACTCTGTCACCATCCTGCGCGACGGACGCGACGTCCTGACCGCCCAGACAGCCGACCTCACCGTCAACCGGATCGTCAACGTCATGGCCGGTGTGACGGAGCAAGAAGCTGCAGCTGCTAGGAAAGATACTGCCGCCACCAGTAACCGCCAGGACCAGCTTGGCGAAACGCGACTCACCGTGACCGGCGTCGGCGTCGGCTCCCGCGTCCTGGAAGCCAACCTGACGGTCCGCGCTGGCGAATGCGTCGGCCTCACAGGTCTCGATGGCGCAGGCCACGTCCAGCTCGCCCAGGCAATCGCAGGTCAGCTGGCACTCGATGCGGGAACCGTTGAACACAACGGCCACACCCTCGGGCACGGAAACGTCATCAAAACGATCAACGCCGGAATTGGCTTCGTTCCCGAAGACCGCCACGTCAACGGCTACGTCCCGGAACTGTCCGTCGAAGAAAACGCCACCCTGACCATCGTCGACCGGCTCCGCGGCCGTGGCGGCCTCATCAGTTCGGGACGGCGCCGCGAACGCTTCACCGAACTCTCCGGCGCCTGGTCCATCAAATGCGACGGACCCACCCAGGCCGTCGAAGAGCTCTCCGGAGGCAACCAGCAAAAGGTCGTGCTCGCACGGGCCCTCGCTTCAAACCCGGACACACTCGTCCTCGTCCACCCCACCGCCGGTGTCGACGTGACAGCAAAGGAATCCATCTACGAATCACTCCGGGCGCTGCGTGACAGCGGACGGGCGCTGCTGATCGTCTCCACCGACGACACCGACCTGGAAATCTGCGACAGGGTCATCGTCATGTACAAGGGCGAAATTCACGCCGAACTCAACGCCGGCTACGAAGAGTGGGAACTCGTAGGCGCCATCCAGGGGGCGGAGGCCGCCGCATGACAATGTCCGCCCCGCCCCTGCAGCCCACGACCACTGAGCCAAAGAACCAAGGAGAAACTCCAATGTCCACGCATACCCCGACTGTTGCGGGGACGCCGACCAGCCGCCGGCCCCTCAATATCATCGACCAGGCCCGCTCCTCCGGCTGGGCCCGGGAGCTTGCGCTGCTGCCCGCCATCATCGTGGCCATGGTCATCGGCGCCTTCCTGTCGCCCCAGTTCCTCACAGCGAACAACCTACTCAACAACGTCCTTGTGACCTCCGCCGTACTTGGCATCGTGGTCATCGCCGAAAGCATCATCCTGATCTCGGGCTACTTCGATCTTTCGCTCGAGTCCGTGGTGGGCCTGGCTCCGATGCTTGCCGTGTGGCTGGTCCTGCCCGCCGCGGTCGGCGGCTCCGGCTGGGGATGGTCACCCTGGGCCGCGTTCGGGGCGATGCTCGTGCTTTCCATCGTGGTGGGATTGATCAACGGGTTCCTTGTCGGCAAGCTGAAACTCAACGCCTTCATCGTCACCCTCGCCATGCTCACCTTGCTCCGCGGCCTGACCATGGGCCTGTCCGGCGGCAAGACCCTCTCGGGGCTCCCCGCTGAATTCCTCGCCCTCGGCAACACCAAGTGGCTGGGCATCTCCATCCAGATCTGGCTCTTCGTGATCTTCCTGGTCGCCGCCGCAGTATTCATGCGCAGCCACCCGGTCGGCCGTAAGCTCTACGCCATGGGCGGCAACAACGCCGCCGCCGCAGCCGCAGGCATCAAAACACTACGCCTTACCATCGGCGTCTTCGTCGCCGGCGCGGTCATCGCCGCGTTCGCCGGCCTCATGCTCACCGGCCGTATCGCCTCCGTGACCGCCAACCAGGGCGACGGCCTCATCTTCACCGTCTTCGCAGCGGCTGTCATCGGTGGCATCAGCCTCAACGGTGGCAAGGGCTCCATGATCGGCGCACTCAGTGGCGTGCTGCTGCTGGGCATCATCCAGAACATCCTCGTCCTGTCCCAGGTGCCCTCGTTCTGGATCCAGGCCATCTACGGTCTGATCATCCTCAGCGCCCTGATCTTCAACTACTTGGCCGGTTCCCGGCGTACCCGCCGCGTCGTCTAACCAATCCCGCCACTTCTGAAAGCAAGGAGCACACACCGTGAGTTCACCATCCTTTGACGGAAAGGTCGCCATCGTCACCGGCGCGGCCAGCGGCATTGGCCACGCCACAGCACTGGCACTTGCCGCACAGGGTGCGACCGTCTACGGAGCCGACATAGCCGCCTCCGCCGGCGACGCAGCTGACGGGGCCATCCAGTGGCGGCGCCTCGACGTCGCCGAAGAAGACGGCTGGAAGGCACTCACGGAAGAAGTGCTTCAGGCCCACGGCCGCATCGACGTCCTGGTCAACAACGCAGGCCTGGTCGGATCGTACGAATCGATCACGGATATCGACATCCAGGACTGGCACCGGATCATCTCCATCAACCAGACCGGTGTCTTCCTGGGAATGCGCTCCGTCGCACCGGCCATGCTGGCGCAGGAATCCGGATCCATCGTGAATGTCTCGTCCATCTGGGGACTTGTTGGAGCAGCTGGCGTCGCCGCATACCAGGCATCCAAGGGTGCCGTGACCATGATGACGAAGAACGCCTCCGCCACGTGGGCAGCGCAGGGGATCCGCGTGAACTCGGTCCACCCCGGGCTGATTACAACACCCTTGACGGAAAACCAGGATCAGGCGATTTCCGATGAGCTGATCGCCAAGACCCCCATGCACAGGGCAGGAAAGGCCAGCGAAGTCGCCGATGCGATCGTCTATCTCGCCTCCGACAGGGCCTCGTACATCACCGGCGCGCAACTCGTTGTCGACGGCGGATTCACCAGCATCTGAGCCCCACTTACCAGCCGCCCCAGCTCCAAGGAAGGAACAGCACCATGAGCACGGACCTCGGCCCCGGAACACTGACTGCCGCTGTTATCGACAGTTTCCGCAATACGCCGGATGACCGGCTTCGGACCATCCTGACCAGCCTCACCACCCACMTTCACAACTTCGTCAGGCAGATTGAACCGACGATCGAAGAATGGGAAACCGCCATCAACTTCCTGACCGCCACAGGCCAGAAGTGCGACTCCGTCCGACAGGAGTTCATCCTCCTCTCCGACGTGCTGGGCGTGTCCATGATGGTGGAAACCCTCAATGACGCCGAAACTCCGGACGCCACCGACTCCACTGTCCTGGGCCCCTTCCACATGGTCGAATCCCCAAAGCGTGAACTTGGCGAGAACGCCTCCCCGGAAAGCGAAGGAGACATCTGCCTGGTCAGGGGGCGCATCCTCTCCGTCACCGGTGAACCCGTCCCCAATGCCGCCATCGACATCTGGCAGGCAAACACCAAGGGCTTCTACGACGTTCAGCAACCCGGCATCCAAAGCATCGGCAACGGCCGCGGCCTGTTCACGTCCAACGCCGCCGGAGAGTTCTACTTCCGCAGCGTCATCCCCAGCTATTACCCGATCCCGACCGACGGCCCTGTCGGGGACCTGCTGCACGCGACTGCCCGGCACCCGAACAGGCCGGCGCACATCCACTTCATCGTGGGCGCGCCGGGTTTCCGGGAACTGACGACGCACATTTTTGTTAGCGGGAGCGACTACATCGATTCCGACGCCGTTTTCGCCGTGAAGCAGAGCCTGATCGCCGAATTCGTGCCCAACACCTCAGAGGCCGACGCAGCCCGCTACGGTCTCACCCCACCGTTTATGGAGGCAGTGATCGACATTGTCATCCACCCCGAGCTCGTCGACCCGGACATGATCCACACCGCCGTGATGTCCCCGTCCACTGCACGGATTATCGAAGCACAGGAGAACACCCGATGAAGGATTTTCAGTACCAGGCACTTCCGATGCGCGTCCGTTTCGGAGCCGSCTCACTTGCCTCACTTAACGACGAAGTCGTCAACCTTGGCCTCAAGCGTGTCCTGGTCCTGGCTACACCCTTCCAAGCGGACATGGCCGAAAAGGTTTCTCAACAGCTGGGCGAGCTCAGCGCCGGCGTGCACGCCGAAGCTGAAATGCATGTGCCCATCGAATCCGCCCACAAAGCGCGTGAAGTAGCTGCCGCTGCCCAGGCCGACGGTTACGTTGCGGTCGGCGGCGGGTCCACAACCGGCCTGGGCAAGGCCATCGCGCTTGAGTTCGGCCAGCCCATCATTGCCGTACCCACAACCTACGCCGGCTCCGAAATGACGCCCGTATGGGGCCTGACCGCCGACGGGGAGAAAAAGACCGGACGCGACTCCAAGGTCCTGCCCACCAGTGTCATCTACGACCCCGAACTCACCGTTTCCCTCCCGGTGAGCATGTCGGTCACCAGCGGATTCAACGCCATCGCCCACGCTGTCGAAGCGCTGTACGCACCGGACGGTTCGCCCATCATCTCCCTGATGGCCGAGGAGGGCACCCGTGCCCTCCTCGAAGCGATGCCAAAGATCGTGGAAGACCCATCCAACATCGACGCCCGCTCCGATGCGCTGTACGGCGCGTGGCTCTGCGGGGCCACCCTCGGCGCGACTACGATGTCGCTGCACCACAAGCTGTGCCACACACTCGGCGGGACCTTCAACCTTCCCCACGCCGAAACCCACACTGTCGTACTGCCCTACGCCCTGGCCTACAACGCCCAGCACGCCCCCCAAGCGGTCGCGGCCCTGCAGCGCGCCACCGGGGCAGAAAACCCGGCGGCCCACTTCAAGAAGCTGAGCGTGGCCCTCGGCGCACCCTCGTCCCTGGCTGAACTGGGCCTGAAGGAATCCGACGTCGAAAAGATCGTCGAAATCGCCACAAAGAACCCTTACGCCAACCCGCGGGAAGTGACCCCCGAGGGCATCCGGGAACTCGTCACGGCCGCCCTTCACGGCAGCGACGTCTACGCAACGTCCTCGTTCCTCCCAGTTGCCTGAACCCACAGAAAGAACACAACATGTCTGAGACCGTCAACGAAGTGCGTACGGCGCCCGCGGCACCTCCGCCGGGGACCGTCCCGGCCGTCCTGGTCCGCCAAGACGCCGGCGGCACCATCACAGTCGAACCCGGCACTGCAGCCATCACTGCGCCCAAACCCGCTGAGCTCCTTGTACGGCCCGCTTACGTGGGGGTGTGCGGCACTGATATCGAAATCCTGCACGGCAGCATGCCGGAGACCTTCAAGATCAATTACCCGCACGTCTTGGGCCATGAATGGTCAGGCATTGTCGTGGAGGTTGGCGCCGGCGTTGAAGGGTTTCATCGGGGGGACCGGGTCCTTGGGCACGGACACCTGGGCGGCAACGACTGGTTCGGGGTCACCCACGATGGAGCCGCAGCTGAACTGTTCACCGTCCCGGCCGATATGTGCTTCCACATCCCTGACGAGGTGGACATGCTCACGGCTGCAGTTATTGAACCTTTCGCCTGCGTGTTGAATGGGCTGACCAAGATTGGCGGCATCAGTGCCGCCGATACCGTCCATGTGCACGGGCTCGGAGCCATCGGCCTGAATGCAGTGATCCAGGCTGTTACCGCCGGCGCCCAGGTAGTCGCGTTCGATCCCAGCCCGCTGCGGCGTGAGATGGCGATCAGACTGGGAGCCAAGGCCGCAGTGAACCCGTTGGAGGAGACTGTCGCTACCGCAGCCGCGGAACAGGCAGTCGGCCGACCGTTTGCTGACGTGGTCATCGAAGCCTCCGGAAATTCCGCTGCGCAGGCGGCTGCCCTTGAGAGCGCCGACCTCAATGGTCGGGTTCTGCTGATGGGTGTTTCCACTCCAAAATTCGCGCCTGCTCGCCTGGGCCTGGTGCAGGAACGAAACCTCTTGATTACCAGCTCCACCGGGGCGCCGGTAGCAGTATGGCCCGCAGCAATCCGGTACGTGGCAAACACCCGCCTCAATCTCGGTGAGATCGTCTCCACCGTCGTCCCGTTCTCCCGCGGAGACGAAGCCCTCCAAAGGGCACAGGACTCAAGCCGGGAAACGAAGGTCATGCTTGCCCCGGATGCCACCAACGCCGACGGCGTGGCCGCCTCCTCAACCCACAAAGCCAACTAACAAAGGACGAACGTGAACGACACGAACATCATTCAGAACCGGGACCTCCTGGCCTCCTGCTGGACCTGGGCAGGCAACGCCGCCCCGCTTCGGGGCGATGAGACGAGCCCTATCGACGTGCGCACCCGGGTTGAGGCTGCCGCCAAGGCAGGCTGGAAGGGACTGGGCTTTATCCACGCCGACCTTCCGGAGATTGAAAAGACCATTGGTCTCAAGGGGCTCCGCCAGCTGCTGGACGACAACGGCATCGTCCACGTCGAGATGGAATTCCTCGCGGACTGGTGGAAGACCGGCCCCGAACGCGAAGAATCCGATCGCTGGCGTAAGGTCCTGTTCAACGCTGCAGAGATACTCGGCGTCAAGACCATCAAGATCGGCGCCGAACTGGCCCTCGAAGGTGAGCCGGCGCCTGTCGATGAAACCGCGTTCCACCAGGAATTCGACCGGCTCGCCACTCAGGCCGGGGAAGTGGGCACGCGCGTCGCTTTGGAGCCCATGCCGATGAACAACCTCAAGACGATCGAAATCGGCGCGAAGTTCATCAGCGAGGTCAACAACCCGCACGGCGGGCTCACCGTCGATACCTGGCACACCAGCCGCGGCGGCACCCGCTACGAAGACCTGGCCGCGATCCTGCCCATGGACAAAGTCTTCATCGTAGAGATCGATGATGCCCGCAAAGACGTCGTCGGTTCGCTGTGGGAAGACACCATCAATGAGCGTCTGTACCCCGGTGAGGGTGACCTCGACACGGTTGCTTTTGTCAAAGCCATTCATGAAGCCGGATGGCGCGGACACTGGGGCGTGGAAATCCTCGCGGAATCACACCGCCTGTTGCCGTTGGATCAGGCATTGGCACGCGCCCACGATTCAGCCGCGGCGACACTCGAGGCAGCGTCCCAACTGATCGCCGCGGAACAGTCCGAAAAGGTCTAACCCGAGCTAATCCGCGTAAGCCTGGCCCACCTGCCACCCTGCAGGGTGGCGCGTGGGCCAGGTTTGCCACGGAGCCTTACAAGAGAAGCGGAACACCATGAGCGCACCAGCCCCGGAGGCACGATCGGACGCCGCCATCCAGCTTGGCATGCGTCTTCGTGACGCCCGGCAGAGCGCCAAGCTCTCCGTACGCGAGCTTGCGCGCCGTGTGGACGTCTCCGCCAGCCTCGTTTCACAGGTCGAGCTGGGCCGCACAACACCGTCTGTCGGAACCCTTTACGCCCTCGTATCAGCACTGGGCTTGTCCCTTGATGCGGTACTGCAGGATGCGGGGCAATTTCCGTCGGCAGGTACCAGTCTTCGGGTTGTTGAAACTCCAGCCGTCTTTGAAGACGGGCGGCCCTGGTCATCCGAAGGTGCGGTGACACCTCTGGTGCCATCTACAGGGAGTAACGAACTTCCTGGACTTCTGGAAGCGAAGAACCGTCCAAAACTCCGTGTCGATGGTGTCCTCTGGGAGCGACTCACTGCGGAGAACGACCCCAATGTGGAACTGCTTCGCGTCACGTACGGAAGCGGCACTGAATCCTGCCCGCCGGATAACCTCATGCGGCACGGGGGACATGAATACTTCCACATTCTTGAAGGAAGACTCAACGTGGAGGCCGGGTCCTCCATGGGAACACTTAGCGCCGGAGACAGCATCAACTTCGTCTCTTCCGCCCCTCACCGGCTCAGCAACCCTTTCAACGAAGATTGCATCGCAATTTGGGTGGTGGTCGGCCGGCGAAACCATCAGCAGGACAACCCGGTCTCGCCGGTCGCATAAGTAAGACGAGCAACAGAAAAAAACCATCACATGCACTCACGGAGCCTTGAAACGGAGTCCCAGTTGAATTCGTCATCCACACAGAATTGGGGCAAGGAGCCCGCTGGCGAGGCTCATGCAAACAATTCGGCCACCCCTGCTCACTGGGGCGAGCTCTGCCCGGGTGATCACGTCTGGGTGGTTTGCGCCAAATCTTCCCACTCCGGGATTGTTGACGCTGCATCTGCTGACGGTGAGTATCTGTGGGTGCTTCTCAACGGCGGGCACGGTCGCAGGTTGTTCACCAGGGCCGAGGTAACCAGGACTTATGTCGATCCGATGGACCTCGCCAAGCGGTCACGACCAACGCTTTGACCTCTCTTACCTCAGTGCGGCCTGAAAGAGCGGGACTTTGTAAACCTTCAGGCCGAGGTCACGAACAACCAGACCCGCAACCTTTGGTCTGCTCAAACGCCGATAAACCTGGTTACTCAGTCTGGGAGAAAACGATGAGATTGCTGCTCCACCGAATTTCCGTTCTGGTCGACGGCGCTGGTTACGGCGGCGACCTGATCGCGCAGGACAGCCCAATGGAGACGGGGTTCCCCCAGGGAGTCCTGGCGTCATTCCCCTGGGAAGGCTGGTGGCACGATGAGCCGGATGAGAGCGCAGCCCATAGGTGACCGCTGAGGCCTAGGGGCACAAACAACAGAACCTGGCCTGCAAGGTAGCCGCCAGATCCAACACCATGACCAAAGCCCCGGTAGTAAAAATCGACAGGAGACAGCACTTTGAAACCGATCGCCGTAGGACTTCTGGGAATCACCCACCCGCACGCTTCCGCGCGGGTCCGCGCCCTCCGCGAAATAGCAGGCGTCGAGGTGGTGGCTGCCGCAGACGACGATCCGCGACTGAAGTACTTCACCAACAAGTACGACATGGAGGCCCGCGACATCGACGGGGTGCTCCAGGACGACCGCATCACCGCGATCATGGTGCATTCCAAGAGCAAGGACATGGTCCCCCATGCTCTGCGGGCCCTCGCCGCGGGAAAATCTGTCGTCGTAGAGAAGCCGGGCGGCGGAACAGTCGATGACCTGCTGAAGCTGGCCGAGGCGGAGACCCTGGCCGCTCCGGGATTGGTAGTCCAGGTCGGCTACAACGTCCGCCTGGCACAGTCGGTCACTCGGGCAAAGGAGCTCATAGGCGCCGGGACCATCGGGAACGTGGTCAGCGTGTCGGCCAGAGGTGCCTCCCTGGCCGGGGAGCATCTCACAGCACATCTCAACCAACCGGGGGACATGGGCGGGGCGCTGTGGATCATCGGGTGCCACATGCTCGATTCCCTGGTCAGCATGTTTGGGGTGCCGGAGTCCGTCAATGCGCGAGTGCACAAGTCCCCGATGCTCTCCGACGAGTCGAGCCGCGAGGACTCCGCGGCTGTGCTGCTGAATTACCCCGACATGTCCGCTACGTTCAGCTTCGACAGCCATGACCGACTCGAATGGTTCGAAAGCTCAGGTATATCCGTCTACGGCACCGCTGGAATGATCGGGATCGGCGTCCTTCCCCAAAAGCTAAGGGTCTACGTCGAGAAGGACCGGGCCGGTTGGTCCGCCGGCTGGACCGAATGGACGCAGAGCTATTTCACTCCGCCGTTCGCCCGTACTGATGCGAACAAGTTCTCTGAGCTGCCCGAGTTGGAGAACATCAGCAATTTCCGCACGGAAATGCGCGGATGGATCGACAGCATCCGCACTGGTGAATCTGTGGTGGCACCGGTCACGGATGCCCTTGCCGTAGCGCGGATTATCGACGCCTGCTACCGGTCCGAGAAAGAGCTGGGGGCATCAGTTCAGGTGGCTCAAGGCGTGATCCTGGACGCGCAGCGCACAACATGACAGCCGTTCGCTGGGGGAGTGCTCGCCACTGCTCGCATCGCCCAACGAGCACGCTACGCGACGAGCATGCTAGGCGGCAGCAGGCCCCCTCGGGCACGCATAACCCTTCGTCAGAGGGGTTTTGCTTTAATGTGTGGACATTGACCCTCCGCGGGTTCCTCCGACGTTGTCCGCGGTTTGTGGCTGGCGCCGCGGTGGCCTGTTCGCTTGTGTGGGTGGCGGGATCTGGGCCCTGGCCGGTGGGCCCTCTGCTTGCTGGAATATCTAGGGTTATGTGTCGTCCTTTTGCTGTTTCCGGTGGCCAGTTGTTGGCCGTCACTCATTCACCGCCTGGCGTTCCCGCTGATCCGCCCGGCAATCGCCACAATCGCCGTGTACAACGCGCTCAACGTCTGGAACAGCTTCCTCTTCCCGCTGATCCTGACCCAGAGTGCGGCAAACCGAGTGCTGCCACTATCACTATGGGCGTTCCAGGGAGAGTTCACCATCAACACCCCGGCCATCCTCGCCGCGGTCGTCCTCTCCGCCCTGCCACTCGTCTTTGTCTATATCGTTGGCCGCCGCCAGCTCGTCGCCGGCGTGACAGCAGGCTTCAGCAAATGAACCCACAAAGGAAGAGCGGCGGAGGGCATGCAAACGCGTGTCCCGCCGCTCTTCCCGTACCCGTTTGCGACCTCGACTCAGCATCGGTTGCTGCGGGGATTGGGCCGCTTGGGAGATTTCGGACAGCGGATTAGTGGTTTTCTCTACGCTGCCGCGGGCGGCTGCTGGTAACTGTAGTGGACCTCGTTGGGGTAGCGGTAATCCAGTGCGGAGTGCCGGCGCCGGCTGTTGTAGAAGCCCTCGATGTAGCGGATTACATCCCGTCTGGCCTGAGCCTTGGTGGCGTAGACCGTGCGGTGGACGCGCTCGTTCTTCAGCGCCGAGAAGAACGTCTCCGCGGCGGCATTGT
>NZ_JBFTZV010000018.1:0-105529 GCF_056406615.1 Arthrobacter sp. P1_B3 | reverse complement strand
GTACAGGAACTGCCAGGTGTCCTCGATCCGGTGCGGGTCCTTGCCGATCAGCAGCTGCGCGACGTGCTCCTTCAAATACGCGGCCACCGCGAGCTCGCGCCCGTTCAGGGTCGCGTCCCCGATCCCGGTCACCCCGTCCTCGGTGGTGATCCGCAGGGTCACGAAATTCCGGGAGGGGCTGGTCACGAAGACTTCAGCGGCAATGATTTTCACAACAGGTCCTTTTCTGGTCTAACGGGGGTGTCTTAGCCGGTGAATGGCAGGCGGCCCGGATGGGCGCCCGGGGTGGGCTCAGCGCTGCGTGGTTCCGCCCGGTGTGCTCCCGAGCAGTGCAAGTTCCGCGCGGCCCGGCAGGCCTTCCCAGTCCCCGGCGGTGCTGACGGCAAAGGCTCCCGCCAGGACGCCGCGCTCCAGGCGGCCGGCGACGTCGGTGCCGTCGAGCAGCGCCGAAAGGTAGCCGGCGGTAAAGGCGTCCCCGGCCCCCACGGTATCGATGCTGGTCACGGGGACGGCGGGTGCCTCCCAGCGCCCGTCGGCGGTGTGGACGCCGGCGCCGGCGGCGCCGCGTTTGACCACTACTTCCCGGACCCCGCGGTCCAGCAGTTGGGTGGCCATCGCCGTTTCGACGGCGTCCGCGTCGGCGTCGGCGTCGGCGTCGGCGTCGGCGTCCCATGTTCCAGCTTGGCCTGCCCCGGGAGCAGCAGCGACCAGCCCGAGTTCGTCGTCGGAGGCGATCACGATGCTGGCATACCCGGCGAGCGGCGTGAGCACAGCGCAGGCCTCCTCCCGGGTCCAGAGCTTGCTGCGGTAATTGACATCGAGGGAGACCTCCATGCCGTCGGCGGCAGCGCGCTCGGCCGCGTATTCCACGGCCTTCCGGGCGTCGGGACTGAGGGCGGCAGTGATGCCGGTCAGATGCAGGATCCGGGCACCGTCCGTCAAGGCACGGTCCAGGTCGTCCCGTCCGAGGGTGGACCCGGCGGAACCGGCGCGGTAGTAGAAGGCCCGGGTGACATCGGCCGTGCGTTGTTCGAGGAACATCACGCCGGTGTTCCGCGCGGCGTCAATCCGGTGCCGCAGCCCGATCCCCTCGGCGCGCAGCTGCCGCAGGATGTACTCGCCATGCGGGTCGGCGCCGACCACCCCGGCCCAGGTGACGCTGTGCCCGAGCCGGGCGACCCCGACGGCCACGTTCGATTCGGCCCCGGCCACGTGCATGCCCAGGCTGCCGCCAGCGGACAGCGGGCCGGTGGACCGCAGCGAGACCATGGACTCGCCAAAGGTCAGAAGGTCAACGGCCTGCGGGGCGGGAGCGTTGTGGGCGGCGGCCATCACCGCAGGCTCTCCGCGCGCGGGCGGCCGAATTCGGCGGCCAGGGCCACGAAACCGCGGGCCCGTTCCCGCATCGGGGCGAGGTCGCCGCCGGAGCCGGCGTCGCCGAACAGCGGTCCGCCGAGTCCCACGGCGATGGCGCCGGCTTCCCAGTAGCCCGCGGCCTCGCCCAGCCCGACGCCGCCGACGGCGATGAACGGGATTCCGGGGAAGGGATCGCGGAGCGCCTTGAGGTAGCCCGGTCCGCCGATCGAGGCGGGGAACAGCTTGACCGCGGTGGCGCCCCGGTTCATGGCTTCGTAGGCCTCACTGGGAGTCAGCGCACCGGCCAGCACCGGCAGTCCCAGCCGGGCCGATTCGGCGATCGACTCTGCCAGCGACGGCGTCACCATGAACTGGCCACCCGCCTCGGCGACCCGGTCAACGTCCTGGGCCGTCAGCACTGTTCCGGCGCCGACGAAGCAGTCCGCCGGGGCGGCCGCGCGGACCTCGCGGATCGCCTCGAGCGCCCCCGGTGTGGTGAGCGCAATTTCGACGTATCGGAAGCCCTCCTCCATCGCCGCGAGAGCTGCCTGGGCGGCGGCTGCCCCGTCCGTGCCGCGCACAATTGCCACCAGCCGGGTTTCCCGGATGCCGGCCAGCAGCAGTTCGGGCGTCAGGTTGTTCTCCATGTCAGGCTTCTCCTTAGTCGGGGCGTTCAGGGCAGTGTTACCGTTCCGGTGTTCACCGTTCCGGTGTTCACCACTCGGCGAAGGCACCGTCGGGGTGCCGCCAGACGGGACCGCGCCAGGCATGCCCGCGCTTGTCCGCGGCACGGACCACGGCTTCGTCGATTTCGATGCCCAGGCCGGGGCCGGTGAGCCGCTCGATGTGCCCGTCCACGAACTTCAGCGGGGACTTGTCCACCACGTAGTCCAGGACTTCGGCACCCTGGTTGTAGTGGATGCCGATGCTTTGCTCCTGGATCAGGAAGTTGGGTGTCGCGAAACCCACCTGCAGGCAGGCGGCCAGTGCCAGCGGGCCCAGCGGGCAGTGCGGGGCAAGCTGGACTTCGTAGATTTCGGCGAGCGAGGCGATCTTTCGGACCTCGGTGATGCCGCCGGCATGGGAGAGATCCGGCTGGGCCACGGCGATGCCGGCCTGCAGCGCGGGCAGGAATTCCTGCCGGCTGTAGAGCCGCTCGCCGGTGGAGACCGGCGTCGTCGTCGAAGAGGTGAACTCGCGCAGCAGGTGCGTGTTTTCCGGGACCACCGGTTCTTCGAGGAAGAAGGGCCGGTACGGTTCCAGCAGCGGCGCCACCCGGCGGGCGTTGGCCAGGCTGAAGCGGCCGTGGAAGTCCACGGCCACGTCGCGGTGGTCGCCGAGGACCTCGCGGGCCGCGGCCACCCGGCGGACGACGCCGTCGAGCTCGGCCACCGAGGCGATGGGGCTCATCCGGCCGCTGGCGTTCATCTTGACGGCCGTGAGCCCGACCGCCAGCTGCGCGCTGATCTGGTCGGCCACCTCGTTGGGCTCGTCCCCGCCCACCCAGCCGTACATCCGGATCCGGTCCCGGACGTGGCCGCCGAGGAGCTGGTGCACGGTTGTGTTGAAGTGCTTGCCCGCGATGTCCCAAAGGGCCTGGTCCAGGCCGGACACGGCGCTGGCCAGGATGGGCCCGCCGCGGTAGAAGGACCCCTTGGTCATCACCTGCCAGTGGTCCTCGATCCGCAGGGCATCGTTGCCGATGAGCAGCTCCGAGAGCTGGTCGACGGCGGTGCGCACGGTTTCGCTGCGGCCTTCGCAGCTCGCCTCGCCCCACCCGACGATCCCGCTGTCCGTCTCGATCCGGACGAAGAGCCAGCGCGGCGCGACGAGGAACGTTTCAATCCTGCTGATGAGTGTCATGTGCTGCCTAGCCCTTGGTCGCGCCGGCGGTGAGGCCGGAAACGATGTACTTCTGCGTGAAGAGCGCAATGATCATGATCGGGATGGTGACCACGGTGGCGGCCGCCATCAGTCCGCCCCAGTCGATGCTGGCGTAGGAGACGAAGTCGAAGATCGCGACCGGGAGGGTCTTGGTCTTGGAGCCGGAGAGCACCAGGGCGAACATGAAGTTGTTCCACGAGAAGATGAAGGACAGGATGCCGGCGGTGGCGATGCCGGAGACGGAGAGCGGCAAGGTGATGCGGCGGAAGGCGCCGATCGGGGTCAGGCCGTCCACCTGGGCCGATTCCTCCAGTTCCAGCGGCAGGGAATCAAAGTAGCTCATCATGATGTACACGATCAGCGGCAGCGAGACGAACATGTGGCTGAGGATCAGCACCTCGAACCCGCCCACCATTTTCAGGTTGGAGAAGACGTAGTACCAGGGCACCAGCAGCGAGACGCCGGGGATGACGCGGGCCATCAGGACCACGAGCGCCGAGCGGTGCATGGTGAAGCGGCTCATGGCGTAGGCGGCCGGCACGCCCAGGACCAGCGACAGCGCCGTGGAAACGAAGGCCACCCAGAAGCTGTTGAAGATGAAGACGAAGTAGTTGTTCCGCTGCAGCACGTTGGCGTAGTTCTCGCCCGTAGGGGTGAAGAAGAACGACTTGCCGGTGTCGTAGATGTCCACGTTGGTCTTGAACGAGGCCAGAAGCATCCAGAACAGCGGGGCCACCAGGAACAGCACCACGGCCACCAGCGCGGCTACGCGGAACACCTTGTACGCGCGGGTGCCCACGGGCTTCCGCCGGCGCGGCTCCGTCGTGGCCGGCACGGCGGGGGCGGTTTGGGGTTCGGTGTTTTCTTTCAGTACGGTCATTTGCTTACCGCTTTCTTGCGCATGGTCAGCAGCCACATGGAGCCGATGATGATCATGAAGAACAGGATCAGCACCGCGGAGGAGAGCCCGTACTGGTTGTAGTCGAAGCTCAGCCCGTAGGCGTAGACGTTGAGCGTTTCCACTTCGTGGAAGGACCCGCCGCCCTTGCCCTTGGTGGCGTAGAGGATGTCGAAGGTCTTCAGGGCATCGATGCCCCGGAGCAGGATGGCGACGATCACGGTCGGCATCATGAGGGGCAGGGTAATGAAGAAGAAGCGCTGGAAGGCGTTGGCGCCGTCCATCCGGGCCGCCTCGTCAGGCTCCTCGGAGAGGGAGGTCAGCCCTGCCAGCAGGATCAGGACCACCATGGGGGTCCACTGCCACACGTCCATGAAGATGGTGGTGCCGAGCGCCGTGTCCTGGCCGGAGAGCCAGGGCTGTGCGGGGATGCCGACCATGCCGAGCAGCTGGTTGACGAAGCCGATGTTGGGATCGAAGATCAGCCGCCACATCATGCCGACCGCCACGGGGGTGGCGACGAGCGGAAGCAGGATGGCCACGCGGACCCACTTTTCGCCGCGGAACGGGCGCCACAGCAGCAGCGCGATGCACATGCCGAGCACCACCTCGCAGACGAGGGCAACGCCGGTGAAGCTCAGCGTGCGGCCGACGGCGGGCCAGAAGCGCTCGACGTCGGACAGGACCGTGAGGTAGTTCTGGAGGCCGACAAACTCGGAGGCAGCCCGGACCGAGCCCTGCGAATCGGTCAGACTCAGGTACAGGGTCCAGGCCAGGGGGAAGACGATCAGGACGCCGACGAAGATCATGGCGGGCGCGGCGAAGAGCCACTTGCGGTGCCGGTTGGCCCAGCCCGAGAAGTTCTCGCGTGCACTGGGTGTGCGGGCGGCCTTCCGGGATGGCGCGCTGCGGGGAGGGGTCAATACAGACATGGTTCACCTAAGGAGTTGGGGGTGAAGTGAAGAGCTGGCCGCGGCGGGACGGCAGCGGACTGCCGCCCCGCCGGGCTGGATGGTGCGTCAGGCGGGTAGCGGGTCAGGCGCGTGGCGCGCCGGCCGCACTACTTCTTTTCGCTGTCCAGGAACTTCTGGAAGGCATCGTGCGCCGTGTCGGCTGCGCCGGAAGCGTCAGAGCCGGTGATGGTCGCGACGATCGGGCCGCCCACGATTTCGCGGGCCTTGCCTACGGTGACAACCTCGGGACGGTCGTGCCCGACGCCGTTCTTGGCGCTGGCGGAGATGGCCTCGGCGAGGTCCTTCGGGTAGGTGGAGGTTCCGGCCTGGTCAGCCCAGACCGAGGCGCGCGGTCCGGGGACGCCGGCCTTCTGTGCTTCGAGGGTGCGTTCCTTGCTGGTGGCCCACTGGATGAACTTCCAGGCGTTGTCCTGGTTGCTTGATGCCTGGTTGATGGCAAGGCCCCAGGACGGGATGTTGTACGGCTTCGAACCTGCGGGGCCGGCGGGCAGTGCGGCGAACCCGACAGTGTCGGCGACCTTGGACTTGGCCGGGTCGGTGGCGTTCTTGTAGAGCGAGTCGGCCTCCGTGTAGAAGGCAGCCTTGCCCTGGGTGAAGATTGCCATCGCCTCGGGCCAGCTCATGTCGGTGCTGACATTGGCGGGGCCGTAGTTCTTGATCAGGCCGCCGTAGAACGCATAGGCCTTCTTCGCGGCGTCGGAGTTGACGGCGGATTTGCCGCCGGCGTCGGTGAAGTCGCCGCCGAAGCTGTACAGGAAGCTGGAGAACTGGGTGACGGCGGCGGACTTGCCGGTGCGTGCCACGAAGCCGGCCGTGTCCGGAGAGGAAGCCTTGATGGCCTTGGCCGCGGCTTCGAGCTCGTCCATGGTCTTGGGAACCTCCAGGCCGGCGGCCTTCAGCAGGTCCTTGCGGTAGTAGAGGACTTCGCGCTCGGTGATGATCGGGACGCCGACCACCTTGCCGTCAGCGGTGGTGGCCTTGACCGGGCCCTCCTGGTAGTCCTTCCAGTCCCACGTGGCGTCCGAGGAGACCTTGGACGTCAGGTCCGCGAGGTAGCCGTTCTTCGCGAACGCCTTGCCTTCCTGGAGCGGGCGGTACATCATCACGTCGATCTCGTCGCTGCCGGCGTTGAGCTTGACGTTGTACTGGTCCGAGAGCTGGTCTTCGCCCAGTTGGGTCAGTTCGACCTTGAGTCCGCTGGACTTCTCGAATTCCGGAATGGCCGCCTTGATGCCTTCGGTCCAGACGTGGTTCGCGAGGGTGACCCGCACGGTGCCGGCGGTCTTGGCGTCGGTGCTGCCGCTGGCGCCGCCGCAGGCAGTCAGCCCCAGGGACAGGACCGCGGCGACAGCCGCGTACTTCGCAATCGAACGTCGCTTCATTACGACTTCCTTTGGTTTTCAGGGCTGGGCGTCTCTGTCCAGCCGGCTGCAAATGCATCTTTACATCTGCTCTGGAAGCGATCTTAGGTAAATAAAGCAGACTTAAACAACCCCTTGCGCCACACCCGTATGATTTATTTATGAAAACTCCAAAGGCGGAGCCAACAGCAGACCTGCATTCGGTGTTGGTCCAGAACCTGGGGCTTGCCATCGCCGAAGGGACGCTGGCGCCGCACTCGATCCTGCGTCTGGACGAGCTTGAGGCCGAGCACAAGGTTTCCCGGTCCGTGGTGCGGGAAGCCACCCGCGTGCTGTCCTCCAAGGGAATGCTGGAGTCGCGGCGGCGGCTGGGGACGGTGGTGCAGCCGGAGGAATCGTGGAACGCGTACGATCCCCAAGTGATCCGCTGGCGGCTCGCATCCTCAAGGCGGCTGGAGCAGTTGCAGGCCCTGAACGAGCTCCGCGGGGCAATCGAACCGCAGGCTGCCCGCCTTGCCGCCGAGAGGGCTTCCTGGGATGCCGGGAGCGACCTCGTGTCCCTGGCCGCAAAGCTGTGGGCGTCCGGCCAGCGCGGGGACCGGGACGAGTTCCTCCGGCTCGACATCGACTTCCACGCGGCGGTGCTCCGGGCCTCCGGCAACGCCATGTTTTCCCAGCTGCACAACCTGGTCACCGAGGTGCTGACTGGGCGCACCGAGCACGGCCTCATGCCGCAGTTGCCACACCACGAGGCCCTGCAGCTGCATGTGGATGTGGCCAGCGCCATTCAGCGCGGCGAGGCGGACGCGGCGCACGCCGCCATGAGCAGGATCGTGGAGCAGTCCACCGAGGAAATGGGCGACATCTGGTCCAGCTATCACGCCGGCGGCCCCGCCTCCCCAGCCACCTAACGCGGGGTCACTTCCAGCCCATCCACTACGTTCTTTAGCGGCCGCCCTCGAGCTTCCGGCTGCGCTGCTCCTGGGCCATGGGCCCGTACGGATAGACGCCGACGCGCGGCCGGCTGACCTCGGTCAGCCGCTCCGTCTCGCCCGGGGTGAGCCGGAGATCCGCCGCCGCGAGATTGTCCGCCAACTGTGCGGTGGTGCGGGCGCCCAGGATCACCGAGGTGACCGCCGGCCGGTCCGCCAGCCAGGCCAGCGCCACTTGGGACGCGCTCACGCCATGGCGCCCGGCGGTTTCCTCCACCTCGGCAATCACGTCCCAGGTGCGCTGATCGGCGTTGCGGGCCTCCCAGGCCTCCATCCCACGCTTCGGATTTTCGCCGAGACGGGTGGCCCCGGCGGGCGCCTGATCGCGCTTGTACTTGCCGGAGAGCCACCCGCCACCGAGCGGCGACCAGGGCAGCAGCCCGATCCCTGCGTCCAGCGAGGCCGGCACAACTTCCGACTCGATCTCGCGGACCAGCAAGCTGTACTGCGGCTGCAGCGTCACCGGGGCACTCCAGCCGTGGGCCTTCGCCACATGCACGGCCTTGGTCAGCTGCCAGCCCAGGAAGTTGGAAAAGCCGTAGTAGGCGATCTTGCCGCTGGTGACGGCGTCGTGCAGGAACCGGAGGGTCTCCTCGAGGGGCGTCACCGGATCCCATGCGTGCAGCTGGTAGAGATCGATCTGCTCCACGCCCAGCCGGCGCAGCGAGTCATCCAGCGCCCGGACCAGATGCCGGCGGGAAGTCCCGACGTCGTTGGGGGCCTGGCCCATCGGGAAGCGGCCCTTTGTGGCCACGACCGCCCGGTCCCGGACATCCGGCCGGTCCGCCAGCCACCGGCCGATGATTTCCTCCGACGCCCCGGAGCTGTAGACGTCCGCCGTGTCGATGAAGTTGCCGCCCGCCGCGAAGTAGTCGTCCAGGATGGTGCGGGACTGCTCCTCGGTGGCCTCGGCGCCAAAGGTCATGGTGCCCAGCGCGTAGTTGGAGACGACGGCGCCGCTGTTGCCCAGGGTGCGGTATTGCATGGAACTCCTCGAGTTTGGGGTCAGTCTTCCGTGGGGGTGGTGCGCAGCGAGTGGTACGTCCGCCAGGTGTGCTCGGGCGCGTAGCCCAGCAGCCGCTTGGCCTTGTCGATCGAAAGCATGGTCTCGTGCTCGCCCAGGTCCTTGACCACCTTGACGCTGGGGAACACCTCGGCCGCGAGGCTGGCGCTGGAGCGGCTCATCACGGTGTCCTCGTTCGCGATGATGAACGCCTCGAAACCGGGTTTGCCGCGCTCCAGGGCGCGGGCAACGGCCTGCGCACCGTCCCGGCCGTCAATGTAGCCCCAGAGATTCCACTTGCGCAGCCCCGCGTCGTGGTCGAAGGAGGGGAACTCCTCATAGTCCTCCGGGTCCATCACGTTGGAGAACCGCAGGCCGGTGATGCTCAGGTCCGGGTCCCAGCGGGTCAGCTGGATGGCCATCTGCTCCTCAAGGTGCTTGACCAGCGAGTACGTGCTTTCCGGCCGGGCCGGGTAATCCTCGTCCACCGGGATGTAGGGAGGGTCGACGTCGAACGGCAGCCCCAGCACGGTCTCACTGGACGCGTAGACGATTTTCTTGATCCCGGCCCGGCGGGCGGCCTGGAACACGTTGTACGTGGACTGCATGTTGTTCTCGAATGTGGCGGCATCAGGGGCATGGCCCGGTGCAGGGATCGCGGCCAGATGCACCACCGCGTCGAAGCCGGCGTGGCGGTCCTCCAGGCCAAGGAACACATCCACCACCTGGCCGTAGTTGCGCAGGTCCACCTCCGTGAACCCGCGGCTGCGCGCGCCCGTCCGGTCCAGGTTGGTCACCTCGTGCCCGTCATCGCTCAGCCGCCGAACGACGCTTCGGCCCAGCTTTCCGCTTCCTCCGGTAACAGCAACTCTCATCAGGAACTCCTCGGGTGGCAGGCTCGGCTGACCGTCATGGTCAGGCTCATGGTCCGGCATCCGGTCCGGTGCCGACAGTCACCGTTCCACCCTAAGGTCAGCCGGGCGCGGTGCCCAGCCCCGCTCTGTCCCCGCGTGACTTTCGACCCTAGGCAGGCCCGGGAGCACAGGGAAGGCTGGGGACCATGAACGGTGATCAGCGCATTGTCGTGGGCGTGGACGGTTCCGAATTTTCGACGACGGCGCTCCGCCTCGCCGGGCGCATGTCCACGAGTCTCAACGTCCCGATTGAGGTCATTACGTGCCTGGGGACGTCCGATTTCTTCCTTGCATCCCACCTGCCGGAGGACAGGACACCCACCCTTGAGCAGCTGGAGGAGACCGCCAAAGATCTCGTGGACCAAGCCTTGGAGCGTGCCTTCGGCGACTCGCGTCCGGAAGGCCTCACCCGCTCGGTCAAGTTCGGGGCTCCGGCCAAGGTCCTTATCGAGGAAAGCCAGAACGCCCAGTTGCTCGTGGTGGGCAGGCGCGGGAAGGGCGGATTCCTCCATCAGGTCATGGGCTCGGTGAGCGGGGCCTGCGCGGCCCATGCCCATTGTCCGGTGATGGTGGTCGGCCAGGGAGCGGACGACCGTCCGGACCACCGGACCAGCGGATGAGGTCCCTCGCGTGAGCGGCCCGCACGTTCCCGGCCGGATGCGCGGACCGCTCGCGGCGCTCGCGGCGGCCGGGGCCGGCGCCACTTACGTCTTGGCTGTCCGGCCGCGGCTCCTGCTCTGGGGATCCACCACCCAGGAGGCCGCCGGGCCGCTCGCCGGGGACGAGATCGTGCCCGCCCCGCGCATGCAAAGCACCCGTGCGGTCACTATTGCGGCCCCGGTCACAGACGTCTGGCCTTGGCTCGTCCAGTTGGGCGCCGGGCGTGGCGGTTTTTACTCCTACGACTGGCTCGAAAAAACCACGGGTCTGGGCATCCGGAGTGCAGACAGGATTGTCCCGGAACTGCAGCGCCTGGAAGTCGGCGACATCGTCCCGTTGTCCCCCGACGGCGGCCTGCCGGTCAGGCGTCTCGAGTCCGGGGCTGTGCTGGCGCTGGGCGGATCCATCGACTTGCGCACGGGCAAGATGTCGCCCGCCGGCGTCCGTCCTACCGGGCGCCGGCTCGACATCGGCTGGACGTTCGTGTTGCGGCCTGCGGGCCCCCAGGCCACCAGGCTCCTGTCCCGCACCCGGTACGACTACTCGCCCCTGGCCGAGGGGCTGGCCCTGCGCGCATTGCTGGAACCGGTGCAGTTCCTGATGGAGCGGCGGATGCTCCTGGGCATCCGTGACAGAGCTGAGGGCCGCAAGGCGCACGGCGCCTGACTGTTCAGACGCCCGTGGCCCGCGCGCTGGCACCGTCCGGCGGCAGCATGTAGTCGACAAACCAGTCCCGTGCAAGGATGGCCGCGGCCGCGAGCGTGCCAGGTTCTTCAAACAAGTGCGTCGCCCCCTGCACGACAGCGAGCTGGCTGGGGCAGCGCATCATCGCCTTCGCCCGGCGGTTGAGCTCCAGGACCTCGTGGTCCAAGCTGCCCACAATCAGGAGCGTGGGCGCTGTCACGGCAGACAGCCGCGGGCCGGCGAGATCGGGGCGGCCCCCGCGGGAGACGACAGCCGCGATTCGCGCCGACGGCTCCGACGCCGCCCACAACGCGGCCCCGGCGCCCGTGCTCGCCCCGAAGTAACCCACAGCGCAAGAGGCCGTGTCTGCCCGGGTGGAAAGCCAGTCCGTTGCTGAGGACAGCCTGCGGGCCAGAAGTTCGATGTCAAAGACGTTGGCGCGGCTGCGCTCCTCCGCGGTGGTCAGCAGGTCCAGCAGCAGCGTACCGAGTCCAGCCTGCTGCAGCAGACCGGCCACATAGCGGTTCCGGGGGCTGTGGCGGCTGCTGCCGCTGCCATGGGCGAACAGCACCACGGCCCGGGCCGGGACCGGAAGATGGAGCTGTGCCTGGATCCGCACCGCCCGGGACGGGATCTCTACTTCCTCGTCGACGTCGGCGGCCCTGTCGGCGCGGGCCGCCGCCGAGGCCCAGAAGGGCGGCGGCGAGGTCTCGACGCGTTTGGCCGCAAGATCGAGCAGTCGCAGCACCTCGTCGTCGTCCGTCGGGGAKAAGTCCCGGTAGTGGTAACCGACGGCGGTGAACTGGCGCGGCGTCGCCAGGCAGACCACTTCGTCCGGTTCTGTCAGGTTGGCGAGGGTCTCCGCGGGGGCAACCGGAACCGCCAGGATCACGCGTGCCGCGCCCTGTTTCCGGGCGACCCGGCAGGCCACCCGGGCAGTGGAGCCGGTGGCGATCCCGTCGTCGACGATCACCGCGATGCGTCCGGTCAGGTCGTGCCGGGTCCGGCCCTTCCGGAACAGGACGAGCCGGTTTTCCAAGGCGGCGCGCTCGTGCTCCTCAACGGCCTGCAGTTCGTCACTGCTGACCCGTGAATGGGCCAGGACCTGCTCGTCCAGGACCTTGGCACCGCCTTCACCGATCGCCCCCATGGCGAGCTCGGGCTGGTAGGGAAGCCCGAGCTTCCGCACCACAATCACGTCCAGGGGAGCGTCCAGGGCGGCGGCGACTTCGAAGGCTACAGGCACGCCGCCGCGCGGCAGGCCCAGGACCACGATGTCCTGGCCACGCAGTTCCGCCAGACGACGGCCGAGCTGCCTGCCGGCGTCGACCCTGTCTTCAAAAATGCTCATGGGATATGGCTTTCAAGTCGAAACGTGGGCCATCGGCCATCAGTCGTGTGCTGCTGAAACTGGTGCGCTCCTGCGGGTTCCCCAAACCCGAAATGGACCCGGTGGCCGCTGCCTCCAACTATCCGCCCGCGGCCGAAGCCCTGTGAGGGCCTTTATGCCCGATTTTGGGCCTGCGTGCCGGAGCTGCCGCGGCTGACGGGCAGCGGTTCGGATGTATATACTCTCTCGGTACGGTTTTGCAGCGAGCCGTTGGATTGTTCTTCGATCCGGCCGCTGCCGTATCCGCCATTTGCCGCGGTGGGAGCGCCGCCGGGTCGTCTTGACCTGAGTGAAACGGCACAACAGACAAGTGGTCAGCGAGTCAACCGCAAATTCAATAAACCAGCAGCTGCAGGAACTGGTGCTCCGCAGCTCCGACGTCGAGGACTTCCTCTGCGAGCTCGCTAGGGTGTCCGCGCGCAGCCTGTCCGAGCCCGGGGACGAGATCCTGTGCGGCATCACCCTTCTGCGGCAAAGGAAGGCGGCCACCGTCGCCAGCAGCAGCCCCGCCGCGCAGGCCATGGACGAAATCCAGTACACCTTCGGGGACGGCCCTTGCATGACGGCTTCCCGGGAACAGGAAACCGTCCACGTTGAGGACCTTGATCTCGATGGTCGCTGGCCGCAGTACGCCGCGATGGTGCGCGGACATGGCTTCCGGTCCATTCTGGCGCTGCCGTTCCTGCTCGAAGGCGAAACCCAGGCCGCCTTGAACCTGTATTCGCACCGTCCGGGCCGGTTCGATGACCGTGCCACGGAACTGGCCCGTGACTTCGTCCACCAGACATCCATGGCCCTGCGGCTCGCGGTCCGGTTCGCGCACAGCAGCGAGACGGCCGCCGACCTCAAGGCCAGCCTGGAAACGCGGACCGCTATCGACGTTGCCGTCGGCATCATCATGGCGCAGAACCGTTGCAGCCAGGATGAAGCGTTCGAGCTCCTGAAGTCGGCGTCCAGCGCCCGGAACATCAAGCTCCACGTCGTCGCGGCCGGGGTGGTCGAGGCACTCGGCCAGGGTCCCACCCGGACCCACTTCGAGGTCTAACCCGGACCAGGACCAACCTGTGCGGTCAGACCCGGTTTCCCGGCCTGGAGCTGGGGCAGCCGGCGCAGGGAGCGGTGTGGCGCGCCGATTCCATTGATGAGCACGAGGGCGGGAGCTGACCCGCCGGCCGTTTCGCGCGAGGCGAAGACGTGGCCGGCGTGGCCCGCCGCCTGCGGCTCAGGTGTCCGGCTTGTCCCGCTTGTCCCGCTCTTCGAACTCCTCGTCGAGGTCATAGTGCCGGAATTCCGTCTCCGGATTCGGCTCCCCCTCCACCACGTACTCATAGTCCAGCTGGCGCTCGACTTGGCTGTCGAGGACCTGAAGATCCTTGTCCGCGACCTTGCTGAGGTCTTCCGGGAATTCATCTTCCGGGCTGAGGTGCAGCTTCTCGGTCATTGCATGCCTCTCTGGGCCAGGGGACTGACTCGTGCCCGCACTGTCCTGGCTGCATTCAGGATAGCCCCAACGAGCCAGGGGCGCGCCGGCGTCAGCCCTTCCCTAGGCGGGCTCGGAACCGACGTTCACCAGCCAGTCCACGCCGAACCTGTCCTTGCACATCCCGAAGATATCGCCCCACGGTGCCTTTTCGAGCGGCATCGCGATGGTGCCACCCTCGGCCAGCTTGTCGAAGTAGCCACGGAGCTCGGCTTCGTCGGACCCGCTAAGGGACACGGAAATGTTGGTGCCGGGGGTGTAGTCCATGCTGTTGGGCGTGTCGGCTCCCATGAGCACCATGCCGCCGTCCGTCCGGAGCTGGGCATGCATGATCTTTTCCTGCTCCGCCGGGTCCTCGCTGGCGTGGTACTCGGCGAACGTACTCATGGTCAGTTCCCCGCCGAATACCGACTGGTAGAAGGTCATGGCGTCCTTCGCGCTGTCGCGGAAGCCGAGGTAGGGATTGAGCGTAGTCATGTCCGAAACTCCTTGCTGCTTGGGGGCGCCGGCCGGTGCGGCAACGACGACGGTGCACGTTACAGGGCATATCCTGCCGCAAAACCGGCAGTATGGGTAGGTGCCCGGCGGGCGAACAAGGCGAGAGGATGCGGCGGCGTTTGCGCACCGCCGTCGGCCGCTGTGACGAGCGGATAGTGGCTATGGTGTCTGGCCGGCGTGTTCGCCTTCGGCGATTTCCTCAAGGAGCTTGGCGTTGAAGGCCGTGAGGTCACGCGGGCTGCGGCTGGTCACCAGGCCCTGGTCCACCACGACTTGCTCGTCGGTCCAGTTCGCGCCGGCGTTCTTGAGGTCCGTCTGGAGCGTGTGATACGAGGTCACGTTCCGGCCGCTGACCACGCCTGCGTCGATGAGCAGCCACGGGCCGTGGCAGATGGAGGCGACGGGCTTGTGCTGTTCGAAGAAGGACCGGGTGAACGCCTGGGCGTCCTTGTCGACGCGGAGGTGATCGGCGTTGACTACGCCGCCGGGGATGACGAGGGCGTGGAAATCGGCGGCGTCGGCCCGCGCCACGGCGAGGTCGACGGCGAAGGTCTGGCCCTTTTCGGTGCCGTTGTAGCCTTGCAGCTTTCCGCTCTTCGGCGAGACCAGGGTTGGCACGCCGCCGGCTTCCTTCACGGCATCCCACGGGCTGGTCAGTTCCACCTGCTCCACACCATCTGTGAGCAGGAACGCGACCTTCTTGCCCGAAATATTGTGCTCTGACATGTGTCCTCCTCGTTCCGGGGCGCGGTCCGGGCAGCATTCGTCCGTGCCCGGCGCCAGCGCAGACTCTCACTTGGCTTGCAGTTCAACTCTAGGAACCCGCCAAGTCATAAGCAAGCTGATGATGCGCTGCGGGGACCCGCCGGCACCGGGCGTGAAGCTGAGAGAATGGGCCAATGGAAGTTGCTCTCGGGCTGCTGGCCCTCGTCGCCATTGTCTGCGCCTGCAGCGCGCTGGGGCACAAGATCAACGTCTCCGCCCCGCTCTTACTGGTGCTGGCCGGGGTTTTGTGTTCCTTCCTCCCGTTTGTCCCGACCATCGAACTGAACCCCGAACTCGTTATGGTCGGGCTGTTGCCGCCGCTGCTCTACGCAGCCGCGCTGCAGACCTCGCTGTTCGATTTCGGTTCCAACCGCCGCTCCATCGGCCTGCTGTCGGTGGGCTACGTCATCTTCGGCACCATCGGCATCGGGCTGGTGGTCGCCTGGCTGTTTCCCGAGATCCCGCTGGCGGCTGCCATTGCCCTGGGTGCCGTCGTCGCACCGCCGGACGCCGTGGCCGCGACCGCCATTGCGCGAAAGGTGGGCATGCCCCGCAGGATTGTCACCATCTTGGAGGGCGAATCGCTGGTCAACGACGCCACGGCGCTTATCTGCCTGCGCGCCGCCATCGCTGCCATCGCCGGAACCGTTTCCGCGGCGGAGGTCGCCGGCGGTTTCCTCCTAGCGGCCGGCGGGGGCCTGGTGGTGGGTGTAGCCGCCGCCTTCGTGCTCACGGCACTCCGCAAGCGGATCCGCAACGTGGCCATCAACACTTCCACGTCGCTGATCGCCCCGCTCGTGGCCTACCTCCCGGCGGAAGCGATCCACGCCTCCGGCGTGCTGGCCGTCGTCGTCACCGGGCTGATCATGGGGACCAAGGCGCCGTCCATGCCGAACGGGGCCGCCCGGCTGAGCCAGCGCAGCAATTGGCACACTGTCCAGTTCCTGCTGGAAAATTCTGTCTTCCTCCTGATCGGGCTGCAGGTCCGGACCATCATCGAGGGCGTCCGGGACGACTCGCTGGGGCCCGAACGGATCTGGCTCGGCTGTGCCGTGGTGCTGCTGGCCGTGCTGATCCTGCGCCCGGTCTGGGTCTTCCCGGCAACCTACCTGCCACGGCTCATCCCCGCGGTCCGGCGCAAGGATCCCGCGCCGCCCTGGCAATATGCGGCGATCGTCTCCTGGGCCGGCATGCGCGGCGTGGTGACGCTGGCCGCCGTCCTGGTCCTGCCGGCAGGTCTGGAACACCGGTCCGTCCTGATCCTGATGGCCCTCGTGGTGGTGGCCGGCACGCTGACCCTGCAGGGCTTCACGCTCCCGGCCCTCGTCCGGTGGCTGCATGTCAAGGGTCCGGACCCGCGCGAGGACGCGCTCAACGAGGCGTCGCTTATGCAGATGGCGACGGCGGCGGGCGTGCAGCGGCTCCGGGAACTGCGCTCGGACGCCGACCCGCCGGAAGTCGTGGCGATGCTGAAGCGGCGTACCCAGGAGCGCGGGCTGGCCGCGTGGGAGCGGCTGGGACGGCCGTCCGCGGAAGCCGCCACCCCCAGCCAGCGCTACGCCCAACTCCGGCTGGCCATGCTGGACGCCGAGCGCGCCAAGGTGCTTGAGCTGCGGCGCGGCGGCGGATACGCGCACGAGGTCCTGGTCAACGTCCTGGACCGCCTCGATGTCGAAGAGTCCATGCTGGACGCCGCACTGGAAGAACCGGACACGGACGGCGGCCGCGGAGGCGAGGGGATCGCCCGGCCCCTAGGAGTGTGCCCCCACCTGGAGTCCGCCCCGGATCCGGCGGTCCCGCCGGGCCCCTTGTGCGCCGCGTGCGTACGCGAAGGAACGACGACCGTACACCTGCGGATGTGCCTGGAGTGCGGCAACGTGGCCTGCTGCGATTCCTCGCCGGGAACCCATGCCTACAAACACTTCCAGCTCAGCGGCCACCCCGTCATGCGCAGCGTCGAGCCGGGCGAGGACTGGCGCTGGTGCTACCCGGACGAACTCCTTGGCTAGGGCCAGGGCTCCGGACGCCGGCGCCGTGCCGCGTGCTGTAAGTCCGCGCCGAGCCCTGTTCACGGCTCCATCGCCTCCGTAGGCTGGAAGGGACCTGCTGGAAAGGGACCCTGCGAAGAGAAGGGGACCCGCCGCGGTCGGACGAAGAGAGGACACCGTGGACAACCAAGACATCCTGGAGCGCATCAAGGCCCTGGTGGAGGAAGAACACGGCCTCCGCGAAGGCTCGCAGGCCGCCGGGACCGGAGCGCCGGACATCCTCAGGCTGCAGCAAGTGGAAGAACAGCTCGATCAGTGCTGGGACCTGCTCCGCCAGCGGCGCGCCAAAAAGGACTACGGCGAGAACCCCGACGAGGCGGAGGTGCGGCCGGTCAGCGAGGTCGAGGGCTACCAGAGCTAGCCCTCGACCATGACCTGACGGGCCGGCTGGCCATGCAAATTGCGTTGCTGGGAGACGTCATGCTGGGCCGTCTGGTGAACCGGCACCTGGCAACGGCCAGGCCTGCCTATCCGTGGGGCGACACGCTGGAGCTCCTGAGGCAGGCGGACGTTCGCATTGCCAACCTGGAGTGCGTCCTGGCGTCCGGCGGCGGCCCCGAGCCTGGCAAGATCTTCCACTTCCGCTCGGACCCGAAGAACGTGGCCAGTCTCCTCGCCGCCGGGATCGACGTCGTCTCGCTCGCCAACAACCACGTCCTGGATTTCGGCCCGGACGCGTTCCGGGAAATGCTGCCGGTCCTCGACAGCCGCGGCATCCTGCATGCCGGCGCCGGCCCGGACCTGGACGCCGCCCGCCGCCCGGCGGTGCGGCGCGTAGGCGCTGTCGCCGTCGGATTCATTGCCTTCACGGACAACCAGCCCGACTGGGAGGCCGGCACCGCTACCCCCGGGGTCTACTACGTTCCGGTGGAGGATGCCGCCGTCGGCGGCGGCGCCCGGCGCGGCGGGGCACGATTGGACGGACTTTTGGACCTGGTCAGGCGGACCAAGGCCCGCGTCCAGTTCCTCATCGTGTCGGCCCATTGGGGCGGCAACTGGGGCTACGACGTCCCGCCCCGGCACCAGGACCTCGCCCGGGACCTCATCGAGGCCGGAGCCGACCTCGTCTTCGGCCACTCGCCCCATATTTTCCGCGGCGTCGGGATCCACCGGAACCGTCCCATTATTTACAGCGCCGGCGACTTCGTTGACGACTATGCTGTGGACCCCGTCGAGCGCAATGACCAGTCATTCGTGTTCATGCTCGACACCGACGGCGGCGCACCGCGCACGCTTCGGCTCTATCCCACGGTCATCGCCGGATTCCAGGCCCGGCTGGCCCGGGGGGCGGCGCCCGATATCGCCGCCCGGATGCAGCGGCTGAGCGGCCACCTGGGCACGCTGGGCAGCTGGAACCCGTCCGGCCGCTGCCTGGAGATTCCGCTGGACCAGAACTGAATCGGTGTAGTGGGCCAGCCGACGGACTGTTTGTCAGGCTGGTTGCTTGTCAGGCTGATTGTTTGTCAGGCTGGTTGCCGGGCCGGGGGAGACCTCCCGGTTGACGGCGGGCATGATCTCCGTGGCCAGCAGTTCAATCGACCGGGCCGTCTCGGCAAACGGTAGGCCGCCCAGGCCGATCTGGGCCAGATATCGCGTGTTCCCCAGCGTCTGGTGTATCTCCAGGAGCTTCTCGGTGATCTGCTGCGGGCTCCCGACCAGCAACCCGCCGCCCGGTTCGGTCCAGGAATCGAACGTGGAACGGGGGAAGTGGTCTACGGGGCGTGGCATGTTTTGTTCGAAGTAGGCCCGGTAGTGGGGGTAAAACGTGTCGCGCGCCTGCTGGGACGTCGGCGCCGCGTAGAAGTGGCCGCCGGCCCCCACCGGCAGAGCGCCGGCATCGTGGCCGGCCTCGGCAGCGCTTTCGCGGTAGAGCTCAACTAGGCGGCGGAAACGGGCCGGCCCTGACAGCAGGGCAATAAACAGAGGAAGCCCCAACCTGCCCGCCCGGGAAAAGCTCGCCGGCGTGCCACCGACGCCCACCCAGACCGGCAGGTTCGCCTGCACCGGGCGCGGGGCGATGTCCATGCCCGGGATGCTCTGAGTCAGTCTTCCCGACCACTGCACTGTGGCGTTGTCCCGGGCGTTGTCCCGCAGTTCCAGCAGCAGGCGCAGCTTCTCATCGAACAGGGCGTCGTAGTCCTCGAGCTTGTGGCCGAACAGCGGATAGGACTCCACGAACGCGCCGCGGCCTGCAATGATCTCGGCCCGGCCGTCGGAGATCAGGTCCAGCGTGGCGAACTGCTCAAAGAGCCGCACGGGGTCCTGGGTGGAGAGCACCGTCACGGCCGTGCCCAGCCGGATATTGGATGTTTCCCGGGCAATCGCGGCCAGGACGATTTCCGGGGCCGAGAGGGCGAAGTCGCGCCGATGATGCTCCCCCAACCCCAGGAACCCGAGGCCCGCCTGATCGGCCAGCTTGGCGAGATCGATGATCTCTTTCAGCCGCTGCCGCGGGGACAGCGCCATGCCGGTGCTGCTGTTGCGGGAGAGCTCGCCAAAAGTGAAGATACCAAAGTCCATATTTATTGAACATTCAATCATTTGAATTCATTCCTGGCCCCAGCCGGCGGCCGTGGCGGACCTCCCGGCGAGGCAAAACGGCACCGGAGACCCGCCGCGCCGGTGCCTCACGGCCGGGGGCGCAGGAATAATCGATGGCCCGCGCCGTTCCGCTCCGTCGGCGCCGACGTCCCGCACCAAACCGGCGGGGGCATGAGGCCCCGTTTACATTCCTGAAACATGCCGGTCACGCGAACTTCACGCCCTCGCGATTCCCGTAACGTGCCCGCAACTTTTCGCCCCACTGCCGGAAACATGGCTCCGCGACGATTGAATCCGGATCGGGGGGCCGGCGGCGACGTGTCCCGGTACGGAAGACTGACGAGAAGGGACCCCGGTGGAACTCACTGCTGGAAGTGTCTGGATGATTGTTTCGGCGGCGCTCGTTCTGCTGATGACCCCCGCACTGGGCCTCTTTTACGGCGGCATGACCAGGGCCAAGGCCTCGCTCAACATGATGATGATGAGCTTCGTCTCAATCGGGATTGTCGGCGTGGTGTGGGTCCTCTGGGGCTACTCGATGAGCACCGGGCAGGGTGTCCTCGGGGTGTTCGGCAACCCGTTCGCCAGTTTCGGCCTGAGCGGCCTCATCGGTTCTCCCGACTTGATCAAGGCCGGCTACAGCGCCACGTTTGCCATCCTCACCGTGGCCCTCATCAGCGGCGCCATCGCCGACCGCGCGAAATTCACCTCCTGGGCCCTGTTCGTTCCCATCTGGATCACCCTCGTGTACTGCCCCTTGGCCTTCATGGTCTGGGGCGGCGGCCTCATGAGTGCCGGCGGTGCCGTGAGCGCCGTCTTCGGCCAGGTCATCGACTTCGCCGGCGGCACCGTGGTGGAAATCGCGTCCGGAACCGCGGCCCTGGTTTTGGTCCTGATCCTGGGCAACCGGCATGGCTTCGGCAAGGACCCAGGCCACCGCCCCCACAACATTCCCTTCATCATGCTCGGCGCAGGCATCCTGTGGTTCGGCTGGTTCGGCTTCAACGCCGGCGCCGCCACCACCGTGGAGCAGGCCGGCCTGATCTGGGTGAACACCCTGGCCGCCCCCGCCGCAGCCATGATCAGCTGGCTGGCCGTCGAGAAGGTCCGCCACGGCCACCCCACCTCCCTGGGCGCCGCGTCCGGCGCCGTCGCCGGCCTGGTGGCCATCACGCCGTCGTGTGCCAACATCAGCCCGCTCGCCGCCCTGGGCCTGGGCTTCGTGGCCGGTGCGGCCTGTGCCGTGTTCGTGGACCTGAAGTTCAAGTTCGGCTTCGATGACTCGCTCGACGTCGTCGGCGTCCACCTCGGCGGCGGCCTCATCGGCACCCTCGCGCTGGGCTTTATCGCCCTCCCGGTGGACGGCGCGGGCGGCGGGCTGTTCTACGGCGGCGGGCTCCACCAGGTGATCGCGCAGACCGTCGCGGTCCTCATCACGGTGGCGGTGTCCGGCCTCGGGACCGCGGTGATCGGCCTCGCCATCCACAAGACGATCGGTTTCCGGGTCAGCCGCGAGGACGAGCTCGCCGGCGTCGACCGGTCCGAGCACGCCGAGACCGCCTACGCCTTTGCCGAACTCGGTTTCAGCCGGTTCAACCCGTTCGGCCACCACGTCCGCGCGGCGCACGCCGTGCACGCCGCGACGGCCGCCCACGCCGCCGACAGGGCGCCGGAGAACGTTCCCGCGCCGGCAAAGGAAGGCAGCCTCGTCTGAGGCAGCGGACCAACGGCGGCACAAGATTTCCCAAAGGTCCCGTGTGTAAGACCCGGCCGGAGGCTTAAGATATGGGCGGGGGGCACTCGAATTAGCGAACTCGCTTAATGGGAGGCCACGATGTTCAGCCAAGCCAGCCGCAAGGCGTCAGACCCGCAGCTAACATCGGTGGCGCGGGCCCCGCGCAGACACCGGGGCAGCGCCCTTCCCAGACCGGACCGACTCCGGTACCGGCGCGCACTGGCCTCGCTGACAGTCATTGCGCTGGTCTCCTGCTTCGGTCTGGCGGCGGCTGCCCCATCCTCCGCGGCTGAAACGGCGCAAAACTACATTGTGGTGCTCAAGGACGGCGTCGTGGACGCCGGAGCCACGGCTACGGCCCAGCAAAGAGCCTACGGATTCACGGCGTCGAAGGTCTACCGCAACGCTGTGAACGGCTATTCCGCCGGCCTGACCGCGTCCCAGGTGCAACGCCTCAAGGCCGACCCCAATGTCGACTTCGTCACTGCCGGCCGAACGTTCCAGCAACCGCGGGATCTTGGGACCGCGGCCACCCAAGAGACACCGTTGTGGCGGAAGCGGATCGCGGGAACCAGCTCCGACGTCCGGAAGGCCCTCGACAAGGGCCCTTCGCGGATTAATGTCAACGTCGCGGTGATCGACAGCGGCATCGATGCGACCCACCCGGACCTGAACGTCAAGGGCGGCGTTGACTGCCAGTCCGGCTCGCCCGTGGACGTGAATCCTGTTGTTGATGTTTTGGGGCACGGGACATTTGTTGCGGGCGTCATCGGCGCCCGGAACAACCGCCTGGGCGTCATCGGGACCGCTCCGGGCACCCCGCTGTGGTCCGTCCGGGTGGTTGACGACGCCGGCCTGATCTCCGAGCAGAGCCTGATCTGCGCGATCGACTGGGTGACCTCGACGCAGAAGGACGGTGACCCGGACAACGACATCGCCGTGGCCAACATCAGCATCGCCGGCGGCGCCCCGGACACACCCAACTGCGGCAAGGGCACGGACGCGATGCACTACGCCATCTGCCGTTCTGTCCGGGCCGGCGTCACGTACGCCGTCGCGGCCGGCAACGCCGGTGAGGACTTCGCCAACACCGTTCCGGCCACCTACGACCAGGTCCTGACCGCCACCGCCATGGGCGACTTCGACGGAAAGGCCGGTGGCGACGCCGCCCCGAACTGCGGTCCCGACGACTTTGGGAAGTACGGGCAAAAGGATGACCAGTCGGCATTCTTCTCCAACTTCGCCACCACAAGCAAGGACAAGGCCCACACAGTCTCCGGCCCCGGAGTGTGCATGCTCTCCACCTGGCCCGGCGGCTACAGCATAAGCAACGGCACCAGCTTCGCCAGCCCGGCCGTGGCAGGGTCCGTGGCCCTGTGCATCAGCCAGAAGGCCTGCACGGGTTCAGCCGAGCACGTCATGGAGCAGTACCTGGACCTGACGAAGTCGTACTCGAAGCGGCACCACGACTACGGCTTCGATGGCGATCCCATCCACCCGGTCGGGTCGCGGTACTACGGCTATCTGACGCAGACGACGAGCTTCTGACGGAACGGGCTGGAGGCCGCTGGCCGCGGGTCTGGCGGGTTTCAGCCGCGGGCTTCAGCCTAGGAGCCGGCTAGGCCACGGTTTCAGCGGCGGATCTCAGCCGCGGGTTTCAGCCTAGGAGCCGGCGCTCATAGGCGAAGGCCACCAGCTGAAGCCGCGTCCCGAGCCCCAGCTTGCCCAGCACGCTCCTGAGGTGTGTCTTGACGGTCGCCTCGGAAACGAACAGGCTTCCGGCTATCTCACCGTTGGCCAGCCCCTTGGCCGCGAGCAGGAAGACGTCCCGTTCCCGGGCCGAGAGCACTTCCAGCACGGACAGGTCCGGTCCCCCGGCCGGCACGGTCCGGGCCGCATGCTGGAACAGATCCTGGACTGATCCCGGCGCAATCACGGAGTAGCCCGAGTACACGGTCCGGATCGCGGCGAGCAGGAACTCGGGTTCCGCGCTCTTGAGCAGGTAGCCGCTGGCCCCGGCGTGCACGGCGTCGACCACCGCCTGGTCCCGGTTGAAGGTGGTCAAGGCGATGATCTTCGGCGCTCCGGTGCCCGCGGCTTCCGCCTGCTGCACGATCCGCCGCGTGGCGCCGATGCCGTCCAGGACCGGCATGCGCAGGTCCATGAGCATCACATCGGGGCACCGTTCGACGGCGAATGCCGCCGCCTGCGCGCCGTCGCCGGCTTCCCAGGACATCGCCATGTCGGGCTGGCTTTCCACCAGCATCCGGATTCCCGCACGGAACAGCGCCTGGTCATCGACGATCGCCACAGTGATGGCCGCCCCGGCATCAGCCACGGTCGCCGGCCTCCCCAAGCGACACGTCCGGGCGTGCTGCAGGACTTCCCGCGGGAACCAGGACTGGCTCCGCGCCGGTGACGGCGCCGGCGTCGGCAATCATCCTGCCGTCAATCATGGTGCCGTAGGGGATAAAGACGGTCACCCGGTACTGCTCGCCGTCGGGGCCGGCCGTCATCCAGCCCCCTGCGAGGTGGGCGCGTTCCCGCATCCCCGCGAGGCCGCGGCCCACCCGCGTTTCAGTGGCGCGGTCCGGGTTGTCCGCCGCAGCCGGGATCCCCGATGCCACATGCAGCGTCAGCCCGGGGCCGCTCCAGTCCAGGTGCAGCCGCACTGCGGTCCCCCGGCCACCGTGCTTCAGGGCGTTGGTCAGGCATTCCTGGATGATCCGGAAGACCGCGAGCTGCTGCCCGGCGGAGAGCCCCGCGGGTGCACCGGACTCGCTCTGTTCGATTGCGAGGCTGTCCTGCATGCGCGCGACCAGCGGCCCGACGTCGCTGAGCTGGGGCTGGGGCGTGACCACGCCGTCGTCGTGCACTCCCTCGATGACGCGCTGCGCGTCCACCAGGGCGCTCCGGGCCGACGTCGCGATGTTTTCCAGGGCGTTCAACACGGCCCTCGGCTGGTCCTTGCTCAGGTAGCGGGTGCCATCCGCCTGTGCCGCGATCACGGCGAGGGAATGGGCCAGGACATCGTGCAGGTCCCGGCCGATCCGCGTCCGCTCCTGCTCCACGATCAGTTCCACCTCGGCTTCGCGGAGGCTGGTCTGGGCCATGGTCCGGGCCCGGAAGAGGCTGCCGCGCTCCTCGAAGAGAGCCAGCGCCAGCCCGACGGCGGCGCATGCTGCCGCGATCAGCAGCAGCAGCGAAAAGAGCTGCCAGCCGAAGGCCCGAAACGTCCACCGGTCGCCCATGTACAGCGGCGGAAACCAACCCACGCCGGCGCTGTACCGCCACGACAGCATCAGGAATGTCATGGCGCCGGCAAACACCACAGTGGCGCCGGCCGCGATGAAGCGTGTCCTGCGCCCGGCCGTCCACTGGATGAAAGCCAGTGCCACAAACGACCCGAGGTAGATGGCCCAGTGGTTGGCGTGCATCGCGGGAATAGCGTTCCCGAGCTGGCCCGCGAGCAGCCCTGCCGTGAATCCGAGCGACACATAGGGCTTCCAGGCGGCGAGGGCGATGGCCGCCGTCATGAGGATCAGCGGCCACGTCCCCTCCCATGTGTGGAGGCCTGGCCCCATTCTGCCGGCCTCGGCCACGCACCACAGCGTGAAAAAGAGAACGGCCGCCGCGGGGGCGCCCCAATGCCGCGTGACTTTCAGTAGTGCTTCCATGCCTGTCACCCTATCCACGGGTGTGGGCACCAGACGGTCAAATCCGGCCGCGCTCAGCCTTTGAGCCAGAAGATTCATCTTTCGAGCCAGCCGCCGCTGGTGCGCGTAGTATGACCGCCATGACCAAGGCAGCGGTTGAGGTCTCGGCCCCCGCCGAGGCGGTGCCGTATTCAGCACTGGACACCGTCTTCTTCGTGGTGGGCGGCATCTCGGCCGTGTGGCTGACCTCCCTGCTGGTTCAGCTGAGCTTCCAATGGGGCTGGGCCCAGGTCTGGTTCCTCTTCATCTTCTGGGGTCTGCTCGCCTATCTGGTGCTCCCCCGTCTCCACCGGATCCTGACCCGGCTCTACGTTCCGGACTACTTCATCGGCCGGGCGCGCACCAGCGACGGGCTGCTCGGCGATCCCGTGAACGTCGCCCTGCTGGGAACAGAACCGCAGATTCACGCCGTGATGCACTCCGCGGGCTGGACGCTTGCCGACGACGTGACGCTGGCCAGCAGCAGGCGAATCGTCTCCTCCACCCTCCTGCGCCGCAGCTACCTTCAGGCCCCTGTGAGTCCGCTGTTCCTGTTCGGCCGCCAGCAGGATTTTGCCTACCAGCAGGAAGTCGACGGCACCCCGGGCAAACGCCACCACGTCCGTTTCTGGCGCTGCCCGCCCGGCTGGCTGCTGCCCGGCGGGCTGACAGTCGACTGGCTGGCCGCCGGTACGTACGACCGCAGCGTCGGGCTTTCCCTGTTTACGCTCCAGATCACCCACAAGATCGACGAGCACACCGACGCCGAACGCGACCACGTCGTCGGAGCCATCACCGGGGCGGACCCCGCGGCCGGGCTCCGGGTGATTCGCGACTTTTCGACCGGCTATCACGCGCGCAACGGCGGCGGCGACACCATCATTACCGACGGCGATCTGCCGATCGTTGATCTCCGGCGGACCGCCGAGCGGGCCGCGGCGGTCCGGCCTCCGGGCGACAGGCCCCCGAGCGACAGGCCCCCGAGCGACAGCCGCAACAGGCGCCCGGCGACCACTATTGTCGGGGCGGTCTTCGTCGGTGCCCGTGCCGCGGCGGCTGCCCTGCTGGCCATGTCCATGGTGCTCTTCCGGGACGCGCACGTGAGCTCCCTGGTGCAGCCCGCAGCCGGCCCGGGCATCACGGAGGCGCAGGCGGAAATGGCCGTCACCGGCGCAACGGCGGTTGTCCTGGTCCTTGCCTTCGCTATGTCCTGTTGGCCTGGTTTGTGTTCCTAGGCCAGAACTGTGCCCGAACCGTGGTCATGGCGTTCAGCACGGTGGCCATCGGCCTTCAGGCGTTCGATGTCTTCCATGGCGGTCCCGACATCACGCTGCAGTCCAATCTGCCTGGCCTGGCCCTGGACATCCTGCTGCTTCTGGCGCTCTCGAGTAAACGGTCCCGCGACTATGCCCTGCGCCCCCGCAAGGAACCCAAGCGGGATTCCAGCCGTCCCGGCGGCCAGGCACCGTTCTGAATCCCCACACATCGGGGAGGTCTTGACAGCCCTCTTGCTGCGGGAGCTAGATGTTCAAAAGCCGACAACCACCGCAGGATTCCCAGCAGAGGAGCGGACATGAGCGAAGACTCACAGGCGCCGGAGCGCGCCCATAGCGAGACCCCCGCCGAGGGTGATGCAACGGCTGAACCCTTTGACGACCGGGCCCATTCCCAGGACGCGGCAGAAGGCCCGGACATCGACGACGAACCGGGCACCACGCCCTAGTACATCGCCCATAGCCTCGCCGACGCACGGGCGGGACAGGGCCGTAGCTTCGCCGACGCACGAGTTCGCCGGAAACGTGCGAGCTCGCCGGAACTTTCCGGCGATTGGGCAGGTTTCCGGCGATTTCGGTCGGCCAGGTGCGGCCAGTGCCCTGACGGTCCCGGGCGCACACAGCCGGTGACGGGCGAAATATCTCCGCCTGCCTGCGTGTTGGCCCCGACATGACAACAATCGGAATCATCGGCGCAGGACACATTGGCGGCCAGCTCGCCCGCAAGGCCGTGGAGCTAGGCTACGACGTCGTGATCAGCAACTCGCGGGGGCCGGAAACCCTGGCGGACCTCGTCGCCGAACTGGGGCCCAAAGCCCGGGCCGCAACGCCGGCCGAAGCGGCAACTGCCGGCGACTTCGCCGTCGTCAGCGTGCCGCTTAGGAGCATCCAGGACGTGCCCGTGGAGCCGCTGGCGGGCAAGGTCGTCCTCGACACCAACAACTACTACTGGGAAAGGGACGGGCATTTTCCCGCCCTGGATGCCGGCGAGGCCACCACCTCCGGCTTGCTGCAGGAGCACCTGCCTCAGTCCAAAGTGGCCAAGGCCTTCAACCACATCAGGTCCTCCCAGATCACCACAGACGGCGCACCGGCCGGCACACCCAACCGCCGGGCCCTTGCCACGGCGAGCGATTTCCCGGAAGCGGCTGAGCTTGTGACCAGGCTCTATGACGAATTCGGCTTCGACACCGTCAATATGGGCCCGCTGTCCGAAAGCTGGCGCACGGAACGGGACCGCCCTGCCTACGTGATCCGGCAGAACGCGGCCCAGCTGGCCGAGAACCTGGCCAGGGCCCGGCGCACCATCTGATTCTTCCTCCCGACGCCGGCCCAGCCGCCACGCCCTGCCGATCCCAGCCCAGCCCCGCCCACCGCCCGAACTCGCCGGAACCTGCGAACTCGCCGCAAGTTTCCGGCGAACGGTCGGGTTTCCGGCGAATTCGGCCGGGCTTGGGCCGGCGGCATAGTCCGCTAGGTCAGCTCTGGACGGCGGGCTCGAGCTTGAGCATCTTGGCGATGACGTAGTCGAGCTCGGAGTCGTCGAAGATCTTCTTCCAGTCGTCCTTGATGATGGTGTCCTTGCCGTACTGGATGGCGATCTCGCAGGCCTCGGAGAACGGGTTGGAGCCGCGCAGGGCGTTGGTCAGGGCGATCTGGACGTGCCCGAACAGCATGGCCTTGGCAGCCTCTTCCGGGACGCCGGCCGTGTGCACGGTCTCGTGCAGGGCTTCCTTGAGCAGGGTGCCGATCATGCAGGCGACCGTCTCCACCAGGGTGGGCTCAAGGATGGCGAGCTGCTTGACGGTGACCCAGTGGACGTCGATCACCGGGGCGTAGATGACCTTGATGGTGGCCTCGGCGGCGGCGCGGGCGGCCTCGGTGGCGTCCTCGTCGATCGCGGCGACCACGTTCTGCGGGGCGCCCTGGCCGCCGAAGGTGTCGGCCCATTCTTCCTTGGTGGTGCGCTCGAGGAACACCGAGGGGTGGCACGGGTGGGCCACGGCCTGGACGACGTCGTCGCGCTTGGCGAGCAGGCCGGCGTAGGCGGCGGCCGGGTCGAGGGTGAGCAGGATGGCGCCGGACTTCATCTGGGGAACTACGCCGTGGGACACGACACCCAGGACGGTGTCCGGGACGGCGAGGATCACGACGTCGGCGTCCTTGATGGCGTCCTCGATGGTGCTGATGTCCCGGCCTTCGGCGCGGACGCGGTCCTGGCCGGCCGGCGAGTTTTCGCTGTAGAAGACGGTGTGGGCGCTCTTCTGGAGGTTGGCTGAAACACGCAGCCCCATTTTGCCTCCGGCTCCGATGACGGCGACGGTCAATTGTTCTGCTGACATTTCAGTTACTCCTTAGGAAATCGAGGCTTTGCTGGGTCCACTGCTTTTCGAGGCGGATGGTCTCTTCTTCGGAGGCCTGCCACGGCAGCCAGTGCTCGATGATCTGGTTGATATTTCTTTCTTTGGGCTGCAGCTTCCGGGCCATGTAGGCATAGTCCAGGAGGCCTTCGCCGAGGGGAGCGCCGGAATAGGTAAACCCGACCCACCCCTCCTTGCGGCTGAACGCAAAGTCTTTGATGTGCATGTTCAGGACATACGGCGCGACGGCGTCAATCACCTCGCGCGGGGATTCCAGCGCCGCCACGGTGTTGGCGGGATCGCTGCAAATGCCCAGGGAGGGGCTGTTCACCCGGGCGATGACGTCCAGGACGCGGGAGGTGGGGACCTGTTCGTAGGTCTCCACGGCGATCTTCACCCCGGCCGCCTCGAACTCGGGCAGGACCCCGGTGAAGACGGCCACGGCCTCGTCCGCGTCCGGGGTGTGGCCCGGGACGTTGAACATGGTCCGCAAAAGCGGCGCGCCCAGGATCCCGGCGATCCGCAGGAACTTCCGCAGATGCTCCGGCCGGATGCCCTTGGTGCCGAGCTCCAGGGAGATCCCCAGGGCATCGGCCGTGGCCCGCACGGCTTCCAGTTCGGCGTCCGTCATGGTTTCCAGCGGGGCGTAGTCGCAGATCTGGAAGAGGTCCACGCCCAGGGCTGCAGTCTCGGCCAGTGCTTCGTGGAGGGTCAGGGGTGCGGCGACCCGGTCCGAGAGCTGCCAGAAGAAGGCGTAGCTGCTGAGCCCGATTCTTGAACGGATTCCTGAATCCTGGCCGATGCTCGAGCCCTCGCCAATGCTGGAACTGAGCCTTGTGGTGGAGCTCATGGCCGGCCACCCGCCGTCAGCAGAAGTCCCAGGCGTGCGGCGGTTTCGTCCAGGATGGTCCTGAGCGCCTGCGGGTCGTGGGCGAAGCGGCCCAGGAACAGCCCGGCGACGGACATGTCCAGCCGGCTGATCAGGCCGGGTCCGGCGCTGCCGCCGTAAATGACCCTGCTCTCGGTCTGGCCCGGCAGGGCGCGCAGGTGCGCGTCCAGTCCGGCGATGACGGCGCTGATGTACTCCGGCGTGGCGGGCTCCGGGGCCCCGATGGCCCATTGCGGTTCGTAGGCCACGATGGTCCGGGTTGCCGGTCCCAGGGACCGTGCCCGGTTGAGCGCGGCGTCTATGTCCGCCATGCAGTGCCGGATGGCTTCCTCCACCGAGCCGGGCTGCAGCTCCCCGACGCAGAGTACCGGGGTGAGTCTGTTGCGGTAAGCGGCGGCGGTCTTGAGGCCGATCGTCCTGTCATCCTCGCCGAAGATCCGGCGCCGCTCGGCATGGCCAACTTCGGCGTAGCGTCCGCCGAGTTCGGCGACCGTCCGGCCGGAAACCTCGCCGGTGTAGGCGCCTTCGTCTTCCCAGAAAATGTCCTGCGCGCCGGCGCCGGCCCCGGCCACGCCGAGGATCCGGGCTGCATCCGGCAGTGCCGGCAGTGCGGGCAGGACAAACAGTTCGATCTCGCCGCTCTGCACGGCAGGGTGTGACAGGGCGACGGCGGCGACCTCGCGGCAGTAGTCCAGCGTGCGCTGGTAGCCGAAGTACATTTTCAGGCTGACGCCGATGACGGCCCTGGGCCGTGTGTCGGCGGCACGGCCGGCGGCTGTGTCTGTCCCGCGTGCGGCGGGGTTAGCAGGAAGTGACACCCTCGTAGTCCTTAATCAGTGTGACTTTCTCGGCCGAGGCCGAGGTTTCGTCGAAGGTGTAAGTGAGCCACTCGCGGGCGAGCCTGCGGGCGAGTTCCAGGCCGACGACGCGCTGGCCGAAGGTGAGGACCTGGGCATTGTTGCTCAGGACGGAGCGTTCCACCGAGAAGCTGTCGTGGGCTGTGACGGCGCGGATGCCCGGGACCTTGTTCGCCGCGATGGCCACGCCCAGGCCGGTGCCGCAGACCAGGAGGGCGCGGTCCGCCTCGCCGGAGGCGATGAGTTCGGCGGCGGCGATGGCCACGGAGGGGTAGGGGGTGTGGCTGGTGGCATCCACTCCGACGTCGGTAACGGAGTCGACCAGCCCGTTGGCCTCCAGGTCCGCCTTGAGGGCTTCCTTGTATTCGAATCCGGCGTCGTCAGACCCGATGACCAGGCGCAGCTTGGCGCTCATGCGTTCTCCTTGACAGATTTTTCCTCGACGAGGGTGTTGTGAATTGCTCGGACGATCAGTGCCATGGACACCGCTCCCGCGTCCGGCGTGCCGAGGCTCTTCTCGGCGTGCGGGCGGGCGCGTCCCATGAGGGGCAGAAGCTGGGCGGTGTCTTCCGCGGCCTGCTGCGCAACGGTGGCGGCGGCGCCCCAGGAGTCAGCAAGGGACTGCCCGGCGTCCACGCCGCCGGCGAGGGCGTCGCGGAACGGGACCAGGACATCCACCAGGGTCTTGTCGCCCGGTGTGGCTTTGCCGAAGTCCATGATTGCGGCCGCGGCGCCTGCGACTCCGGCGGCGACAGCGCCGGCGTCGGGGGCGTTGGTGTTTCCGAGCGCATCCCCGACCGCCCGCAAGGCCATGCCCCACAGCGCACCGGAGGTGCCGCCGGCCTTATCTGCCCAGGCATCTCCGGCGAGGTGAAGGGTGGTCGCGGCTCCCGCGCCGCGGGCGACGGCGGCCGCAGCGGCGTCGACGGCGGCACGGACGCCGCGTTCCATGCCGATGCCGTGGTCGCCGTCGCCGGCGACGGCGTCGATCCGGCCGAGTTCCTCGGCGTTGGCGTCCACGACGTTCTTCGCGGCGCCCAGCGCGGCCAGAACCCGGATGGCGCCGGCGCGGGATTCGTCGGAGGCATCCGGGATGGACGCTTCGATCTCGGCCGGGTCGGTGAAGTCGGCGGGCTCGAGGGCGTCCGCGGTGACGGCGCCGCGGCGGAAGGCCGGGGCGTCGGCGGGGGCGTGCCAGAGGGTTTCGAGTTCCTCGTCGAGCCAGAAGAGGGTGAGGGAGGTGCCGGCCATGTCGAAGCTCGTGACGAGTTCGCCCACCTGCGGGTCCACGGCTTCCAGTCCGGCTTCGGCCAGGAGCTGGGCGACGCGGCGGTAGACGACGAAGAGTTCCTCGTATTTGACGCTGCCGAGGCCGTTGAGGATGGGGACCACGCGGGACCGGGCAGCAGCGCCTGCGGCTTCGCCGGGCAGGCGCTCGGGGATTTCGGTGAGGAGCTTGGCGACCAGGAGCTCGGCGAGCTCGTCCGCCGTCGGGATGTCTGTCTCCCCGATACCGGGTTCGCCGTGGATGCCCATCCCGACGGCCATCCGGCCCTCGGGGACGGAGAAGAGCGGGTGGTCCGCCCCGGGCAGGGTGCAACCGGTGAAAGCCACGCCGAAGGAGCGGGTCCGGTGGTTGGCGCGCTCGGCGATCTCGATGGTCCGGTCCATGCTGTAGCCGGCCTCGGCAGCGGCGGCGGCCACCTTGAAGACCGTAAGGTCGCCGGCGATCCCGCGGCGCTTGGCATGCTCGGCCGGCGGGGCGGAGGAGACGTCGTCTGTGACGGCGATGCTGCGGCAGTCGATGCCTTCGGCGCGGAGCCGGGCCTGGGCCTGGTTGAAGTGCAGGACATCGCCTGCGTAGTTGCCGTAGCCCAGAAGGACGCCGCCGCCGTTGTTGGCGGCCTTCGCTACGTTGTAGATCTGCTGCGCGGACGGGGAGGCGAAGAGATTGCCCATGGCGGCGCCGTGGGCCAGGCCCTGGCCGACGAGTCCGGCGAATGCGGGGTAGTGGCCGGAGCCGCCGCCAATCACGAGCGCCACGGTGCTGGGGGTGCTTTGGGTGTTGCGGACGACGCCGCCGGAAACGCGCCTGACCCAGCGGCTGTGGGAGGCGACGAAGCCCTCGATCATTTCGTCAGCGAAGGCTGCGGGGTCATTGAACAGGCGGGTCATGGGGTACTCCTGGAAGAGGGAAAGCTGCTTGGTGGGTGCCCGCCGCGGCTGTGTGGCACGCGGCGGGCACCGGATTGTTGGGAGCGCGCTGCGTCCGTTAGCGGGCGGCAGCCGACTCCGCGGCCTCGGACTCCCCGGCCTCGGACTCCCCGGCCTCAGGGGCGACGTCGACGGCCGTTCCATTGGCAGCACCGCTGCGGGCAAGCACCACCATGAGGATGGCCGAAAGGATCATGAAGCCACCCACCACGAGCATGGGCACGTTGTAGCTGCCGGTCCAGTCCTTGAGCCAGCCGGTGATGTAGCCGGCGCTGAAGCCTGCCAGGTTGCCCACGGTGTTGATCAGGGCGATGCCGGCGGCGGCCGCGGCGCCGGTGAGGAACTGGGTGGGGACCGTCCAGAAGTTCGGCAGGGCCGCGAAGATGGACATCGCAGTGAGGGTGATGATCGCGATCGTCGCCGCCGGCGATCCCGCGAAGAGTGCCAGCGGGATGCTCAGGCCGCCGACGAGGGCGGGGACGGCGATGTGCCAAGTCTTCACACCGCGTTTAGTGGCGTCTTTGGACCAGAAGTACAGGGCAAAGGCTGCCGGCAGGTACGGGATGGCCGTGATCAGGCCCTTCTGGAAGACGTCGAACTTTGCGCCGTACAGGCCTTCGAAGCCGGAGATGATGGTCGGCAGGAAGAAACCGAGCGCGTACAGGCCGTAGATGAAGCCGAAGTAGATCAGGGCGAGCATCCAGACGCGGCCGTTGCCAAAGACGGTGCGGACGCTGCCGTGGTTATTGCTGGCGGCGGTTGCGTTCTTTTCCTTCTCCAGCGCTCCGGTCAGCCAGGTCTTCTCGTCAGCGCTCAGCCACTTGGCCTTGGCCGGGGAATCCGCGAGGTAGAACCAGGCCGCGATGCCGATCAGGATGGCGGGAATGGCCACGCCGAAGTACATGACGCGCCAGCCTTCGAGGCCGAAGAGGCCATGCTGCTGGATGAGGAGGGCGGCAAGCGGGGCTCCGATGACGGTAGTCAGCGGCTGGGCCAGGTAGAACAGGGCCAGGATCTTGCTGCGGTGACGGGACGGGACCCACAGGCTGAGGAAGAGGATGGCGCCGGGGAAGAATCCGGCCTCGGCCACACCCAGGATGAAGCGCAGGACGTAGAGCTGCTCCACGCTGCCCACCCAAGTGAAGAGGAGGGAGACGATACCCCAGCTGACCATGATGCGGGCCAGCCAGCGGCGGGCGCCGAACTTGTGCAGGGCAAGGTTGCTGGGGACTTCCAGCAGGATGTAGCCAATGAAGAAGACGCCGGAGGCGAAGCCGAACTGGGCCGCCGAGAGGGCGAGATCGGCGTTCATGCCGTTGGGGCCGGCGAAGGAGATGGCCGTGCGGTCGAGATAGTTGATGAAGAACATGAGAGCGACAAACGGCACCAGCCGCACTGCCACCTTCTTGATTGCAGATCTTTCGACCACTGACTGAGTGGTGTCCACATTGACTCCTAGATGTTGATGTCCCGACCGCTTCCTGCGCTGGAAGCTTGGGGATTGGTCTCATCGCGTAGTCCGGAGGACTGGCCAGGCCCTAACTAAGCGTGTGATAAAAACCATAAGGCGTTCATCCCAAATTGGTCAACCGGTTGACATGTTTATTTCACAGACGGACCTCTGCATGGCTCGGCTGGTCCGGGTTGTTACGCTGTGAAGGTGTCCGTAAATTCCGCCGCTTCAACGGCCAAAATAAGTGCCGCACTCGGTTCCATGGAGCAAGGCTCGGTTGTATCCGAGGTCGCGGAACGCCTTCTTGGGTACTTCACGAGCGGCGAGATCGCCGTCGGGACCCGCCTGCCGGCCGAACGCCAGCTCGCCGCCTCGCTGGGGGTGGGACGCTCCGCGGTCCGCGAAGCCCTCGCAGCACTGGAGATCCTCGGGATTGTCATCGTCCGCCCCGGTTCCGGAACCTACCTTCGCGACGGCATTTCCGAGCTCCTCCCCCGCACGCTGAGCTGGGGCCTCATGCTGGGCGCCCCGCGCACACGCGAACTCGTGGAACTGCGCGGCGGACTTGAGGTTCAGGCCGGCCAGTTGGCGGCCCAGCGGACCACCGACGACGCCCTGGACCGGATGCGCCAAAATCTGGCCACCATGGAACACAGCCTCGATGACCTCGCCACGTTCGTGGAGGCCGACGCCGCCTTCCACCGCGAGATTGCCGCCGCCTCCGGCAACCAGGTCCTGCAGGAACTGCTGCAGAGCATCCGCTCGCTCCTGCGCATCTGGGTAGACCGCGCCTTGACGGATGAAGGGCACGCGGCCGCGGCCCTGGCCGAGCATCGGGAAATCTTCCGGGCCCTGGAATCGAGGGACGAGGCCGCCGTGACGGCAGCCATGCGCTCCCACATGGACACGGCGTCCCGGCGCCTCCTGGCCGGGTTCGACGCCGACCAGGCCGCCACGGACTGAGGCTTCTTCCCCGCGTCATCTCCCGGGCGCGTCTCCCCCGGGCGCGCGAAATCGCCGGAAACCTGCGCGCTCGCCGGAACGTTCCGGCGAACTCGTGGGTTTCCGGCGATTTCGGCCGGGCACGGGTGGGGCGGGCTGGGAGGGAGCAGCCGAGCGGACGCTACGAGGTGACCGCCACGGGAGACTCCGCGATGGCAGCCAGTTCGACCGGAGCGGGCCGGACTGCTGTGCTGGCGATCCGGACAGGCGTTCCCGTGTGCGCCGACTCGAGCACGGACTCCATCACTTCCAGGGCGTGGAATGCCAGGACTCCGCCTGCCCGTGGCTCCTGGCCGGCCGGGGTGCGGATGAAGTCCGCGACGCCGAAGCCGCGCCCCGAGTCCTCATAGCCGGCAGAAACCGGAAGGGCCTGCCAGTCCTCCGCGCCTAGGGCGAAGAGCTGGACGTCGCCGTCGAAGTGGTTGGGATCCGGGACCACGAGGGACCCGCGTTCCCCATGGATTTCGATGTTGGGGCTCCTGGTCTTCACGGCGTCGAAGCTCATCACCAGCGTGGACAAGGCCCCCGAGGCGTGGACCAGGACGCCGGTGACGTGGGTATCGATCGCCACCGGCACGCTCTGGCCTGCGCGCGGGCCCGATCCAATGGTCCGTTCACCGCGGGTGTGGCTGGCGGCGCCGATCACCGAGACCACGGGTCCGAGCAACGTGACCAGGGCCGAGACGTAGTACGGTCCCATGTCCAGTAGCGGGCCGCCACCGGGCTGGTAATAGAAGTCCGGGTTCGGGTGCCAGCGCTCATGCCCGGGCGTGACCATCGTGGCGGTCGCGGAGATGGGCCTGCCGATCAGCCCGTCGTCGATGGCTTTCCGGGCGGTCTGGATCCCGGTGCCGAGCACGGTGTCAGGGGCGCAGCCGACCGCGACGCCGGCCGTCCGGGCAGCATCCAGGACCTGCCGGGCCTCCGCGGTTGTGGCCGCGAGGGGCTTCTCGCCGTAGACGGATTTGCCGGCGGCAATCGCCCGCAGTGCGACCTCGGCGTGGGCTGCCGGGATGGTCAGGTTCAGGACGAGTTCGACGTCGTCGGCCGCCAGGAGCGCGTCCACTGTGAGCGCCCGGACGCCGTCGTAGGAGTCGGCCACAGCCTGCGCCCGGGCAGGATTCAGGTCCGCGACGGCGACGAGGTTGATGTCCTCGAGCCGGCGGAAGTTCACCAGGTACTGGACGATGATGGCTCCGCAGCCGATGATTCCAACGTTTACCGGCTTGCCCACAGCAGGCCCCTTTCGATGATGGTGCGGACATTGCTGTCCTGGAGGATTTCGACGCGGTGTCCCGGGGTGCAGACGAAAATCCTGCCCTTTCCCCATTGCCGGGTCCAGATGGCGGGCGAGGTGACCTCGCGGTGCCAAGGGTCCCATTCGCGGACTTTCTGGGTGGTGGTGGCCAGGACGTCGATGTAGTCGTCGGCGAGGACCCAGTACTGTTCGGTGACGAGATCGAAATCGTCGAGACCGGCAGTGATTGGATGCTCGGCGGCTGCCGGGAGCATGTTGACTGTGTACGGGACGTAGTTGTCGGGCTGCCCGCCAGTGCGCTCGTCCGGGTGCTTTCCCGGGTGGCAGGCAAACTGGCCGCCGATCAGGTGCAGGTAGTCGGACGTGTCTCGGTAAGAATCCGCGATGCCGCCGTGCCAGCCGGCCAGGCCTGTGCCGTTTTCGACGGCGGCCCGGAGCCCCTCGAACTCGTCCTTTTCGATGGTGGACATGGTCACGCACTGCAGGATCAGGTCCACGCCCGCCATGAAGTCGGCGTCGGCGTAGATCTTGGGCGATTCCTCCACCCGGACCTCGTAGCCGTTGGCTTGCAGGTACGGGATGAATTCCTCGGTGGCCGCAACGGGCTGGTGCCCGTCCCAGCCGCCGCGCACCACGAGGGCGGTTTTTTGGTCGATTGTCATGGGGTTCCTCTGTTGTTGGTTTGTTGTGGCCGCGGCTGGCTCAGCGGGCGGCGAAGGCCGCATCGAACGCGGCCGCGGGCGGTGTGATCGTGGCAAGTTCCTTGACCAGAGCTAGGGCCTGCGGTGCGCCGACCAGACGGTCCATGCCGGCGTCCTCCCACTCGACGCTGGTGGGTCCCCGATATCCGATGGCGTTCAGGGTCCGGAATATCGGCTCCCAATTGACGTCGCCGTGGCCGGCCGTGACGAAGTCCCACCCGCGGCGCGGGTCGGCCCAGGGCAGGTGGGAGCCGAGCCGTCCGTTGCGGCCGTTGAGCTGCCGGACGGATTCCTTGACATGGACGTGGAAGATCTTGTCGGCGAAGTCCTGCAGGAACATGACAGGGTCCAGGTCCTGCCAGAGGAAGTGGGACGGGTCGAAGTTCAAGCCGAAGCTCTCCCGGTGGCCGACGGCTTCCAAGGTGCGCTTGGCGGTCCAGTAGTCGTAGGCGATTTCGGACGGGTGTACCTCGAGGGCGAAACGGACCCCTTCCTCGTCGAAGACGTCGAGGATCGGATTCCAGCGGTCTGCGAAGTCCTGGTAGCCGCGTTCGATCATGGCGTCCGAGGCGGGCGGGAACATGGCAACGCATTTCCAGATCGAGGATCCGGTGAACCCGGTGACGGTCTGCACGCCAAGCCTGGCGGCCGCGCGGGCCGTGGTCTTCATGGCCTCGGCGGCGCGGGTGCGGACCCCTTCGGCGTCGCCGTCGCCCCACACGTGGGCAGGAAGAATACCCTCGTGACGCTCGTCGATCGGGTCGTCGCAGACGGCCTGTCCGGTGAGGTGATTGGCAATCGCATGGACCTTGAGCTGGTGCTTGTCCAGGATGTCCAGCCGGCCTTGGAGATAGGCGTCGTCCTCGACGGCCCGCTGCGGGTCCAGGTGGTCACCCCAGCAGGCGATCTCCAGGCCGTCAAAGCCCCACTCGCCGGCGAGCCGCGCCACCTCTTCGAAGGGCAGGTCGGCCCACTGGCCGGTGAAGAGGGTGATGGGTCGTGTCATGGTGTTTCCTCTCAGACGTGGTGCCAGTGGCTGTCGTTGTGGGCGCTGGTTTCGATGGCGGCGAGGACTTTTTGGACCTGGAGGGCGTCGGCGAAGGACGGTGCCGGGGGCCGGCCGGCGTTGATGGCGTGGATGAGGTCGACCACCTGGTGGGTGAAGAGGTGTTCGTAGCCCAGTCCGTGGCCGGTGGGCCACCAGTTCCCGGTGTAGGGGTGTTCGGGTTCGGTGACCAGGATCTTGCGGAACCCGGCGTCGGGGCCGTCGGCGGCGTCGTAGACGGACAGGGCGTTCATGTCCTCGAAGTCGAAGGCCAGCGACCCGGCGGTGCCGTTCAGTTCCAGGCGCATGGCGTTCTTCCGGCCCAGCGCGAACCGGGTGGCCTCGAACACCCCGACCGGCCCGGCGCCGGACCCGTGGGTGCCGCTTCCGCCGCCGTTGGCGGCTGTTTCCCCGCCGTTGGCGGCGGCGAAGCGGGCGGTGAAGATGGCGGCGTCGTCCACGGTGACCGGCCCGCGCTCGGCGCCGGTGGCGCCGTGCCCGCCCAGGCCCACGAGGTCCCCGGCCAGGGGCCGGTCCTTGACGAAGGTTTCCAGCAGCGCCGAGACCCCGGTGATGTTGAGTCCGGTGATCCATTGGGCGGCATCGATGCTATGCGCCCCGATATCCCCGAGCGCGCCGGAGCCGGACTTGGATTTGTCCAGCCGCCAGGTCAGCGGCGCGTCCGGGTCGGTGAGCCAGTCCTGCAGGTACTGGGCCCGCACGTGCCGGATCTGCCCGAGCCGGCCCTCGGCGAGCATCCGCCGGGCCAGGGCCAGGGCCGGGGTGCGCCGGTAGCTGAACCCGCACATCGAGTACACGCCCCGGGCCGCCGCGGCCTCCGCGGCCGCGGCCATCCGTTCGGCCTCGGCCACGGAGTTCGCCAGCGGCTTCTCGCACAGGACATGCTTGCCGGCTTCGAGCGCCGCGATCGCGATCTCGGCGTGCGTGTTGCCCGGGGTGCAGATATCGATCAGGTCGATGTCCTCCCGCTCGATCAACGCCCGCCAGTCCGTCTCATAGGATTCCCAGCCCAGCTTCGCCGCCGCGGCCCGCACCCCGTCGGGGTTCCGGCCCGCGACCGCGGTCAGTTCCGGGTGCAGCGGCAGGTCAAAGAACCGCGGCGCGCTCCGCCACGCGTGCGAATGGGCGGCCCCCATAAACGCATAGCCCACCATCCCCACACGCAGGCTCGTCGGGTCAGTCATCGGTAATCCTTTCGAAAGACGGGTGGAGATCGGTGGCGGCGCCCCAGGAAAAGGGCCCCGCCCGCTATTTGCTGAAGCCTGCGGTGAGGCCGCTGAGCAGCTGGCGCCGGGCGATGATGTAGACCACCAGCAGTGGCAGCGTGGCGAGCACGACGGCGGCGAGCACGGCCGGGATGTTGACGCTGAATTCCCCTTGGAACGTCCACAGGGACAGCGGCAGCACCCGGGTGGCCGGGCTTTGGGTCAGGATCAGCGGGAACAGGAAGCCGTTCCAGACGTGCAGGGCGTTGTAGATTCCCACCGTGATGACGGCCGGTTTGGTCATGGGCAGCGCCAGGCGCCACATCATGGCCCAGTCGGAGCAGCCGTCCAGCCGCATGGATTCGAAGAGTTCGTTGGGCACGTCCCGCATGAAATTGGACAGGATCAGCACGGAGATCGGGATGGCGAAGGCGATGGAAGGCAGGATCAGCGCCAGCAGGGTGTCGTACATATGGGCGCGCGTGATCATCCAGTAGATGGGGATGATGGTGGCGTGCAGAGGGATGGCCAGGCCCAGCAGGAACAGGTTGTTGGTCCAGTTGAGGAACCTGCTCTTGCCGCGGACGATCGCGTAGGCAGCCATGAAGGAAACCAGCAGTGCCGGCACAACGCTGCCCACTGTGACGATGAGGCTGTTGGCAAAGTATCTGGCGAAGTCGTTCTCGACCACCAGTTTGTAGTTGTCCAGGGTGGGCTCTGCGGGCGGCATCATCGGGTTGGAAGTGAAGAACCCCGCCTGGTTTTTCAGGCTCGTCACCACCACGTAGTAGACGGGGACGATGATGATGGCCAGCCAGAGCCAGCCGCCGAGGCCGCCGAGGAAGTTGGGTCGTGTCCGTCCCGGCCCCTTGGTCCGCGTACGCGGCCTGACTGCGGGGCGGGCGGGGGCCGCGGGTGGGACGGGGAGCTGGGTGATGGAAGCCATCAGGCACCTTCCAATTGGCTTGCGTTGCGGTTCTTGCCGCCCAGCCTCTGCAGCAGCAGGGCGAGAGCCAGACCGATCACGACGAGGATGACGCCGAGGGCACTCGCTGCGCCCATGTCATTGGCTTTGAACCCGGTGAGGTACATGTGCAGCGGGAGCAGCCGCGTGGCGTAGCCGGGACCGCCGCCGGTGAGGACGAAGACGAGGTCAAAGTACGCCAGGGATCCGACCACCATGAGCGTGGAGGAAGTGATGATGGTGTACTTCAGCTGGGGCAGCGTGATGTTGAAGAACTGCTGGACCCGTCCGGCACCGTCGATTTGCGCGGCCTCGTACAGCGACGCGGGGATCTGACGCACGCCGCCTTGGTAGATCAGCGTGTGGAACGGGACAAACTGCCAGGCGATGACGAAGACGACGACGAACAGCACCAGGTCTGAATTGCCCAGCCAGTCCTGGGCCAGGATCGGCAGCCCAAGCCCGGCGCCCAGGCCGAAGTTGGGGTCCAGGAGGGCCTTGAACGCGATGGCGACGGCGGCCGAGGACAACAGCAGCGGCACGAAGTACAGGACGGCCAAGGCCGCCCGATACTTCTGGCCCGCGGCGGTGAAGACCCCCAAGAGCAGGCTGATGGGTGCCTGGACGATGAACGAGAAGAGCATGATCTTCGCCGTCACCAGCAGTGCGTTGCCGGTGACGGGGTCCGTCAGGACAGTTGTCCAGCTGGACAACCCGTCCAGCTTGATCTCGCCCAGGCCGTCCCACGAGGTGAAGCTCAGGAACAAGACGCCGACCAGCGGAATGATGGCGAAGAGCAGGAAGAAGGCAAGGGCTGGCGCGGCCAGCCACCCCGACGGGCCCGGCTGGAGGGCCTGTCGGGAAGAACCGGATGTGGTGGACACTGGATTACTTTCCGATCGTCGCGTTCATCGTGGCGACGAACTGCTCCGGGGTGATCTTCTTCAGGAAGATCTGGTCGAGGTTGGCCAGCATGGCGTCACCCTGCGCCGGGCTCAGAGCCTGGTCCCAGGAGAGCGTGAAGCTCGGGGCGTTCTTGGCCATGCCATACACGTAGGTCAGGAAGTCCTTGTCCGGGGACGCTGCGAGCTTGCTTTCGATGCCCTTGACCACCGGCACGGCCCCGGAGTCGATGAGGCCCTGGATGTTGCTGTCCGAGAACATGCCGCTCTTGACGTATTCGAGGGCCGCCTTCTTCTGGCCGTCGGTGGCCTTCGAGGAGACGGACCAGAAGTTGGACGGGTTGCCCACCACGTTGGTCGGGTCCCCCTTGCCGCCGGAAACCGTGGGGAAGGTGGTGTAGCCGAGCTTGCCGCTCTTGACGAAGTCGGCGGCGTCCTTCTTCATGCTCTGGTAGATCCAGCCGCCCTGCAGGATCATGGCCGCCTTGCCGGTGTACAGCAGCGCCTGGTCGGCGTTGCTGTCCGCCGCGATGGACGAGAAGCCATTGGCGAAGCCGCCCGCGTCCACGAGCTGCTGGATCTTGGTCAGCGCCTCGGTGACCGCGGGGTCGGACCACGCGTTGGGCTTGTTGGCCGCGATGTTGGCGAAGACCTCCGGGCCGCCGATGCGTTCAACGAGGTACTCCAGCCACATCAGGTCCGGCCACCTGGACTGGCCGCCGAGTGAGAACGGGGCAATGCCTGCGTCCTTGAACTTCGGCACGAGTGCCATCAGCTCTTCCCAGGTCTTGGGCGCCTCGGCGCCCACCTTGTCGAAAACGTCCTTGTTGAAGTAGAGCACCACAGGCTGCACATTGTTGTTCGGCAAGGCATAGGTCTTGCCGTCGAGGACACCGTTCTTGAGCACCGCCGGAAGGTAACGGTCCTTGACCTCGGGGTTGTCCGCCAGGAACCCGGAGAGGTCATCCACCTGTCCCGCGTCCACGTAGGACTTCAGCACGCCGCCACCCCAGCCGTAGATGAAGGTGGGGCCCTGACCGGCACCGACAGCGGTGCGCACCTTGGTCTTGTAGGCGTCGTTCGCAAAAAAATCGAGCTTGATGGACGAATCCGGATGGGCGGAGTTCCAGTCAGTGACGGACTTCTGCAGGACGGGCTGGTTGCCGCCCGTCAGCCCCCACATTGTGGCCGAGTCTGCGCTGGCGGCAGTTCCCGCCGGGCCGCTGGAGCCGCAGGCGGCCAGGCTGATCGAAACTGCGGCGGCCGAGAGGGCCATCGCGGCACTGCGAAACGTACGATTTTTCATCTGGGATTCCATTCGTCCTCCGGGGTCTGCGCTGATGGCCCGGTTGTGAGAGTGGCAGCCCAACCCTCACAAGGAAGGCTGCGCTGCCGCTGCTGATGGGGTGGAGCTAAGCTTCGAAAAGTTTCGTAAAAGTTTGTGACTTCTGAAACTAAAGTAGTGGTGACAACAGTCACAGTCAAGAGCAAAATCGGAAACGTTGGTTCACTTGGATCAAATAGACTTGACGCCCCAGGCAAACAAGGTGAGACTTCTCCATATCGAAATATTTCGAAAGTACAGGAGTCATCGTGTCAACAGTCCAGGGTTCCGGCAGGCCCACGCTTGCCGCCGTCGCCCGGGAGGCCGGCGTCTCCTCACCCACGGTCTCCAAGGTCATCAACGGACGGGAGGACGTTGCCGAGAGCACGCGCACCAAGGTCCTGGCGGCACTCGAGCAGCTGGGCTACCAGTCCACGCACCAGCGCAAACACGCCGAGGGCCGGACCGGGATTGTGGAAGTGGTGTTCGACTCGCTGTACTCCGCGTACGCCGTCGAGGTCCTGAACGGAGTGCTGGAGCAAGCCGCCTCCATTGACGTCCAAGTCCTGATCGATGTGACCGGGCACCCTGCGGCCATGACGCTCAGTCCGGAGCGGCGGGCCCAACGCATCCTGGATGAAGGCCGGCTCGGTTTGATTGTGGTGACTTCCGGCTTCAGCACGGCACAGCTGAGCGCCTTCCGCCGGCGGCACATCCCGGTAGTGGTGATCGATCCGCTCAACCCGCCGCCGCCGGAGGTTGTCAGCGTGGGTGCCACCAACTGGGCGGGCGGCAAGGAAGCTACGGAGCACTTGCTCGGCCTCGGCCACCGGCGGATCGCTTACGTCGGAGGACCGGAATCGGCCGAATGCAACCAGGCGCGCCTCCATGGCTACATGGCGGCACTCATGGCCGGCGGAGTCCAGGTGCGGCCCGACTACGTCCTGCTGGACAAGTTCCGCCCGGAACACGGAATTCGCAGCCTCCAGGCCCTTATGGCCCTCCCCGAGCCACCGACAGCCATTTTCGCGGGGAGTGACAGCATCGGCCTCGGCGTCCTGGCCGAAGCCCGGAGGCACGGACTGCGGATCCCGGAAGACCTGAGCCTGGTGGGCTTCGATGGCACGTACCAGGCGGAGCAGTCCATCCCGGCCTTGACCACCGTGACGCAGCCGCTGCAGGAGATGGGCCGCGCCGCCCTGCGCGCCGTCCTCCGGCAGGCCAACGGCGAGGAACTCGACTCGCGTCGGGTGGAACTGGCCACCCACCTTGTGGTCCGGGAATCGACGGCGCCTCCTGCTCTCGGGAACCCGGAGCCGGGCACGCCGCGTCACTAGTCCTCGCGGCACAGGCTGCCGCCCGCCTCCGCCGTGAGCCGGTTCGTGGCCTCCGACGAGTCCGACGGGCAGGTGATTCCAGCCTGCCGCCGGGCTTCATCGAGCAGCGACATGACCATCAGTGTGTCGGCCAGCGGCATAGTTGGGCTCTCGGTCAGCCCGAGTTGAAGGCAGCGGAGCACCTCGCGCAGCTGATAGGTGTACCCATGCCCCGCAGGCACAAAGGTCTCCAGCCGGGTCTCTCCCGAGCCGAAGGTGAGGGCCAGCTCCGTCGGGTTGAACAGCGGTGCGTTGCACCGCATTAGGCCCTTCGTGCCGGACACCGTGGCTGCCTGCGCCGACACGGTGGTCAGCGACACCATGAACTGGGCGCGGGCCCCCGAGGGATAGGAGAGGGTGACAGCAGTTTCGGCATCCACTCCGTCGCCGGTGATGTGGGCTGCGGCCGTCAGGGACTGGGGCGCCCCCAACGCAATGAGCGCCCAGGTCAGCGGATATACGCCGACGTCCATCAACGCGCCGCCCCCTGCCGCCCGCTGCCACAGGCGGGTCTCCGGATGGCGGGGCGCCGGGAAGCCAAGATCCGCTTGGATCGACCGGATCTCGCCCAGTTCCCCCGACGCGATGATCTCCGCCGCCCGCTGCACACTGGGAAGAAACCGGGACCATACGGCCTCCATCAGGAACAGCCCTTTGCGCCTGGCCAGCCCGGCCAGGACAGCGGCGTCCCGCGCGTTGAGCGTCATCGGCTTCTCGCACAGCACATGCTTGCCGGCCTCGAGCGCCGCCTTGGCCACGGTGAAATGGCTGGCGTGCGGTGTGGCGACGTACACGATGTCGACGTCGGGGTCCTGGATCAGCCGTACGTACCCCGGTAGGCCTCCGTCGTCGCCGTAGGCGTGGCGGAAGCCGTGCCTGGCGGCGAATTCCTCCGCGCCGGCGCGGGACCTGGAACTGACGGCGTGCAGGACGGCGTCCGGCAACAGGGCGAGGTCGCTCGTGACAGTGGACGCGATCCTGCCGGTGGAGACAACTCCCCAGCGGACAGGTTCGCCGGAGGCACGGAGCGGGTCCTGGTGGCCGGAGGCAAGCAGTGGAGTCCGGGCAAGCAGGGGCTCAGTTGCTGGGGTCAATGTGGCTGCTCGCCCTCAGGTAGTTTTGCCGTATTACCGGGTGGAAGTCCGGGGCGGGTGCGGCGTCCACCGCGACAGGCCAATCCGGACGGTTGCCGTTGTGGGCCCACGCCGCCTGGACAGCGGCACCCCGGGCCACGTACTCCCCCGGGCTGGGGATCACGACCGGCAGATCGAAGACCTGGGCCGCGATGGACTGCACCGCAGGGTTCTGCACGGCGCCGCCGATCAGGAGGAGGCGTGTTGCGGCGCCGCCTTGCGCCCGGAGGGAATCGAGCCCGCCGGACAGTCCGCTCAGCATGCCTTCGATGGCTGCCCGGGCAAGGTTGCTCCGTGTGCTGGAGGCAATGCTGAGCCCGTGGAAGCTGGCTTTGGCGTGGGGCAGGTTGGGCGTGCGCTCACCTTCGAAGTACGGCACCAGCACCACGCCACCGGCGCCGGGTTCGGCGTCCAGGGCAAGACGCGCAAGTTCGTCGAAGTCCACGCCCAGGATGCCGGCCACCGAGCTGAGCACCCGTGCTGCATTCAGCGTGACAGCAATCGGGAGGTACTCGCCGCTGGCGTCCGCGAATCCCGCCACGGTTCCGCTGGGATCGGAGACGGCGCGGGACGCCACCGAAAACACCGTGCCGCTGGTGCCCACGGACACCACCACGTCTCCGGGCTCGGCCCCCAGTCCCAGGGCGGCGGCCGCGTTGTCGCCGGCACCCGCGCCCAGCAGGATCCGGGGCCCGGATTCCGACGGGCCGAAACCCGCCGGGGCTGGCCGTTCAGCAGAGGATCCGAAGCAGCCGGGGTGGATGGCTCCAGCGGTGTCGCCGGGGCCGAGAACCCGCGGCAGAATAACGGTTCCGGGTTCCCCCGGCCCGGCGTTCCCGGTGGCCTCCCTGGCGTCCCGGCCGAAGGCGATCTTGAACAGTCCAAGATCGTACTCTCCGGCCGATGGGCTCCAATAGCCGGTTCCGCTGGCGTCCGAGCGGTCGGTGGTGAGCTGTTCGAGGTCTGGGCCCAGGGGGCTGGAGGCTGCCGGGCCGTAACCGCGGAGCCGCCAGGTCAGCCAGTCATGGGGCAGTGCGACGGCCGCCACCCGGTCGGCCAGATCCGGCTCGTGGTCCCGGACCCAGCGGACCTTCGTGATGGTGAAGGAGGCCACCGGGACCAGTCCGGTCCGGCGTGCGAAGTCGTCGGCCCCCACTTCGTCGGTGAGTGCGGCCGCGGCCGACGCCGATCGGGTGTCGTTCCACAGCAGCGCCGGCCGCACGACGTCACCGGCGTGGTCCAGCAGCACCATGCCGTGCTGCTGGCCCCCCACCGAGAGCGCGCTGGCGTCCGCCAGCCCGCCGGCGTCGTCGAATGCTGCGGACAAGGCCCGCCACCAGTGGTCGGGGTGCACTTCCGTGCCGTCCGGGTGGGCGGCCCGGCCCTCGCGGACCAGGGTGCCGCTGCCGGCGTCCAGGACCACCACCTTGCAGCTTTGGGTGGAGGAGTCGACGCCGGCAACGAGTGTCATGGGAGCAGCCGTCACGGGATCAGCGGGCGCCGAGCAGGTGCTCGATGAAGAGCTGCTGCAGCTTCACGAAGCCGAAGCCCTTGCCGCCGAAGTAGGCGTCGGCGTCGAAGTCCTCGTAGGAAGCACGGTCGGCGCGGAGCTGTTCGTAGCCTTCGCCCGGGTTGAGTGTGGGTTCGTTGATTTCCGCCACGCGGGAGGCCTGCAGCGCGGCCTGGACCTCGGGATCTGCACGGAAGGCCTTGGCGCGTTCCTTGAGCAGCAGGTAGGTCTGCATGTTGGCGGCGGCGGAGTCCCACACGCCGTCGATGTCCTCCGTGCGGCTGGGCTTGTAGTCGAAGTGGCGCGGACCGTTGTAGGCGGGGCCGCCGTCGGGGCCGCCGTTTTCGAGCAGGTCCACCAGGGAGAACGCGTTCTGCAGGTCGCCGTGGCCGAACACCAGGTCCTGGTCGAACTTGATGCTGCGCTGGCCGTTGAGGTCGATGTGGAAGAGCTTGCCCTGGTAGAGCGCCTGGGCGATCCCGTGGGTGAAGTTCAGGCCGGCCATCTGCTCGTGCCCGGTTTCGGGGTTGATGCCCACCAGTTCGGGGCGTTCGAGCGTTTCGATGAATGCCAGGGCGTGGCCCAGGGTGGGCAGCAGAATGTCGCCGCGGGGTTCGTTGGGCTTGGGCTCAATGGCGAACCGGATGTTGTAGCCCTTGTCCGTGACGTAGTCGCCCAGCAGGTTCACGGCTTCGCGGTAGCGTTCCAGGGCGCCGCGGATGTCCTTGGCGGCGTCGTATTCGCTGCCTTCGCGCCCGCCCCACATGACAAAGGTTTCGGCACCGAGCTCGGCGGCGAGGTCGATGTTGTCCAGCACCTTGCGCAGGGCGAAGCGCCGAACGCCGCGGTCGTTGCTGGTGAAGCCGCCGTCCTTGAAGACCGGGTGGCTGAACAGGTTGGTGGTGACCATCGGGACGATCATCCCGGTGGCCTTCAGTGCGCCCGTCAGCCGGTCGATTTCCCGCTGGCGGTCAGCCGCGGAGCAACCGAAGGGAAAGAGGTCGTTGTCGTGGAAGGTGATGCCGTAGGCGCCGAGGTCGCTGAGCCGGTTGACGGCCTCGACCGTGTCCAGCGGCGGGCGCGTGGCTGAGCCGAACTGGTCCTGGGCCTCCCAGCCCACCGTCCAGAGGCCGAAGGAAAACTTGTCGTCACGGGTGGGCTGAATCGCCATTGAATGCTCCGAGGGGTAGGTGTGGCTGGTTGCTGTGCGTTGGGTTCAGAATGAATTGTTCTATACACAAACATATTATGGATTTCTGTGGTGTCAACCACATGCTTGCGAAGATATCGGGATGACTTTGTTGTTCTCTAGCGGATTTCATGAACGGCTGTTATGTTGTGAACAACAGCAAATATCGCAGTCGATGCGGCAGCTCATCTGGCAATGAGGCCCTGGAGTAAAGGATTCAACCGTGATTGATCAGATGGTGACCGAGCATAACTGGGCGGGGAACTACGGCTACCAGGCAGCGCGGATAGCCCATCCGGCCAGCGTGGCGGAACTGCAGGACTTGGTGGCCGGCGCCGGGAAGGTCCGCGCGCTGGGGTCCCGCCATTCCTTCAATGACATTGCAGATACCGCCGGGACCCTGGTGGTGCTGGACAGGCTCGATGCCGGCATCAGCATCGACGTCCAGAACATGACCGTCACGGTCAGTGGTGGTACGCGCTACGGGACGCTCGCGGCGGAGCTGCAGCGCCACGGCTTCGCGCTCCACAACCTCGCCTCCCTGCCGCACATTTCGGTTGCGGGAGCTGTCGCCACCGCCACGCATGGCTCCGGGGATGGCAACGGCAATCTCGCCACGGCCGTGGCGGCGCTTGAGCTGGTCACCTCGGATGGCACAGTGGTCACGGCCAGGCGTGGCGACGCCGACTTTGCCGGCATGGTGGTGGGGCTGGGGGCACTGGGCATTGTGAGCCGCCTGACCCTGGATATTGAGCCCAGCTTCGAGATTGCCCAGAGTGTCTTTGAAGGCCTGGACTGGGAACAGGTCCTGGCGAGTTTCGACGACGTCACGTCCTCGGCCTACAGCGTGAGCCTGTTCACCGACTGGAGCGGGGCCACAGTGGGTCAGGCGTGGCTCAAGAACCGCACAGACCAGGCGGCGCCACCCGCCGGATTGCCGGAATTCTTCTCCGGCACGCCGGCCACCCAGGCCCGGCACCCGCTACCAGGAGTGTCCGGAAGCAACTGCACGCAGCAACTCGGCATTCCGGGACCGTGGTCCGACAGGGTCGCCCACTTCCGGATGGATTTCACGCCCAGCAAAGGCGACGAGCTGCAGAGCGAATACCTGATCCCGCGGGAGCATGCCGTGGCGGCCATCCGCACGATGCGCAGGCTCTCCAGCGTGGTCACTCCCCTGCTCCTGGTCGGGGAAATCCGCACCATAGCGGCAGACCAGCTGTGGCTCAGCCCCAACTACGGCAGGGACGGGATCGGCCTGCACTTCACCTGGCGCCAGGATGAGCCGGCAGTGAGCGCCATCCTGCCCCTCCTCGAAGCGGAGCTGGCCCCGTTCGCCGCCAGGCCGCATTGGGGCAAACTGTTCCACGGCGGTGCGGCCAGCATCGCCCCGCTGTATCCCCGCTTTGCCGACTTCACCGCGCTGGCTGGCCGGCTGGATCCGGCCGGAAAATTCCTTAACTCATTCCTGGACCGCACGGTGTTCGGCCGCTGATAGTGTCACGATGATGCCTCCACGTACCCATGCTTCCGCGCCTGTGAGCGAACCGGATCCGTCGCGCCGGAACAATCTGTCGCTGCTGACCTCCCTCGTCCATCACCACGGCGTACTCAGCCGCGCCCAGCTGACCCGGCACACAGGGCTGAACCGCTCCACCGTCGGGACGCTGATCGGGCAGCTCGTCTCCCTGGGCGTGGTCTATGAAACGGCTCCCGCCGGCGAGGGGCAGGTTGGCCGGCCCAGCCCGGAGGTCCATCCCAGCCCGTCGGTTGCGGCACTGGCCGTCAACCCGGAAATCGACGCCGTCACCATTGGCCTGGTCAGCCTCGGCGGGAAGGTGCAAAAGAAAATCCGCTTCGAAACCGAACGGATACCGAGCGCCCGGGAAGCGGTGAATATCGCCTCGGCTGTGATCGCCGGGATGCGTTCCGAACTGGATGCCTCTTACCGGATCACCGGAATCGGCATGGCCGTGCCCGGCCTGGTCAATCGCGACGACGGCGTGGTGCGGCATGCACCGCACCTGGGCTGGCGCAATGAGCCGGTCGCCCGGATGCTGAGCGAGGCCACCGGCTACCCGTGCCTGGCCGCCAACGACGCCTCCCTGGGCGCCGAAGCCGAGCTGATTTTCGGGGCTGGTGCCGGGCAGGGGAACCTGATCTACCTCAACGGCGGCGCCAGCGGCATTGGCGGCGGGATCATCTCCGACGGACAGCTGCTCCGGGGGGCCTCCGGCTACGCCGGGGAACTCGGCCACACCTTTGTCCGCACGGGAGGCAAGACCTGCCATTGCGGTGCCACGGGCTGCCTGGAAACCGAAGTCTCCCAATCCCGCCTCCTGGAACTGGCCGGCTTGACCCGCGGCGACACCGCGGACCTCGAAAACGCCCTCGCGAACAGCAGCAGTGCCGAGGTGAACGACGAAGTCGCCCGACAGCTGCTGTATCTGGGCATAGCCCTGCGCAATGCGGTGAACATCTTCAACCCGGAGGCAATCGTCCTGGACGGTTTCCTGGGGACGCTGCATGCGCTCGCGCCGACGTCGTTGAACGGAACGCTGCTGTCCCAGGCAATGGACGGCCCCGCGGGCCAGGTCAAGATCTACCGTGCGGCGCTCGGTTCCGACCTGATGATGATCGGAGCTGCAGAGCTGGCCTTTGCACAGTTCCTGGCCGATCCCGCAGGCATCGGCACAACCACCGCCATCCTGCCCGCACCCACGTCCCAGACAGGCTGACCATGCAGAACCAGACAGTGCAGAACCAAAGCCTGGCACCGATGGGCGAGAACTACGAACTGCAGGCCGCGTTGGGAGGCCGCCGCCAACGAGCAGTCGTGACGGAAATCGCCGCCAGCCTGCGGGCCCTCGAAATCGACGGCATCGCCCTCCTGCAGGACTACCCCGCCGCGGCCGGACCGCCGTCGTGCGCGGGCTGGGTCCTGGTGCCATGGCCCAACCGGGTGGCGGATGGAAAGTGGACCTACGACGGCGTCCCGCAGCAACTGGAGATCACGGAACCCGTCAACGGCAACGCCCTGCACGGGCTGCTGTCCGGCGCCGCATACAGGGTCGCGAACCGGACGGCGGACAGCATCGCGCTGGCGGCCGATGTCGCGCCCGCACCGGGCTACCCCTTTGAACTCGCGACGGCGGTCCGCTACCAACTCGCGGAGGACGGGCTTCTTGTCACCCACAGCCTGACGAATACGGGCAGACGGACAGCCCCGGTCGCCGTCGGGGCGCACCCGTTCCTCAGGCTGGGCGCTGTGCCCACGGAAGACCTGACGCTGTTCATCAATGCCGACACGCACATCGAGGTCGATGAGCGGCTGAACCCGACCGGTGCCACCGCGGCCGTCCGCGGGACCCGGCACGACTTCCGGGCAGGGCAACGTGTGGGCGACGTCGCCCTCGATGATGCGTGGAGCGACGTCTGCCGGGAACCGGACGGCAGCTCGCTTCACTATCTGGAAGCCCCGGACGGCAGCCAGGTGCAACTATTCATGGATGCGTCCTTCGGCTATGTCCAGGCCTTCACGACCCGCATTTTCCCAACCGACGGCGGCCTGGTCACAGCGGTGGCGGTGGAGCCCATGACGGCCCCGGCCGATGCCTTGAACAGCGGCAAAGGAGTGCGCTGGCTGGCCCCCGGCGAGACGTGGCGTCTCAGCTGGGGTATCCGCTACCAGCTGCCCTGAGAGGCCCGGCGAGTTCGCCGGAAGCCTGCGAGCTCGCCGGAATGTTCCGGCGACTGGGCAGGTTTCCGGCGAACTCGCCGGGTGCGGGCCCGCTACCCGCGTCTCCGGTTCCGGGCCTGCGCGTCCTTCCCGAACCAGGCGCTGACCAGCAGCCACACGGACCACATCAGGATCAGGACAATCCCGGCCAGCGTGGGAGTGGTGTTCGCCGAGGAGAAGCCTTCGGCCCCGACAATCCAGCCCTGGGCAACGTACGCCAGCCCGGAGAGCGCCATGAGATAGCCGATCAGTCCGGAGACGCGGCGTGCCCCAACAACCACGGCACCGGTCAGGAGCAGGGCCGCACCCAGCACGAAGTTCTGGTAGCTGCGCATGCCCCACTCCAGCCACCGGATGCCCTCGGCGGTCGCAAACCGGGCGGTTTTCTCCGGCTCCGCGGCGGCAGCCCAGGCGTCCACGGCGTGCTTGAGGGCAACCCCGTCGACGGCCTGGAGGGAGGCATACAGTGCCAGTGCGGCGACCGCTGCCACCGCACCGAAGAGGGCCGCCCAGGCCAAGGCTCCGTCCGGCGCTTTCAGGACCACCAGCAGGACCACCAGCCCGGAGATGAGAAGCGCCATGCCAGCGAACTGCCCCAGGTGGACGGCAGTCCAGATGCCGCTGCGGGCGTACTCCGTGAACGTCGCCGCATGGTCGTTCGCGGTGGCCGTATCGGCATGGAGCAGCCCGGCAATCACCGACACCGCGAAGCCGGCAAACGCCAGCGTGGCGGCAAGGCGCAACGGCGCGCGGGGCGGTGACGGGCGCCCCGACTCGGCCGAAGCCGCAGGCCGCGGGCTGTGGCCGTCTTGTGTTCCGAACTTCTTCATGGGCATCGCCCGCTTCGTGCCGACCTGCAGGTTCGCAGTGTGTGCGCCTAAGCGCAGGCTACCCCGATTGCCCGCGCGGGGCCACGGCACGTTGCAGCGGCAATTGCCTGGGCCTCCTGATAGCGGCCGTTGCGTAATGCCAGCACTCAAGGAGGGGCGGGCACGGAACCGCCACAGCCGACTTTTTCGGACTTTGGTATTGCGCCCGGTCCGCCGATCATCCACACTGGCTACAGATCCGCAGGAGATTGCTTCCGCCGATCCAGCCCGCCAGATACTTCGGCCGGCCACCGCCCCATCAGAGAATGTCGGGCAACCCCTCTGGAACCACCGCTTTCCGCCTCCCCGGGTATGCCCGGACCCCGGAAACCCGTGCCCGCTGAGGACCCCGGCACATCCCGCCTAGAAAGAGACCACGATGATCAAGCGCCACTCGGACGTCGTCCTGGAAATCACCGCCCACGACCCGGACACCGTCGAAAACGACCTGAACGCCGCCGTAGAGATCGCCCGCGAACACGCCATGAAGGAATGCCGCCACGGCATCCTCGTTACCCAGCACGGATACACCAGCTACACCGTCGCTGTAAGCCGCGATGTCCCGTACGGACAGACGCTCGAACGGCGTGAAGAGCCGGCGAGCTCATAGACGGAGACTGGTCCGTGCCGCTGAGGTTCACCAAACCGGCTCACAGCGCAGGATCGCTCTCTGGGAGTTCAGCGTGCGGACGGGCACTGTCATGAGATGGTCATGCTGAGCCTGCGCGGGGATGAGGGCTTCGATCGCGCCCATATCGTGCGACGCTAGTTGCATGGATCTGGAGATATCGCCTGCGCTCACGATTCCCGCGCCGGAATTGCGTTGGCGGTTCTCGCGTTCGTCCGGGCCAGGCGGTCAACACGTCAATACCTCGGACAGCCGCGTCGAACTCTCGTGGAACGTCGCCGCCTCGGCGGCGCTTTCGGACGGCCAACGGCTGATGCAGGTCATGCGTCTCGGACCGCGCCTCATCACCGGGGTGATCACCGTGACCGCCTCCGAGCGGCGCTCCCAGCTGCGCAATCGCGAGATCGCCCTGGCCAAGCTCGCCGACCTCGTGGCAGAGGGTCTTGCTCCCGATGCTGCCCGACGCCGGGCGACCAAACCGACCAGGGGCTCGAACCGCCGGCGCCTCGCCGCAAAGGAACGGCGGGCGGCGACGAAACAGCAACGAAAGCGGCCGTCCCTCGATTAGCGCCCGCCAGTCGAGCGAGCGGTTCCCGGTCATGAGCGGGCCGCCGTGGGGTGGGCGCCGTTAACGTGCCCGGAGGCAGTCATGGCCGTGTACTCGATCCGCTCCGAGCGGCCCGTGTGCAGGGAGCGGGTGGCGGCCTCCGCGATGGCCTGGGCCTTGAGCCCGTCGTCGAGCGAGGGCGTCAGGGCAGTTCCGCCTTCCACCGCGGCGACGAAGTGGGCCAGGGCGGCGGCGTAGGTGGGCTGGACGCGTTCGAACCAGCCGGGGTGCAGCCCGTCGTCCACCACCTGACCTGCGCGGTACCTGGACACGGCTCCGGTGCGGCGGCGTCCTGCCTCGACCAGGCCCGCGGAGCCCATGACCTCGATCCGCTCGTCGTAGCCGTAGCCCGTGCGCCGGACGCTGTCGATCTGTACCAGCGCACCGGTGGGCAGCCGGAGCGTGACCGCGGAGGTGTCGACGTCGTCGTACTCGGCCAGGCGGGGATCGGACAGGGCGGAGCCGACGGCGAAAACGTCCACCGGGTCCAGCCCGGTGAGCCAGCGGGCGAGGTCGAAGAAGTGCACGGTCTGGTCTCGCATCTGGCCGCCTGATGTGGCGATGTACGACAGCGGCGGCAGGGCCGGCCCGCGGGTGGTGAGCTGGAGGAGTTCGACGTCGCCGATCTCACCGGCGTCGATGACCCGCTTAAGTTCGGCATAGTCGCGGTCGAAGCGGCGGTTGAAGTCGACCATGACCGGGACGGCGCGGCCGGCTGCGTGGGCGGCGGCCTCCCGGGCCCGGTCAAGGTCCAGGTCAATCGGCTTCTCGCACAATACGGCCAGCCCGGCGTCGGCGGCGCGGACCAAGTGCTGGGCGTGGGTGTCGGTGGAGGAGGCGATGAAGACCGCGTCAATTTGTTCGGGGTCGAACACCTCGTCCAGGTCCCGGGCGGTGCGGGTTCCGTGCGTGTCAGCCAGGGCCTTGGCTCGGTTCTGGTCGATGTCATAGACGCGGGAAAATTCGACGCCGGGATGGGCGGCGAGGTTGGCGGCGTGAACGGAACCGATGAAACCGGCCCCCAGGAGGGCGAAGCGCAGCACGTCAGCCTCCTGTCTCGGGGCGGGCCGGCTTCGGCGACTGTGGTGCACTCATAACAATTCCTCACTGCTGGACAAACACTATTGGACAACCACTTGGACCGGTCCATAATGGACTTTGTCGGTAACGCTCGTCAACCCCTTATGCTGGGACGGCATCCAGAGGAGGAGCGCCATGAACCACCCGCCGGCCCCCGGCCAACCGCCCCGCCGGCCCACCATCCGCGACGTCGCCGAGCGCGCCGGGGTGTCCAAATCCCTCGTGTCCCTGGTGCTGGGCGGATCCTCCAACGTCGGCGCCGGCCGCCGGCAGGCCGTCCTGGACGCGATGGCCGAGCTCGACTACAGGCCTAACCAGCTTGCCCGCGGGCTTTCCAGCCCGCACAGCGGCACTGTCGGCGTGCTGCTCAACGACCTCCGGAATCCCTGGTTTGTCGAACTCCTCGAGGGCCTGAGCGCGACGCTGCACGCAGCCGGCGTCTCCCCCGTCCTCGTCGATTCCTACACCGACCACCGGGTGGGCCGCCGTTCCGTGGAAACCCTGCTGGAGCAGCGCATCGACGGCATTGTGGTGGTCGGCACCACCTCAGAGGAAGCCGCCCTGGAGGCCGCCATCGCCAGTGTGCCGGTGGTCCTCGCCGGCACCCGGGAGCCCGCCCTGCCCGGAGCGGACATCGTGGTTGACGACGACGCCTCCGGTGCCCGCCAGGCGGCCGAGCACCTCATCGCCCTCGGGCACCGGCGCATCGCCCACCTTCAGGGCCCCGGCGAGATCGGCCGGCTGCGACGGGCCGGCTACGAGGATGCGATGCGGGATGCCGGGCTGGATCCCTGGGTCGTGGCCGGCGGCATGAGTGAGGAAAGCGGATCCGACGCCGCCCACCGCCTGCTCGCCGGACCGGAGCGGCCCACCGCGATTTTCGCCTTCAACGACCTCGCCTGCATCGGCGCGCTCTCAGCGGCCGCCGACCAGGGCCTCACGGTACCGGGCGACCTCTCGCTGGTCGGATACGACAACACGTACCTCGCCCGCATACGCCACTTGTCCCTGACCTCGGTGGACAACGGCAACTTCGCCGTGGGCCTGCAGGCGGGGAAGTTCATCCTGGAACGGCGGGAAACCCGGGATCTTCCGCAGCGCCTGTACCTCGTTCCAACGCAGCTTGTGGTCCGGGGCTCCACCGGGCACGCCCCGGACAGCGCTTAGCCAGAGCCGGTTAGCCGGCCCCGTTCCAGAGTCGCCGCCACCAGGACTGCTTTGGTTCCGGCTCGGGCGGGTCAGCGGTGGCCGCGGCAGCCCGGCGCCCCCGCCAGCGGTCCAGTTCGACGTCGACGTCGCGCGTCTTGGTGATCACGGGTGGCCCGCCCTGGAGCTGCCGCCGGGCATCGATGACCCTCGCGTTGAAGTCCTCCACGATCTCGCGCACCTGTTTTTCGCTGAACTGGGCGTCCAGACGGGCATCAAGTTCGACGTCCTCGGTGCGGAGCAGGATCGCTTTCGGGCCCAGGCCGGAGATGTTCTCCCGCTGGATCAGGCCCTTGACCCACCAGTCGGGGTCATACGCCTCGCCCGGCCCTGGAATGGGTTTGCCGGCGTATTTGAGGTTGTCGAACTTGCCCTGCGCCATGGCGTCCCGGATCAGGTACTCGGCCTTGGCGGCGTCGTCGACCTTGGCGCGCTTTTGCCGGAGTTCTTCCTCGGCCGCGTTGAGCGCGTCGTTCTCCTGGGCGGTGCTGCCCGAGACCCGCACCGCCCGGAGTTCCGCGGCCCGCTCCACCCGACGCCGGAACGCGCTGTTTGAACCGCTCACCCCACTGCTCATCAGCCACCACCGTCCTCGCCTGCCGGCATCGCGGATCTGCCCTTCCAGTATGAGGAACAGGCGGGCGGGGGCAAAGGGGTGTCCCCGCCGAGACGGGAACCTTACGCCCCCGTAACCCCGTGTTAACCCGCCCGTGCGAGGCTGGGGACTTCGGACAAACTAAGCATCCTTCCCATCCTGCCTGCACAGCAAATCCCGAGGAGTTCCAGCCGTGAACAGCCAAGAGCACAGTGCATCCGGAAACCCCCAGCCCACCAGTCGCGAGGAAGCAACCGAGGCGCTCAGCAGCACCCACGTCACACATGTCCGGGAAGACGTGGCCATGGCCGGACGGTGCGCCAACGTCCACCTACCCACCGGGCGCACCTGCTCGCTGCCCGTGCGTCATCCGGGCTCATGCAACTTCGTCGGGCCCGAGGACGCGAACAACCTGGCAGCGCACTGATTCACAGACGAAGCCGCTTTGAACGAAGTGGCGGGCCCTAACAGAGCCCGATGGACCGCGGCGCCTCCCGCACGGCACCCCAGACGCAGTATTGTCCAAGGATTGCGGACAACCCGGCCAAAAACACCGCCGCGCGGCTACGCTGATCGGACATTGAGCACCGGATCTAGCTGAGGGAGATCACGTGCCTCGTGAAAATGTCCGTGAAGACCTACGGCAGCGCGCCGACAGCGCATCGGCTGAACCACTCTCCGCCGGAAGATCCGTTGCGCCGCGGCCCGTTCCACTTGATGCCACGGCGCTGACCCGTGCCGGCATTGCCGGCTGGGCCGCCCGCCTGGGACCTCCGGGACCGGAGGCACCCCGGTCACGGCGCCTGGCGCATGTGGGCGGCATCGCGGCCATCGTTGCCCTGGTCCTGTACCTGACCTGGCGTGTCCTGTTCACGATGCCGTCGGGGGAATGGAACCTGACCATCGCCTGGATCCTGGTCACTTTCGAGGCCCTGCCGCTGGCCGGCCTCATCCTGAAGGCATGGTCCGTGTGGAACATCGACAGCCATCCCCCGGCGCCCGTGACGGAGGCCCCGAACGGCATGCGGGTTGCGGTGCTGATCCCCACGTACAACGAGCCCATCGAGGTTCTGACGCCCACGGTCGCCGCCGCCTGCGAGCTGGCCCCGGCGCATGAGACGTGGGTTCTCGACGACGGCGACCGGCCCTGGGTCGAGGAAATGTGCATCGCCTATGGTGCCCGGTACGTCCGCCGGGCCGTCCACGACCACGCCAAGGCCGGCAACATGAACCACGCCCTGGGCCTGATGGCCGCCGAAAAGGCCGCGGGCGGCCCCGGCATCGACATCATCGCCGTCCTGGACTGCGACCACGTCCCGCTGCCCACATTCCTCACCGCCACCTTGGGCTGGTTCGAAGACCCCGAGATCGCCCTGATCCAGGGCCCGCAGTCCTTCTACAACGGCGGCGCGTTCGACGACGACGGCATCACCGGGGAGCAGGGCACCTTCTTCAACGTCCTCATGGCGTCCCGCAACGTTCCCGACGCCGGGCCGTTCTGGTGCGGGTCGACGTCGTTGTTGCGACTGAGCGCCCTGGAAGAGGTGGGCGGCGTGGCGACCGAGACGATTACCGAGGACATGCACACCACGCTCAAACTCGTCCGGCGCGGCTGGCGGACCGTCTACCACCACCAGACGCTCGCCGTCGGGCTCGCACCGGCGACGCCGGACCAGTACCTGCTGCAGCGCCGGCGCTGGGGCATGGGCGCGATGCAGATCCTCGTCCACGAGAAACTGTGGGCGGCGAAGGGCTGGATGTCGTGGCGGAATTACCACGAGTACCTCAACGGCACGCTGTGGTGGCTGGAGGGCATCGCCACGCTGGTGGCTTTCCTGATTCCGGTAGTGATCATGCTGTCCGGGGCACAGACCTCCACCGCCGGCCCGCTGCTCTTCACCGGGGTCTTCCTGGTCATGTTCACCGTGCGCCTGTGGGGGTCAAAGCAGCTCATGCGCAACGAAATCCACTGGCCCACGGCCTTCGCCCTGCGGATCTTCCGCGTCCCGGTAGGCCTCGCGTGCCTCTGGTGGCTCATGTCCCGGAACATCCTGGAGTTCCAGGTGACGCCCAAGGGCGCCGCCGACCTCCGGCTCCGGGGCCGGACGCCGCGAATCCTCATCGTGATGGTTGTCCTCATCGCCGCGGTGATTCTGTACGCGGCGGCCGGACTGGCCGGGCTGGTGCCCTGGCGCACGACGCCCGGTTCCACCGTGGCCTCCGGCGCCTGACTGGTGCTCGCCGGCGTGGTCCTGGTTCTCGGGACGCGGCGGATCCGGGCCGCCGAATTCGCCACTTCCCGCCGCAACGCCTACCGGATGGAGGTGTCCGCGCCGGTGGAAGCCGAAGGCGCCGGCGGAGAGCTGCTGGACATTTCGGTCGGTGGCGCTGCGGTTCGTTTCCCGCGCGGAACGCTGCCGGCTTCGGGGCCGGTCACGCTCCGGCTGCCGGAGGCTGCACCGGTCCGGTTGCAGGTGATCCGCACCACCGGGCAGCCGGACGGAACCGAGATCGCGTCCCTGCAGGCGGCCGACGACGACTGGGCCACCTACCGTGCGCTGTCGTTGTGGATCTTCCACACGCCCGCAGGGGCGCTGCCTGATTTCCCGCCCGGCGTCCCGGCCGCGGCGTCGCTGCGGGGCCGCTGAGGGTCACCGACAGCTGCCGCCTCAGGCCCCTTCGAGGCAGAGGATGAAGCCGGGGAACACGTACCGGCCGGGGCGTCCGCCTACCTCGGCGATGGCCCGGCGGATCTCCCGGAGTTGCTCGACGGTCATCTGCAGCGGTGGTTCGTCGGGCTGGTACGTGGTGAAGACCGGATAGTCGACGCCGGGCTGCCGCGACATTTCGATGTGGCAGCCCAGGACGTGGGTGACGGGGTGGGTGCTGCAGAACCCGATCAGCCGGTCGATGGTGCGGACAAACGCGGGCCAGTCCTGGATGTACAGCCGGCCGGGATAGACCGTGTCCCCGGTGAGGAGGAACCCGGTGTGGGGATCGTAGAACGTGACCGCCGCGTTGTGGTGCCCCGGGCTGGGCCAGCACTGCAGGACGCGGCCGCCCAGATCCACCTGCGCCGGCTCCACGTCTGCCGGCGAAGCGCCGCCGCCAAACCCGCCGCCGCCGTCGTCGCCGGTATTGCCGGAAGCGCCGGTGAATCCGAAGAATTCCCACGCACTGTCCCGGTCCGCGTCCACAAGGACGGTGCCGGGGCGGCCGGCGAACTGGGCGTCCCCCGCAACATGGTCGCCATGCGGATGCGTATGGAGGACAAGGAGCCGGTAGCCGTCACGGGGATGAGCGGCAAGCCAGGTTTCCATGAGGCCGTCGACAACGCGGCGCAGGGGGAAAAAGTCCGGGGATGCGGTGGCGCCGGTATCGATGAGCACGGCCCGGGCGCTGCCGAACAGCAGGAACATGAACGGCGCCTCATAGTTGACCGCCATGTTCTGGCGCAGGATGAAGGTGTGCTCGTCGTAGGCATGGACCTGGATGTCCGGGTCCGCGTTGTGCTTCGCCGATTCTGATCCGTGGATCCAGGAAACGTCCAGATCACCGGAACGGGCGTGGCCTGCGGTGAAGTCAATGAGCTCCGGGGGCGTCTCCATGCGTTCTCCTGTGTGCGTCAGTGCTAGCGGCGGTGCGGCGGACGTCAGGTCCGCAATGACGCACCAACACTCCATGATGACCGGTCCCTTTCCGGTCCTCAAACCCCGTCGATTGCTCCGTAGATGCCCTTTTGAGGAGTGATTACGGCACTTACGGGGCAATCGATGGGGTGGTGTTGGCTTTGGGCTGCATGGGGCGCGCCTCTCGCCGACAAATAACCACAAATTACCGGTAACGCGGAGTAGGTCCGCGGCCCCCGCCTTGGTCCGCAGACCTAAAACTGGCTGCGTAATTTAGGATATTTTCTATACTTTTGGCGAAGGCGGCTGGATAGCATGAGGTGTCCGGACAAAGCAGTCCGGGCGGGTGCCGATGTCAGAAGGAAGCCCATGGCCGCAGCTACAGTGGACGACATCCTCGCGGATCTCCCCCTCGGTTTCGCCAGCCTGATGCTTCGGCCGTCCCGCACGGACGCGGCGATCGAACGCTTTCTAATCGTTGACGCCGACGACGAGACCTCCGACGGCGGGTCTGCGTTTGTCCTGCTGATCGGCGTGCGCGGACGCTCCGCCTTGCCGGCGGTGCGGCGCCTCTTGAAAAGCCCTCCACTGGTCCTGGCGGTCAAGGGCAGCCACGAGGAACTGGCGGAAGCGGAAGAGCTGCTGCGCGCCGCCGGAACCGGGCTGCTGCTGGTGGACCCGGCGGCAGACTGGGACCGCCTGCTGTCCATCGCCAAGGACAGGATCCAGCCGCCCAGCTACCAGAGCGAAGTACTGACCCTGCTCGAGGAAGACCTCTTCGCCATCGCCCAGACCACGGCCCGCCTGACCTCCAGCCACGTGGTGATCGAGGACGCCGCCAACAAGGTCCTGGCGTACTCCACGGTCACCAACGCCATTGACGAGCTGCGCAAGGCCTCGATTCTGGCCCGGCGCGGCCCGCGCAAGTACGAACTTCTACTCAAGGACCTCGGGGCCTACCGTGAGCTGCACCGGACCCGCCTGCCGGTCCGGGTGCCTGCCCGGCCTCAGGATGGCCTGCGGGAGCGCGTTGCCATCAGCCTGTTCGCCGGCGACCGCATCATGGGCTACATATGGCTCCAGGAAACCGGCGGCGGCTTCGGCGACGACGTCGACTACGTGCTCACGGGCTCAGCCGCGCGGGCCTCCGCCGAGCTGATCCGGTACCGCAACCAGCAGTCCGTGCACATGCGCGAGGACCGGATCGTGCGCCTCCTTTCGGGTCCCGCCGAGGCTGCGGCGAGCGCACACAGCGAGAAAATCCCTGCGGACCGTCCCGCGGCCCTGATCCTGATTGGCCTCTCGGCATCCGAAGCCCAGGAGAACGACGCCGCACTCAAACACGGCGAGCTGGCCAACCTCGCTTCAATCCATGCGGCCGCCTACAAGCCCTCAGCCATCGTGGGACAGTTTCGTGGCGACACCGCCGTGATCCTTCCCGGACTCCAGTCCGCCAACGCCGGCGCTGGGCTGCGGAGCCTGGCCGAGGCAATCGTCAAGGACGCCACCAAGCACCTCGGCATCAGCACCTTTGCCGCCGTCGGACCCACGGTCGCCGACCTGCTCTCCCTCCATTCCGTGACCGGAATATCCGAGGCCCTGCTGGGCTGCATGCGCCGGTCCGGCGAAGCCCCGGTGGCCGAGGTGGACGACTTCGAAGCCGAGATCCTCTTCCACGACGCCGTGGAGAACTTTACGACGGCGGCCTTCCGGCACCGCAGCCTTTGGGCCCTGCTCCGCGAAGACGCGGAACTTGCCGAAACCCTGCGGGCCTTCTTCGACGCTTCCCTGGACGTGGCCGAGTGCGCCAAGCGGATGCAGCTACATAAGAACACCGTCTACTACCGGATCGGCAAGGTCAGCCGGATCACCGGGCTGGACCTCGGCAATCCCCGCCATTCACTGGTCGCCCTGCTTCATGTTCAGGAGTGGGCCGGCACGCAGAAGGAGCACCTGGGCAAGAAATGATGACAGCACTCGATTCGCCGCCGCTTGGCCTAGTACTGGATGACATTGTCCGCAGCCACCGGCCCCGGACGGAAGCGGGGTCAGTTCCCGCAAACATTCCCCACCTGCAGTCCCCGCCGTTCGACCGTTTCGGCATCGCAGTTGCCACGACGTCCGGGGAAGTGTTCAGTTCCGGCGACGCCGGTCTTCCGTTCTCCATCCAGAGCATCTCCAAGGTCTTCACCTTGGCGATGGCCCTCAGCGCCGATGACTCCGGCTCGTTGTGGTCCAGGGTCCTGCGCGAGCCGTCAGGGACGTCCTTCAACTCCCTGGTCCAGCTTGAAGTCGAGCACGGGGTCCCGCGGAACCCCTTCATCAACTCCGGCGCCCTGGTGGTCACCGACCATCTGATGGAAAGATCTCCGGACGCCGCCGCTCAGGTCCTGCGTTTCCTCACCGGCCAGGTCGGTCAACCGGGTCCTTTCATCGACGAGATCGCCGCAAGGAGTGAACTCTCCAGCAGCAGCCGCAACCTGGCCCTCGCCCACTTCCTGAAGGAATTCGGCAACCTGCGGCGGCCCGCACAGGCAGTGGTCGAGAACTACGTCAGGCAGTGCTCAATCATGATGACCTGCGTGGAGGTGGCCAAGGCAGGTCTTTTCCTCGCGCAGGATGGTCGCGGAGCGCAGGGCGCGGTGATCTCCAGGAGCGAGGCCAAGCGCATCGGCTCCATCATGCTGACCTGCGGCATGTATGACGCAGCCGGCGAGTTTGCCTACCGCGTGGGACTTCCGGGGAAAAGCGGTGTGGGCGGCGGCATCTTGGCGATCGTCCCCGGCGAGTGCGCCATCTGCGTCTGGAGCCCGCGGCTGGATTCCAAGGGAAATTCCCTGGCAGGCACGGCGGCTCTCGCTGACCTGTCCGACCGCACCGGGTGGTCGATCTTCTGATCTGACGCCTGGCTGTACCCCACAACCTCCCTCCAGAACCCATTTAGATCTCTGACAGATCGAAAGGAACACCCATGCCCAACAACCCCAATGACGAGGTTGGCTTGTACCAGGCTGATGGTGGCCACGCCCACGCTTCGGATGCCTTGATCCATGCGGAGGACTCGGGATACCACAAGAGCCTGAAGCCCCGGCAGATCCAGATGATCGCGATCGGCGGCGCCATCGGAACCGGCCTGTTCCTGGGCGCCGGCGGCCGGCTCAACGCGGCCGGCCCGTCACTGGTCATCGCCTACGCCGTCTGCGGCTTCTTCGCGTTCCTGATCCTGCGCGCCCTGGGGGAACTGGTGCTGCACCGGCCCTCGTCAGGATCGTTCGTGTCCTACGCCCGCGAATTCTACGGAGAGAAAGCCGCGTTCATCTCCGGCTGGTTCTACTGGATCAACTGGGCCACCACCACCATCGTGGACATCACCGCCGTGGCCCTCTACATGAACTTCTTCGGCAAATATATCCCCTGGATGGGGGCCGTACCGCAGTGGGCGTGGGCGCTGATCGCCCTCGTCGTGGTCCTCTGCCTCAACCTCGTCTCCGTCAAGGTGTTCGGCGAGCTCGAGTTCTGGTTCGCCCTGATCAAAGTCGCGGCCCTCGTCGCGTTCCTGCTGATCGGCACCTACTTCGTCATGTTCGGAACCCCCGTGGAAGGCCAGGAAGTCGGCTTCAGTCTCATCACCGACAACGGCGGCATCTTCCCCAACGGCCTGCTGCCCATGATCATCCTCATGCAGGGCGTGCTATTCGCCTACGCCTCGATCGAACTGATCGGCACCGCCGCCGGCGAAACCAAGAACCCCGAAAGGATCATGCCCAAGGCCATCAACTCCGTGGTCTTCCGCATCGCCGTCTTCTACGTCGGCTCGGTCATTCTGCTCGCCCTGCTGCTGCCCTACACCTCGTACGAAAAAGGCGTCAGCCCGTTTGTGACGTTCTTCGGATCCATTGGTATCCAGGGCGTGGACGTCATCATGAACCTCGTGGTCCTCACGGCCGCCCTGTCCTCGCTGAACGCCGGCCTGTACTCCACCGGCCGCATCCTGCGCTCCATGTCAGTGGCCGGATCCGCCCCGAAGTTCGCCCAGCGGATGAACAAGGCCGGTGTCCCCTATGGCGGCATCGCCATCACCGCCGGAGTCTCCCTCCTCGGGGTCCCGCTGAACTACCTGGTCCCCGGCCAGGCGTTCGAGATCGTCCTGAACGTCGCCTCCGTAGGCATCGTCGTCACCTGGGCCACGATCGTGCTCTGCCAGATCCAGCTCAAACGATGGGCAGACAAAGGCTGGCTTGAGCGCCCCTCTTTCCGGATGGTCGGCGCCCCCTACACCGGGTACCTCTCCCTGGTGTTCCTGCTCGGCGTGCTCGTCATGGTCTTCATCGACTCCCCGCTCACGCTGCTGGTGACCTTGGTCGCCTGCGCCCTGATGGTAGGCGGCTGGTACGCCTGCCGGAAACAGATCCACGACATCGCCGAAACCCGCGACGGCTTCACGGGCGCCGCGCCAGTGCTGGCCAGCCGGACCCCAATCCGCTAATCGAACATCCTGTTGCCGACCGGTCACACAACCCGACATACAACCTGAAAGCCTCCATGAAGCCACGAAACCCGCTCAGTCCCGGCCGAACTAGCACGCTGCAGGAACTCGACCCGCCAGCCGCAAACACAGGCAAGCCGCCGGCGTCGAACGACAGTTGCGAAGACGGCTGCTTCTTCTGCACCGGACCGGAAACAGACTAGGCATCAGCAACCGCTCCGCTGAGTTCAGCGGACATGCCATGCCCGCCAACAACCCAAGAAGACAAGTAGTGATGAAAACGGAGTCTGCACCCACCATGACCGCAACCGACACCCACCCAGTTGAAGGCGACACCATCAAAACCCTACAGACGGTCCCAGGGGCTATCCTGGATAACCTCAACGGCGCCAGCACCCTCAAGTCCGCCGGCCACGTGATTGTAGATTCGCTCGTGGCGCACGGGGTGGAACGCACCTTCGTTGTCCCGGGGGAAAGCTTCCTGGACGTCCTCGACGGGCTGCACGGCTCGGACATCGAGACCGTGGTCTGCCGGCACGAGGGCGGCGCCGCCTACATGGCCGAGGCCGACGGCAAGATGAACCAGCGTCCCGGCGTCGCCATGGTCACCCGCGGACCCGGGGCAGCGAACGCCCACGTGGGCCTGCATACCGCTTGGCAGGACTCCACCCCGATGCTGCTCTTTGTCGGCCTGATTCCGTTCGCGCACCGGGACCGCGAGGCGTTCCAGGAGTTCGACATCAAGGCGTGGTTCGACACGGGGGCCAAACGCGTGATGGTCCTCGACCACCCCGAGCGGGCCTCCGAGATTGTCGCGGAGGCAATGTTCGCGGCCATGAGCGGCCGTCCCGGGCCAGTGGTGGTGGGTCTGCCGGAGGACATCATCCGCGCACAGATTGATCCGGCCCTGCACCCGCCCATCCCGGTGGCCGCAGGCGGGATGAGCACTTCGGATGCCGGCGCCCTCGCCGAAGCCCTGGCACAGTCCAAGAAGCCGCTCTTCGTCACCGGCGGGAACGACTGGACCCAGGAAGCAGCCGGGGAGCTCACCCGGTGGCTGGAAAAGCGCCACATCCCTGCCGCGGCGGAATGGCGCACGCAGGGGACCGTCTCCTCCGATTCCCCCAGCTATGTGGGACCGATCGGCTACGGCCGGCCCCGCCCCACGTACGACCTCCTGGAGGAAACCGATCTGCTTGTTTTCGTCGGGACGGTCCCGGGGGACGTGATCACGGACGGCTTCGTCTGCCGGCAGGACTGGAACAAGAAGAACTTCCTGGTCACCATCGATCCCTCGCTGCGCGGCCGCTCCGGCCCGGTCTCCCGCCAGATCCTGGCCAAGCCGGAGGCTTTCGTCCGGGATCTGGTGAACATCGACTTGCCCGTCAAGGAAGAGTGGAAGGCGTGGACGGCCCGGATGCGCGCCGAGCAGCAGTCCTTCGCCAGCCTTCCGCCGTCGAAACCCGGCAACGGGCCCGCAAAAATGGACACCCTGATGGCGAACCTCGTGCCGCTGCTGCCGGAGGACGCCATGGTGACGTTCGGGGCGGGCGAGCACACCAACTGGGCGCACCGGTATTTCCCCACCCGGTGCTACGCCTCGATGATCAGCGCCCGCAATGGCTCCATGGGCTACTCGGTGCCCTCGGCCATCGCCGCCTCGCTGGCCAGCCCGGAGCGCCGCGTGGTCACCATCGCCGGCGACGGGGAATTCCTGATGAACGGCCAGGAGCTCGCCACGGCCGCCCAGTACGGAGCCACACCGCTCATCATCGTGATGGACAACCAGGAGTACGGCACCATCCGCACGCACCAGGAACGCCACTACCCGTCCCGCGTATCGGGGACGCAGCTGAAGAACCCCGACTTCGGCATGATGGCCCGGGCGTTCGGCGGTTTCGGCATCACGGTGACCGAGGATCAGGACGTCCCGGCCGCCCTGGAGGCTGCGCTGACCGCCATCGACCAGGACGGCGTGTTCGCCCTCGTCCACCTCGTCGTCGAACAGCGGGTCAAGGCATACTAGATCGCGCCAGTAATACCTGGTTGCTCTATCAGTCCTGGTCGTCATTCCGCGTCCGTGACCGCCAGGACTGATAGAGCAACGGGTGGTAGCGTCGACCCGCCTCGAGGCTACTCCCCCGTCTCGCCGTCCAAGGCCTCGCGAAGGAGGTCGGCGTGGCCGTTGTGCCGGGCATACTCCTCGATCATGTGGCACAGGATCCAGCGCAGGCTCGGCGCCGACCCGTCCGGCCACGGGCGCCGGGCCAATTGGTCCAGGCCACCGCCGGCCAGGGCCTCCGCGACACTGATCCGGGACCGGTCCACGGCATCCTGCCACAGGGTCCGCAACTGGTCCGGGGTGTCCCCGGCGGCGGTTTCCCACTCCCAGTCCGGGTTGGCCTTCCAATCCACGGTGTCGAACGGGGCCTCCCGGTCCCGGGCGTGCAGGGAATGGGAAAACCATGCGCCCTCCACGTAGGCCATGTGCTTCAGCAGCCCGCCCAGCGTCATCGATGAGGCAGCGGTAGTGGCCCCGAAGCCGGCGGCGTCCAGTCCGGCGCACTTCCACGCCAGCGTGGCCCGCTGAAAGTCCAGGAATCCCAGGAGGGTCGCGGCTTCGTCGCCTGCTAGGGGAGGTTCCGGGCGGCCCTGCTCGTCAACAATTGTCATGCGCGTGAGTCTAGCGGCGCGGCCTCCGGCGGCCTCGTGGCGCGCCGGTGCAGCCCACCCGCCCCGCCGGCCTCGCGCTCGGCCTCGAACTCGCCGGAATCTCTCCCCTTCGCCGGGAAAGTACGGCGAGCCGGGACGCTTCCGGCGACTTCGACGGCGGCAGTCTAGCCCGGCGTAACAGCACCCGCCACGGCCGGCCGCCCGGAAGGCCGCGGCACCCGCACGAACCGCCTGGCGCGCCGGCGGATGACGTACTCGGCCACCACAACGTTGATCACCCAAGCCGACCCCAGGAGCACTGCCCGTGTCGGCTCGTCGGGCGGGCCGACCAGCAGGATCCACGGCAGGCCCGTCAGCGCCTGCGTTCCGGCGGCGACGCCGATCGCGTAGCCCCGGGTCATCCACGCGCCGTGCCGCACGAAGTCCCGGCGCACAACCGCGGCGATTCCGAGGGCGATGCTCGCCGCCATGGCCGAGCCGAAGACGATTCGCAGGACGAAAAGTGCGGGCCCGTCGCCGGGCGGCAGCGGATAAAAGAGGGTCATCCACAAACCGGACAGGGCGGCCAGCAGGCCCGCGGGTGCCAGGACGCGGCCGGCCACCCGGTGCCAGCCGCGGCGGCCCCGCAGTGCGGGGAGGAACTGGAACGCCCCGAGCAGGCTGTAGGTGGTGACGCTGAGAATGTGCGTCACCACGGGCACGGGCGAGGCGAAGAACCTGGCGTTCTGGGTTGTGACGACGGCTCCGCCCGTCAGTTCCGTCAGCCGCGCCGCACCCGCGATCACCGGAATGAGGCTGAGAAGGATCAATCCGGCAGGCACAGGCCACTGGGGGCGGCGGCGGACGCGGGGAACGGGGGCGCTGCTGGCATGTGTTGTCACGGCGTAGTCCTTGGCTGGGATGGCTGGCGGCGGTAGTACATGAGCGGGGTGTACGGCGTACACCTGATGCGGCCACGTTAGGTGTACGCCGTACACTTGTCAATAGGGGTCCGTTAGGGAAAGGTGGCCGGATGACCCAGCAAGCGGAGCGCACGCGCCGGATACCGTTGAGCCGTGACCGCGTCCTGGCTGCCGCCGTCGCGCTGGCCGATGAGGTGGGGATCGAGGCGCTGAGCATGCGCCGGCTGGCGCAGGAACTCGGCGTCGTGCCGATGGCGCTCTACAAGCACGTGGCCAACAAGGAGGAACTCCTCGACGGCATGGTGGACGCCCTCGTCAGCGAGATCGATCCTCCCGTCCGCGATGCCGGCTGGAAGGACGCTGTGCGCCTGAGGGTGCTCTCGGCGCGGCGGGCACTCCTGATGCACCCGTGGGGCCGGCAGGTCCTGGAGTCGCGCACCAACAAGACGCCGGCGGTCCTTGGCTACATGGACTCGTTCATCGGCATGTTCCTGGCGGGAGGCTTCTCCGTGGACCTGACCCATCACGTCATGCATGCCCTCGGCAGCCGCATGTGGGGGTTCACCCAGGAGCTGTTCGACGACTCCGCCGGCGGAAGCGCGGAGGCGCCGCCCGCCGTACCGCCGGAGGCACAGGCCGCCATGTTCCGGGAGATGGCCGAGCGTTATCCGAACATCCTGAAGGTCGCCACGGCCTCCGCGCACACGGACTCCGCGGTGGGACAGGGATGCGATGACGAGTTCGAGTTCGAGTTCGCCCTCGACCTGCTCCTGGACGGCTTTGAGCGGCTTCACCGGCAGCGCTGGACGTCCGCTTCAGCAAGGACGTCGACGCCGGAATAGGCGTCGACGCCGGCACCGCCCTAGCTGCCGCCTACTCCTCCAGGAACCGCAGCAGGTAGGGGACAGCGGTCCGCATCGCCCGCAGGTCCCCGCCGCTCGCGGCCAGCTCGCCAAGATAATCGCCGTGGCTGCCGGGCACGATCATGAGGCGTGCCCCCGGAATGACGCGGGCCATGCGCACGGAATGCTCTGCGCTGATGACGTCGCGGTCGGCGCTCAGCACCAGGGTGCGGGCCGTGATGCGCTGCAGGTCAGCGTCCGGCCAGCCGACGAAAGTCAGGATCCGCTGGCGGTCCAGCTCGAACATCCGTTCAAGGTGTCCGGGCTCCGGATTGAGCCGGCGGTCCGCGTCCTTGTATACCTCCGGCATCTCATCGAGGGTGGCCTTCGCCATGCCGTCCCAGAACTCGTCGCTGACGGCGTCCCGGCTAACGAAGGTGGAGGCGGCAATCAGGCACCGCACAGAGGCCGGATGCCGCATGGCCAGCGCCAGCGCGGTGTGGCCTCCGGCGCTGAAGCCGAGCACGTCCACGGTGTCGACGTTGAGTTCGTCCATCACGGCTTTGACGTCGTCGGCCGAGTCTTCGGCGGTGAGCGGCCGGCCGGTCGCCGCGGTCCGCCCGTGGCCTTCCTCATCGACGGCGATCACCTGCAGGCTTTCGGCCAGCAGCGCCGGGATGAGGCCGGCGAAGTTGGTCTCGATGCTCGAGCCTCCGCCGGGAATCAGCAGCAGCGGGGGCTCTCCGGCACGCGGATGGCCATGGACCTCGTAGTACATGCGGAGGTCGCCGTTCGCCGCGTAACCGTGCGTGAATGCCACAGGGCATATTACCGCCGCACGTACCGGGCTGAACAGGGGCTTGGCGAACGACGGCGGGAGATTCCCGCCGTCGTCCGCTTGCGTTGCAGGTCAGGCGTTGACGGACTCGGCAAGGATCGCGTCGACCTGGCCCAGGGCCTCCCCCATGCCCTCTTCCATGCCCATGGCAACAATCTTCTCCATCTGCTCCTCCGCCTCGAACGTGGACAGGATGGTCATTCGGGTGCGGTCGCCGATTGGCTCCAGCGTCACAACACCGTGGATGGTCCCCATGTCCGCCACGGGGTCGCCGTTGTCGTCCGCGAAACCGTCGTCGAACTCCAAGCGGTGCGGGGCCTCGATCGTCACGAACCGCCACCAGCCGCGGGCCTTCTCCCCCTCGGGTCCCGTCATGAAGTAGCTGGCTGCACCGCCCGGGACAAACTCGTGCTTCTCGAAGGTTGCCGGCCATGTGGGAGGCCCCCACCAGCGCTCGAGCAGGCGCGGGTCTTCCCAGATTTGCCAGACGCGCCCAACTCCGGCGTCGAACTCGGCGACTATGGTGAGGCTCAGCGCCTCAAGATTCTTGACTGAACTGATAACCGTCATGACGAACCTTTCCTATCCTTCAGTTTTTCCTTCAGTTTTGTTGCTTTGCGTGTTCCTGGTTTGCCTGGTGCCTGTCTGTGTCCTGCCAGGTTCTGCTGTGGCTGTTTCGGCGAGAAGGTCTGCGATCCGGTCGGCGCGCTGCCGCCAGATGACCTCATACTCGTCCAGCAGGCGGCGGGCCCGCTGCAGTCCGTCGTGGTTGGCCCGCACAATCTGCTCCCTTCCCCGCTTCTCCTTGGAAACAAGGGAAGCGCGTTCCAGCACCGCCACGTGTTTCTGGACGGCTGCGAAACTCATGGCGTAGAGGGCAGCGAGCCCGGAGACCGAGTACGCGCCCATTGTCACGCGCCGCACGATGTCCCGGCGGGTCGTATCGGCGAACGCTTGGAACAGGCGGTCAAGTTCTTCGTCGCTGAGCTGGGCCTGGAGCTGATCTACAACCATTTGGTTGTAGAATAGTCGGGACGCTCGGGCGTGTCAATGGGCGGCGGAACTGTCCCGAATGGCCCTGACGCTGCGCGGCATTGAGCCGATGTGCCGGCTGTGCGGCGAGCGTAGAGTGAGCCCATGAAGCGTGTGGTGATCGACCGCTTCGGCGGCCCCGAGGTCCTAAAGGTAATGGAGGTCGACGATCCCCGGCCAGGTCCGGGCGAAGTCCGCGTCAAAGTCCTGGCATCGGGTGTCTCGTTCACCGACACCCAGCTGCGGGTCGGCACGTATCTCGGCGGGCCGAAGCCGCCGTTCACGCCCGGCTACGAGCTCGTCGGCATCGTTGATGAGCTCGGGCCCGGCTGCTCGCGGGTACGAATGGGAGACCGAATCGGCGCGCTGACGGTGTGGGGAGCCAACGCCGAGCGCGTCTGCGTGCCGGAGGTGTACGCCGTCGCGGTGCCCGAGGACCTCGACCCGGCCGAGGTTGTGAGCCTCGTCTTCCCCTACATGACCGCATACCAGCTGCTTCACCGCACGGCCAAGGCGAAGTCCGGGGAGAGCGTTCTGGTTCACGGCGCGGCCGGCAGGGTAGGCACCGCCGTCCTCGAGCTCGGAGCGCTGGCAGGCCTTCGTCTCTACGGGACCGCTTCCGGCCCGGACTGTGAGGCGGTGGAGCGGCTGGGCGCGGTGGCGATCGACTATCACAACGAGGACTTCCTGGCCCGGGTGCGCGGGCTCACCGGCGACGGCGTGGACGTTGCCCTCGACGGGCTCGGCGGACCGTTGTCGCTGCGCTCCTTCCGCGCACTGCGGCCCGGCGGACGGCTGGTCGTGTTCGGCCGCTACGCCACCATCACGCGGGGGCGCAAGAACTGGCCCGGGGTGATCGCCTGGTATGCGGCAACCGGGAGCGTCGCGGTCTGGGGCGTGCTCTCACCCCGCCGAAAGGTGCTGTCCTACCGCATTCAGAAGTTGCGCATCCACCACCAGGACTGGTTCCAGGCGGACTTCCTCGCGCTGCTCGAGATGCTCCGCCGCGGCGAGATTCACCCGGTGGTGGCCGAGCGTCTGCCGCTTTCCGAGGTTCGTCGCGCCCATGAACTGCTGGGGAGCACCGCGGCGAAAGGGAAGATCGTGCTCGTGCCCTAAGCCGGCATGGCCGCCGCCGCGGCACTACGCGCACGGCCTACGGCCGACCGTCGAGTTCGCCGGAAACCCGCGAGCTCGCCGGAAGGTTGCGGCGAGCCCGCACGTGTCCGGCGAAATCGCCCCGCCGCCGCGCAGCCGCCGCGCCGCCGGCCCGCAGCCCCGCCGCCCCTGTGACCATCGGCGTGCCCGGGCCGGCGATGAAGGATAGTTTGGAGGCATGACGGCAAGTTACAGGTACGACGTCGAGGTCCTGCACCTCCTCGTCTCGCCGGCGCACGCCTACTTCGGCCGCGCACGGGATGGCGCGGCCCAGGTCCCCACCGCAGACGCGGACCGCGTCGAACTGGTGGCCGGCAAGGGCATCGTCGGCGACCGGTTCTTCGGCAAGGCCGCACACATGGACGCCTCCGTCACCCTCCTCTCGATCGAGGCCCTCGAAGCGATGGCCGCGGAGCTGGGAGCCGAGCCCTTCGACCCGCTCCTGACCCGGCGCAATGTTGTCCTCAGGGGCGCACACCTCGCTCCCCTGCTCGGCGAAGAGTTCGCGCTGGAATCGAGAGGGGACGTGGTCCGGCTCCGGGCCGGACGGCCAGCCCACCCCTGCGCCTGGATGGACCGGATGCTCGCCCCGGGTGCCCACGCCGCCATGCGCGGGCGGGGAGGCGTGCGCTGCCAACCGCTCTCCAACGGCATCCTGAGTCGCGGGCCGGCCGTGTTGGTCAGCCCGGTGCCGCTCGAGCCCGGGCAGGCCGGCATCGCCACGCTGCTGCGCCCGTCGCGGCTGCCCTAGCCCACACGCGCCGCGGCCGGTACCCGAACCCGCAGTGGGAGCCCGCTCGGGCTAATCCCGCTCGGCGATCGCTTTCACGCCCTTGACGAGACTGTCCCACATGCCCTTCGAGTGCTCGGCTTCCTCGGCACTTGCGTTGTTGTCCTGCGAAAGCGTCAGTTGCGTGGCGCCGGCCCGGTCCCCGAGCGTCCAGGTGAGCGTGTGGTAGTTCTCGGGCGCATCCTCTTGGCCGCTCAGCGGGCTGAAGTGCGTGACAACGAGCCGCCGGCCGGGTTCAAACTCCAGGACGCTGCCCCTGTCCTCATACGCCTTGCCGTCCCAAACGCCGCGCCACACGATGGGTCCGCCGACCGTCCAGTCGGTCGCGACATCAGTGCCGAACATGAACTCCTTGATGGCGGCAGGGTCGGTGAGCACGGACCATACGCGGCTTGCGGGCGCCTCGATGGTGATGGTCGACGTCGCCACATACTTCCCAGTCATAGCGTTCCCTTTCCTCACAGATTCGGTCAGCGCCGGCAGCGCCCGGCACCGAGACTACTCCGCCGATCAGAACGTCTGTAAGCCCGTCCCGCCACCGCGGCATCTTTCGAGCCGCTGCCCCGCCCGCCGCCTACGCTGGATAGATGGCGATGGCGGCGGCCTTGATGACGAAGTGGACGGTCATTCCGGGGGTGAGGCCGAGGTCGGCTGACGCGGCCGGGGTGATGTCGGCGAAGAGGCCTCCGGCATGGACGCGGATCTGATCGCCGTGCGGCTCAAGGTCCGTGATTCTCACGGGGAATGAGTTTCGCGGGCTGCCGTGCTCTTCGGTGAGGAACACGGACACTGCCGAGGGCGGGAAGACCGCCACGCCGTCCTGCCCGGGGCCGAGGGTGCCGTCGTGGTGGCCCGCGACGACCATCCCCTGGGCGGTGGTGACGCCGGCGTCACTGACGGTGCCGGCCACCAGGTTCAGCCCGGCCAGGCCGGCGGCGAACCGGCTGCGTGGCTTTTCGAGGACGTCGCGGGTCGGTCCTGCCTCGCTGATCCGGCCGTCCTCGAGGACGATCACCCGGTCTGCCAGCATCAGTGCGTCCAGGATGTCGTGGGTGATGATGATGGCCCTGCGGCCGGCGAGGACGCGTTTGAGGAGCCGGCGGAGCAGCGGGGCGGCATGGATGTCGAGGGCGGCCATGGGTTCGTCGAGCAGCAGCAGTTCGGGGTCGGCGGCGAGGGCGCGGGCCACGGCCACGCGCTGGGCCTGGCCGCCGGAGAGCTGTCCGGGGCGCCGCGCGGCGAGGTCCCCGGCGTCGACTTCGGCCAGCCAGTGCATGGCCGTTTCCCGGGCCGCGGCGCTGGACGCGCCGGCGCTGCGGGGCCCGAACGCGACGTTGTCCAGGGCGCTGAGGTGGGGAAAGAGGAGGGCCTCCTGGGCCAGGAGCGCCGTACCCCTGGTGTGCGGCGCCCTCCAAATGTTCTTGTCTGCCGCCAGGTCGAACAGGACCCTGCCGCCGAGTACGGCCTTGCCCGCGTCGGGGCGCAGCAGGCCGGAGATGATCGAGAGGAGGGTCGATTTCCCGGCCCCGTTCGGGCCCAGGATGGCGATGGTCTCGGCCGGTCCGAGGCTGAGGGAGACCTCGAAGCCCCGTGCAGCGAGTGTTGCGTCCAGCTGAAAGGTCACCGGAATGCCCCTTCCGGTGCTGCGTCGACGCGGGGGCGCCGGTAAGAGAGCCCGACGACGGCCACAGCCACGGCGACCAGCAGGAGGGAGAGCGCGACGGCGGCGTCGGCGTCGGTTTCGCGTTGCAAATAGATCTCCAGCGGGAGGGTGCGGGTGACGCCTTGCAGGCTGCCGGCGAACGTCAGGGTGGCCCCGAATTCGCCCAGGCTGCGGGCGAAGGACAGCACGGCGCCGGAGGCCAGGCCGGGCAGCACGAGCGGGATGGTCACCCGGCGCAGCACAGTGCTCGGGCGTGCCCCGAGTGTGGCGGCGACCGCCTCGTACTTGTTGCCGGCGGTGCGCAGGGCGCCTTCGAGGCTGACCACCAGGAACGGCAGGGCGACGAAGGTCTGGGCGAGGACGACGGCGGTGGTGGAGAAGGCGATCTGGATGCCGGCCATTTCGAGGCTTCTGCCCAGGAGCCCCTGGCGTCCGAAGGTGTAGAGAAGGGCGATGCCTCCCACCACGGGAGGCAGGACCAGCGGCAGCAGGACGAAGGCCCTCAGCAGCCGCTGGCCAGGGAACGGGCTCCGGGCAAGAACGAGCGCCAGCGGCACACCGAGGACGACGCAGGCGGCAGTGCTCGCTGCCGAGGTCCGCAGGCTCAGACCGAGTGCCGTCAGCGAAGATTCGGAGGTGATCAGCGGGATGAACTGCGGCCAGTTGACCTTGGCCACCATGGCCACCAGCGGCAGCAGGACGAAGACTGCCCCTGCCGCCGCGATGGCGTAAATCCATGGCGGGATGCCGGTGTACCCGGTGCCGCTGCGTCGGTTCATGCTGTCCTTTACGGGGTGCCGAATCCGGCGTCGCTCAGGACTTTCTTGCCCTCGCTGCCGGTCACCGTCGCGATGAAGGCAGCGGCCAGCTTCTTGTTCTGGCTCGTGCCGACGGTGGCGATCGGGTAGGTGTTTACGGCCTGGTCCGACTCGGGGAAGGGGATGCCTTTGACCTTGTCGCCGGCGGTCTTGACGTCCGTGACGTAGACCAGTCCGGCGTCGGCTTCGCCGGAGGTGACCTTGCCCAGGACATCGGTGACGGAGGATTCCTCGCTGACCGGCGCCAGGGTGGTGCCGGTGGCTTTTTCGACGGTGTCGGTCGCGGCGCCGCAGGGAACCTGGGGTGCGCAGACGACGACCTTCACGCCCGGCCTGGCCAGGTCCGCGAACGAGCTGATCGACGCCGGGTTGGACGGCGGGACCGCGATCTCCAGGGCGTTCGTGGCGAAGTTGGCCGGGGCGCCGTCGGTCAGTTTCGCGTCGGTCAGCTTGGTCATGTTCTTGGCGTCGGCGGAGGCGAAGACGTCGGCCGGGGCGCCCTGGGTGATCTGCGTGACCAGATCCGAGGAGCCTGCAAAGTTCAGCGCGATTTTGGTGCCGGGGTGCTCCGCCTCGAAGTCGCTGGCCAGCTTGGTGAAGGTCGCCTTCAGCGAGGCCGCGGCGAAGACGGTGATCGTTCCGGTGAGAGCCGGCGTGGTGGACCCGCCGCCCGTGGCGGTGCTGCCTCCGGTGGCCCCGGGCGCGCCGGAGGCGCAGCCGGYCAGGCCCGCGGTCAGGGCGCCGGCGACCAGCAGCGCGGTGACGTGCCGGCGGGGCAGGCTCATATAACGCTCTTTCCGTGGGGCGTTTCGATGATGACCGTGGTGGCTTTGACCACGGCAGTGGCGACGGATCCGAGCTCCAGGCCCAGTTCCCGGACGGCTTCGCTGCTCATCAGGGACACAACGCGGAAGGGGCCGCACTGCAGCTCAACCTGCGCCATGACTTTGTCCGCGGTGATGCCCGTGACCAGGCCGACGAACCGGTTGCGGGCCGAACTGCCCACGCGGGCGGGGTCTTCGGGCAGCTGGGCCTGGTCGCGGGCGAGGCGGGCAAGTTCCAGGCCGTCCACGGCCAGCCGGCCGGAGTCATCCTTGACCGGGGTGAGGATTCCGTTCTCGGTCCAGCGCCGGACAGTGTCGTCACTGACCCCGAGAAATCGTGCGGCTTCTGATACGCGAATTTTCGGCATAGCTCCATGATCTCCTATTTGCGGAGTATCTGGGCACTCCAATCCGCAAATCAGTCTAAAACCGTCCCCCTGAGGCTTATCCGAGGTCTGGCGGGGGTCCGCCAGACCTCTACTGGGGCGCTACGCCTAGGCCAAGACCTTGTCCAGCTTGGTGAACGAGGTGCCCCACCCCTCGCGCGTCATGTCCAGCCATTCGGCGCTGGCGAACGGGCCTTGGGTAAGGTGCAGCCGGGTCCGGCCGCCCAGGTCCTCGAACTCAAGCCGCATTTCGGGCCGGAGGGTGATGCCGGCGTCGGGCTCCGCCCGTTGGGTAGCCACCAGGAGCGCCGGCGGGTCGTAGACGGAGATCACGGCGTCAATTGGCCCCTCCTTGGTGACGCCGTCCTCTTCGTAGACCATGACCACGTGCCATGCGCCGCCGACGCGGGGCTCCACGACGATCCGGTCCCGGGGCGCATCCACCCCCACGGGGCCGAACCAGGCGGCGAGCTGGTCCGGATCGGTGAAGGCATCGAAGACCAGTTCGCGGGGAGCATCGAACTCCCTGGTCATGGTGAGGGTGTGGGACTCATGAGTGTTCTGCTGCACGTTCATTGCCAGGCTCCTGATTCTTGGGAACTTGCTGGATCTTTCGCAAATGCGCATCGAGGCGGCTGAAGCTGGCATCCCAGAAGCGCCTGTACTCTTCCATGTATTCGGCAACCTCGCGCAGCGGCGCGGCCTCGAGCTTCGAGGACCGCCACTGCGCATTCCGGCTCCGGGTGATCAGCCCGGCGGCTTCGAGCACCTTGAGGTGGCGGGAGATCGCGGGGAGGCTGATGTCGAAGGGCTCGGCCAGCTCATTCACGGTGGCCTCGCCCTCGGCCAGCCGGGCCAGGATGGCCCTGCGGGTGGGGTCGGCGAGCGCCGAGAAGATGAGGCTGAGCCGATCGACTGGCATCGGGATGCGCCCTTCGTATTTAACACTCCTGCTAATTAACTGATGTGTTAAATATGCTCCTGCGGCGAGCCCTGCGTCAAGGGTTTTCTGCTCCAGCCCCCAATGCGGGAGCTCCCTCGATTTCGGCGCCGACCCGGACCATAATCGGGGGTAACCAGACAACGTTCTGCCGAGAGGAGCCGGCCGTGGCAACTACAGCCTTGCGGGCAGGGATAAGGTATGCGGCAGCCGCGCTCACGCTGGGGATGGTTCTTCTGACCGGGACCGGCTGCTCCTCCGACAATCCAGCGGAAACCGCGAAGATCACGCCGGCGACCAACGGGATCAACACCGTGGTCGGTCCGATGAAGCTGGCGGACATGCTCATCCTCTCCCACGGAGCGGACCAGCCCGGACGGATCATGGGAACCATATTCAACACGTCCTCAACGGACGCGACCGTCACCATAACTGGGGCAACAGGTTCGAAGGTATCGATTCCGGTCAAGGCCAACGGCGAAACCTCCCTGGCCCAACCCCCGGCCATGATGCTGGACCCCACGGCGGGATCTCCCGGTTCCTTGGTCACGGTCCGGGTGAGCGAAGACTCCACGGGTACGTCGGCCGATGTTCAACTCCCGGTCCTCGACTCCACGCTGCCCGAATATCAGTCCTACATGCCCGCAACGCCGGGGAGCACTGCCACACCATCTGGGACCGGGTCCCCCAGCCCCAGTCCCAGCCCCTCCCCTAGTCCCAGCCCGTAGCCCGCGCCCTACGCACCCGTTAGGGAATGGCCGCGACGACGTCGATCTCGACCAGGAAGTCCCCCAGGAACGACCCCACCGTGGTTCGCGCCGGATAGGGGGCTTCGATGAACTCTGCGTAGATTGCGTTGAACCCGTCAAAGTCCCGTCCCGGGTGGTGCAGATGCACGGTTGCCTTGACCACGTGGGAAAAGTCCAGGCCGTGCCCGCCCAGGACGGCGGCCAGATTCTTCATGGTCTGCGCGGTCTGTTCTTCAATGGTGGAGCCGACAGGTTCGCCGGTGGCCGGGTGGTGCGGAGTCTGGCCGGCGGTGTAGAGGAAGCCGTTGGCGGCGATGGCCTGGGAATAGGGGCCTGCCGGGCTGGGTGCGAGGCCGGTGCTGATCTTCTGTCGCGACATGGCGCTGTGTCCTTTCATGCGGCCGGCCTGCTGGCCGGCCGGGGTGTGGCTGATGTGCGGCCGGCCTGCTGGCCGGCCGGGGTGGCTGATGTTCTGGTTGCTGATGTTTTAGAGGACCTTTGAGAGGAAGGCCTGGGTGCGTTCGTGTTGCGGGTTGCCGAGTACATCGGCCGGGGCCCCGCTTTCGACCACGACTCCCTGGTCCATGAACACCACCTGGTCGCTGACCTGGCGGGCGAAGCCGAGTTCGTGCGTCACCACCACCATGGTCATCCCCGCCTCGGCCAGGGACTTCATGACGTCGAGCACCTCGCCCACCAGTTCCGGATCGAGCGCCGATGTTGGTTCGTCGAAGAGCATGAGCCTGGGTTTCATGGCCAATGCGCGCGCAATCGCGATCCGCTGTTGCTGCCCACCGGAGAGCTCCTGGGGGTATGAGTGCCCCCGGTTACCGAGTCCGACGCGGTCCAGCAGGGTCTGCGCTTCGGCGGTGACCTCGCTCCGGGGCCGGCCCAGGACATGAACGGGCGCTTCCACGATGTTCTCCAGCACGGTCATGTGCGGGAAGAGGTTGAAGCGTTGGAACACCATTCCTGCGGTCCGCCGCGAGCGTGCTGTCTGCCGCTCTTTCATTTCGTAGAGCCGCCCGTTGCGCTCGGCGTAGCCGACCAGCTGTTCGTCCACGTACAGGCGACCGGCGTCGACCTTTTCCAGGTGGTTGATGCAGCGCAGGAAGGTCGTCTTTCCGGAACCGGACGGGCCGATCAGGCAGGTCACCGAGCCGCGTTCGACCCTCAGATCAATGCCCTTGAGGATTTCCGTTGAGCCGAAGCTCTTGCGGACGCCCTGGGCTTCCACCATGGCGGTGTTCATCGTAGTGTCCTTGTCTTTGACTGGCGGGTCCGTCGCGGCGCTGCGTCGAAGCCGCGGCCATAGCGCCGTTCGAGTTTGGTTTGGAAGAAGCTGAGGATGGTTGTCATCAGCAGGTACCAGAGGCTGGCGACAATAAGCAGCGGGATGGTTTGGTAGTTGTTGGAGTAGATGATCTGGGCCGAGTACAGCAGGTCCGAGATCGCCAGGACGCTGACCAGGGCCGTGCCCTTGAGCATGGAAATGACCTGGTTGCCGGTCGGCGGCAGGACCACGCGCATCGCCTGGGGAAGGATTACCCGGCGCATGAGCTGGCTGCCGTTCATCCCCAGGCCCCGGGCGGCGTCGTACTGGCCCTTGTCCACCGAGCCGATGCCGCCGCGGATGATCTCGGCCATGTAGGCGGCCTCGTTCAGGGACAGTCCCAGCAGCGCGGCGCCAAGGGGCGTGATGAGCACATTGGCCGAACCCAGGACCAGGGAGGGTCCGCCGAGGGGAAGACCGAAGGCGATCACCGGATACAGGGCGGCGATGTTGTACCAGAAGATCAGCTGCACCAGCAGCGGTGTGCCGCGGAAGAACCAGATGTAGCCCCGGCTGATGGTGCTCACGATCGGGTTGGCCGAGAGCCGCATGACCGCCAGGACCGTGCCCAGCGCGATGCCGACGCTCATGGACACCACGGTCAGGAGGATGGTCAGCCCGGCCCCGGCGATGATCTGCGGCGCAAAGAGATAGGAGACGACCACGTCCCAGTGGTACCGCTGGTTCACCGCCACGTCCCACGCGGCGCTGAGCGCGACCAGAATGAGGACGACGGCGCTCGCCAGCCGGAGCGGGTGCCTGAGCGGCACCACCGGGATGGAGTCGCCCGGCGCCGCCGGCGTGTCCTGAAGGGTGCCGGGGATTGAGTGTTGTTGCTGCATTGTGCTCACCTCCTATTGGGCGAAATTGACGCGGGCGTCGGTAATGGCGCTGGACTCCAGGCCGTACTTTCCGAGCACCTTGAGGTACGAGTCGCTCTGGATGACACCGGAGAGGGCAGCGGAGACGGCATTGACCAGGCCGGAGTCCTTGGGCAAGCCCACACCGACCGGCGTGAAGTCATATTTTGAGGCGATCTCGATCTGCGGGTTCTGCGTGGCGGCGAAGTTCAGGATGGGTGAATCCGCCAGGACGGCGTCCAGCCGCCCGCTGCCAAGAGCGGAGATTGCCTGCCGCGTGTCCTGGAACTCGCTTCTCTGGATGGTGTCCTTGCCGCCCGCGGTGCAGGCCTTGTCGTACTCGGGGACGTTGATCGTGAGCTGGTAGGAGCCGGTCAGGAGGCCCAGCTTCTTACCGCACAGGGCGTGTTGATCGGTGATCCCCTGCGGGTTCCCCTGGGCCACGGCAATCGAGTTGCCCATTTGCATGTAGTCAACGAAGTCCAGGACCTCCATGCGCTTGTCCGTGGGGGTCATCGAGGAGACGGTCATGTCGTACCGCCCAGCGGCAATCCCCGGGATGATGGAGTCGAAATTGGCCACCTGGATTTCCACCTTCACGCCCAGGGCCTCACCGAGGAGGCGTGCGATGTCCGGGTTGGTCCCCGTCATCTCCTGGGTTCCTTCCCGGTAGAACTGTGTCGGCGGCTCGTTGGTGGGGATGGCCACGCGCAGGACCCTTGTTGATTTGATCGATTCCGGGAGCAACTGTGCGGCGGCGTCGTTGACCGCGAGGGCGGGGACTCCGGTGCCGTTCCCGGCGGAGTCTCCCGACGGCGTCGCCGGTGTCGACGCCAGGGTGGCGGTGCCCGGCGCGCAGGCGGTGGCCGCGAGCAGGAGTGCCGCCGTGGCCATGACGGCAGGAATGCCGCGGTGAATGCGCTTCACGGGAGCAGGTGCTGTGGGGGTTTTCATCAGGGGGTCCTCAGATCGGAGTAGGCCAGCTGGGCCGGGGGGATTTCGGGGGGAAGGGTGCAGGCGTTGGCCTCGCTGCGGTGCCGGATCAGGTCCCGGCCCTCGTCGCGCAACTCTTGGATCGTGGATACTCCGAGGAGCATCATGGTGCGCGTCATTTCCGCTGCCAGCAGCTTCAGGACATGGGCAACGCCTGCCTGGCTGGCTGCGGCAAGCCCGTACAGGTAGGGGCGGCCGATCGAGCAGGCGTCGGCGCCGAGAGCGAGGGCCTTGACGACGTCGGAGCCGCGGCGGATGCCGCCGTCGACGATGATTTCAATCCGGCCGGCCGTCGCCTCGACAATTTCGGGCAGTACGTCCAGGGCCGAAGCCATGTGGTCCAGCTGTCTGCCGCCGTGGTTGCTGACCTGGATGGCGTCGATGCCGATCCCGGCTGCCATGACGGCGTCCCTGGGGTTGACCACACCTTTGAGAATGATGGGACCGTTCCACCGCTCCCTTAGGTCCCGGATGTCGTCCCAGTCGGTCGGTTCGTAGGACCCCGCCAGCAGGGTCCGCCACATGTCAGGGGTGCTGGAGAGCGGGCCTTCAGGGATTTCCGCGTCCAGGTTCGGGAAGGCGATCGCATCGTTGGCCAGGAATCCAAGGGCCCACCGGGGGTGCAGTGCCCCTTCGATGACGGTCTTGGGCTTGATGGACGGCGGGGCGGTGAATCCGTTGCGGTAGTCGCGTTCCCGGTGACCAATGGCGCGGCAGTCGACGTTGACCACAAGCGCTTCGTAACCGGCGTTCGAGACCCGGTCCAGGACAGCCTGCAGGAGGCCTTTGTCCGCCGTGGGCTCGAGGTTGAACCATCGCCGCAGCCCTGGTGCGGCGGCGCTGACGTGCTCCATAGTGGTGGTGCTCAAGTGCGCCAGCCCGTAGGGAACGCCGGCCTCAAGGGCCGCGCGGGCCACCGCGGACTCGCCGTCGGGGTGGAACAACCTGGTGCCGCCGGTTGGGGACAGGGTCAGCGGCATCGCAACCCGGCCGCCCAGGAGGGTGGAGCTGAGGTCCAGGTGCTCCACCGATCCCCATTTCGGCAGGAAGGCCCAGTCATCAAAGGACGTCCGGTTGCGCCGCAGGGAGACCTCGTCCTCGCCGCCGCCCTCGATGTAGTCGAACACGCTCCCGGGAAGGCGTTTGGCGGCCAGTTTCCGCATGTCTTCAACGCTGTAGCACCGCCGCGACAGCCGTTCCGCCACTGACCGGGCGGGGCCTTGAACCGCCGCCAGTGACTTGATGTCTTTCATTCTCATATCGCGTCCTTTATGTCTTGCGTGTAGGTCCTGCGTGGAACGCTCGATCAACTGCGTCCCTCAATGGTGACGAAGATCTCACCTTGCCTACATGTTGATTCCTCCAAAAGAATTGATTTTGACCTGTGATATCGTCCATGCATGGATCAAGGGGAACAGCCAGTTGCTGAGCTCGACCAGAACGCTGCGGTGGTGCGGTTGTCCGACTGCATCCAACTCATGCAGGCCGATCTGGTGCACGCCAATCCCGCGCCGGACAACCTCGCCCATCCCGTCTCGGACGTCCTCATGTATGACCCCATGGACGCATGGACCAGCATCGAGGACCGGATCATCCTGGCTGTCGGGCTGAGCTGCGGCTCGCCGGATTTTGACCAGCTGCTGCACCGGGCGTCCAACAGCAACGCGGCCGCAGTGATCGTCAAGGCCCACGGGGCGTCCCTGGACGAGCTGCAATCCGCCGCGGTCCGCCACAGCCTCGCGGTCCTGGTCGCACCCGACAATGCCGATTGGACGCGGCTGGTGGCGCTGGCCCGGGCGTCGGTCATGGGCGCCGCCGTCGATTCCGTCTCCGGGGTCCGGCTCGGGGATCTCTACGCCTTTGCCAACGCTGCCGCGTCCATCACCAGCGGCGCAGCCAGCATCGTGGACCCGCTCGGACGGGTGCTTGGTTATTCGACCCTGCCGGGCCAGCCCATCGACGAATTGCGCCGCGTCACCACGCTCTCCCTGCAAGAGATCAAGCCGCCCGCCTTCGACGCGGATTTCAAGATCGTCTATGCGTCCGGAAATGCGGTGCTGATCCCGGCAGCGGATGATGAGATGGCCCGCCTTGCCCTTGCCGTGAGAGCCGGCGGTGAACTGCTCGGCTCGATCTGGATCATCGATCCCGGCGAGGACAAGCGGCAGACAGCCTTGGAGTCGCTCAACAGGATGGCGCCGCTGGCAGGGCTGCACATGCTCCACGCCCGTTCGGCATCCGATTTTGGCGAACGCCGGAACGGGGACTTGATTCGAACGTTGATGGAGGACACCGTCCACGCGTCCTTTGCCGCCGCCCAGCTCGGGCTCGATGCCGCCCAAGGGCTCGCGGTCGCGGCTTTTTCAATCAACCGCCCCGAATCCGGGACACTGGAGTCGGTGCGCGAAATTCACCGGCTGCTGCCTTGTCACGACGGTTTGCAACATCCAGTTCAAGACGAGCCACACCGCCCTCATTGGCTCGGTGGTCTACGCCCTTCTGCCGTGCGGGGGAACCAGCCCGCGGACCGTGCACCGGCGCGTAGCCCAGGAGATCGGGGCCTACGCCAACACGATCAGCTCCTACCCGATCATTGCCGCCGTCGGAGGCATCGCACCCAAGCTGCAAGACCTGCCTCGATCCAGGGCTGAAGCGCTGCAAACACAGCAATATCTGCTCCACCGGCACACCCCAGTGCCGGGCGATACTGGCGGACAGGCCTCCGCAGCCGGGCTTTTCGAGGACCATCGAATCCCGCTGAACCTCTTGAAAATCGGGGCCTTCATCGACGACAACGGGCTGGGGGATCTGGACGACATCGCACGGATCCAAGCCCACGACGCCGACCAGCAGACCGACTATCTTCAGACCCTGCGGGCCTACCTGACGTCGAACGGAAATATCTCCGCGATGGCCGCACGACTCCATGTGCACAACAACACCGTCCGGTACCGGGTGGGGCGCCTGGCCAAGGATTTTGGCCTCGATCTGGACGACCCTCAGCAGCGGCTCTGGCTCTGGCTGCGCCTGACAACCATGGACCTGGCTCCTAAAGCGACGCCGGCGGTGCAGGAGTAGGGCAGCATGGGGCTAAATTCTCTGGCGCAGTGTCGGGGAGAGGGGTTCACTGAACTGTAGGGAAAGTGAGCGCAGGGAACGTTTAGTGCGCTATGCGGCGGAGGGAGCGTGGTCCCCGTGGGCGGACCGATTCGGGTGCTGGAATGGGGCAACCCGCAAGCGGGGCGCACGGAAGCGAGCACAGAGCCGTCATGGAAATGACCGTCCTAGCCCTCATCACCGCCGCCCTGTTCGGGTGGGCGCTGGTGTCGGCGCGGCTGCAGCAGGCGGACCTGACCGCTCCGATGGTGTTCATTGCGGTCGGCGCGGCCCTCAACTGGTCCGGTCTGGTCGATGGCTCCGCGCCCCCGGAGGCTGTCACTCCGTTGGTCGAGATCACCCTGGTGTGGGTGCTCTTCTCCGACGCCGCCCGCCTGCCGCTCCAGCAGTTGCGCCGGGACGTCAGCCGGTATGTGCGGCTGCTGGGTGTCGGCCTGCCTCTGACGATCGTGTTCGGGTGGGCCCTGGCCGCCTGGTTCTTCCCCCACTTCGGGCTGTGGCTGGCCCTCCTCGTAGGCGCGGCGCTGGCCCCCACCGACGCCGCCCTCGGGGTCCCCGTGGTGACGAATCCGGTGGTGCCGTCGCGGATCCGCCAGCTGATCACCGTCGAGAGCGGCCTCAACGACGGCATCGCCACCCCGATCGTCATGGTCGCGATCGCCGGTGCAGCCGCCGCAGCAGGCCTGGAGAGCGCTGCCGCTCCCGGCAGCGCGGCCGTCGAGCTGCTCATCGGCGCCTGTGTCGGCGCAGCAACGGGTGCACTGGGCGGGTGGCTGCTGCAGCTGGCCCGCCGGCGCGGTATCGCCGCCGAGGACTTCGCCGGCATCGGAGTCCTTGCCCTGAGCCTGCTCGCCTACACCTCCGCCGTCGCCGTGGGCGGCAACGGATTCGTCGCCGCGTTCTGTGCTGGGCTGGCCTTCGGCACGTGCGCCGGTCACCGGGCCCCGGCCGCCCTGGTCTTCGTCGAACAGGTGGGCGGCCTGGCGTCACTGCTCGTGTGGCTGGCCTTCGGAGCCATCGCCGTTCCGACCATGCTTTCGCACTTCGTCCCCCTGACCATCTTGTATGCCGTGCTCAGCCTCACGGTGGTGCGCATGCTTCCGGTGGCACTGGCCTCGATTGGTGCCGGCCTCGACCGGAACACCATCCTGTTTGTGGGCTGGTTCGGTCCGCGCGGCCTCGCTTCCCTCGTGTTCGCACTGCTGGCGCTGGAAGCCGTCGGACCGGTGTCCGACGAGGCTGTGGGCGTCATCACGGCCACCGTGCTGCTCAGCGTCCTGGCGCATGGATTCAGCGCCGCGCCGTTGGCCGCCCGCTATGGACGGGCCGCCGCCGCAGCGGGACCAGAACCTGGCGGGCCAGTGCCGGTCACACCCGCACCTGCCCGGGGCCTGAGCCGCGTGCACGTGCACATGCATGTGCCCACTGTGCGGCTTTGGCCGAAACGGCCCCGGTCCTAGGCGCCGCTCGGCCATCCGCAATGAACCCGGGCCGCCGTCGTCTTTCGCGCCGACCGGGCAGCTGTGATCAGTCTCACGCGCCAATTTTCGCCATCTGGCTTGAGCCTCCCCTGCGACGCTGTGCACTATGGAAAGGCAAAGTGGGAAACAACGGTTCCCGCCCACGCAGCCCTGACGTTCCCTCCGACGCTACGCGTCCGCAGTGAGCTTGGGGCACCCATCCTGGTGGACGCAATGAGGCCAAACCGGTGAGCTCAAAGAGCTGCCCAAGGTCTCAGGCGTTCCTGGTTTGGCCCCACGGCGGCTCCGCATCGGTGCGGCAGCCGGACCTCCGGATTCATGAATGGAAGCACTGAACAATGACGTTTGAAACTGCCACCTCTGTAACCCACAAGCTCTGGGACCGCTCCACGATGCACCACGAGCTGGACGCACTGATCCACGAACACTCGGAGCGCCACAACACCGCCAAGAGCAACATCGCGGTGCACGCCAGCGGCCCGAACACCTTCACGCTCAGCCTCAACCAGGGAGCCTAAAGCCGGGTTCCAGGCAGCTGGCAATACCAAACGACGACGGCGGGAGCCACCTCCCGCCGTCGTTGTTGTGTATCAGTCCGTGTATCAGTCCCCGCAGGTCAACTGGCAGTCACCGCCCCACGCATCTCGGTCTTGATCCGGTACATGTCCTGATCGGCGGCCAAAAGCAGGGCCGTGGCCAGTTCCTTGTGTTCTGCCGCAGCAGCGTCCGCCCGAACGGCCGTTTCCGCCTGGCCAACGGACATGCCCAGCCGTAGCTCGCTTCCGGCGATGGTGACGGCGCCGGCCAGGCAGCTCTGGACCCGCCCGGCAACCGCCTCCAGCTCCCCCGGATGCTCCAGCCAGGGGATCAGGACAACGAACTCGTCCCCGCTGTACCGCGTCACGGTGTCCGCGCCGCGCACGGCCCCGGAAAGCATCAGGGCCACGTGTTCCAGGACCTGGTCTCCGGCCGCGTGGCCCAGGGTGTCATTCACCCGCTTGAAGTTGTTGACGTCGCAAAAGAGCACCCCTACGCGGTTCCGCTGTTCGCCGGCGCGGGCCAGGGCCGCCAGCAGGCTTTCCTCCAGATGCCGCCGGTTCGGCAGTCCCGTCAGCGGGTCGTGGAGCGCCCGATGGCGCGCTTCCTGCAGGAGCTTTGCGCGGTCCGCTTCGGCGTCCTCCACGTCAGCCAGCACCAGGCCCGCGGGGTCAACCCCGGCTGCACCCGTGAGGGTTGCCGCGCCGACCGCGCTCGACCCGTAGAGCTGCCGGGTGAAGTTCTCTGACGCGACGTTGCCGATGGTTTCCCTCCTCGCCCCGTCCTTGACCGCGCCGGCGGCCCTGCCGGGTGCATTGCTGCCTAAGGCGCAGCCGCTGGTGAGTACAACGCCGAGCAAGCCGACGGCAAGCATGTTTTTACGCAATTGCGTCTCTTTTCGTTGGTCCGCGTTGTACGACTAAAACCACCAGAAGTGGGCGTCTGGGATTTTCTCGCCGTACCGGAGCGGATGTCGCTCCCCTTCGGCGGTCCTCCCCACGCTCGATTTGGTCATGCTGGGTTTCTTCTCCCCTAATGCCGCCCTCTTTCGACGGAACAATGCGCGCATTGCGCAGAAGCGGCCGGTGGTTCGTTCCACACTGCGGTCAGGCATGGGATCTTCTTCCAGTTGAGGGGATGGGCTGCAATGACCATGAAGCCCTGCGGCCGGTCACTTGTTAAGCAGGTGACGATTTTTGCATTTGGAAGCGTCACCTGTCAAACTGGTGACATGAAACATTCATTCGTCTGCGGCAATCCGGCCCTCGACTTCGCCGCAACGGTGCGCTCACGGCTCGGGACACCGCTGGAGATGTTCTCGTCACCTGAGAGCCTGGACGCCTGGTTCCGCGAATCGGGCATTATCGACGGGGACACCCAATTTCAACCGGCCGACCTTGAGCAGGCCATCGTGATCCGGGAGGCCATCTACTCCCTCGTTCACACCAAAATAGCCGGGGATGACTACGACGGCGACGCCCTCTCCATCGTGAACGACGCCGCCCGCACACCGCCGGCCGTCCCGCAGCTCACGCCTGACGGGCGAGTGACGGAAGCGACCCCAATAGAGGCGCTGTCAACTGTGGCACGGCATGCCATCGAGGTCCTCAGCGGACCCGACGTGCCGCTGCTCAAGGAGTGCGCGAACCACGAGTGCACCCGGGTCTACATCGATCGGTCCCGGGGAGCGCGCCGGGAGTGGTGCGCCATGGACCCCTGCGGCAACAAGATGAAAGCTGCCGCCTACCGTGCCCGCAAAAGAGAAGAGAGGCTCGTCCCTGCAGCCGGAAAATAACCGTGGACGGCTACGGGCCGGTCGGCGACATCGGCCAGTATGAGAACATCTGGCGCATGGCCTACGTGCGCGGTCCGGAGGGGAATATCGTGTCCCTGGCCGAGCGGATCGACTGACCCGCCCTCACCCGAAGACGGTCCAGCCGCGCGGCACCTCGGATCTCTGAGGGCTCGGAAAGCTGATGGTAGTCCTTATTGGGCCGGCGGCACCCGCGCGTTCAGGGCCTCATTGACGGGGGCGAAGGCGACCCGGTCCAGGACAAGTTCGATCTCGCGGATTTTGCCTGCGTTGATGGTGAGCAACTCGATGCACCTCACGGCACCAGCAGCCGTATCGGTGATGAAGTCATACACGACGCAGGCACGGTCCTGCGCGGTGAAGACCTCCCGGATCCCATTGCGGACGAGGGCCGGGAGCAGGCGCTTGAGTGCCGTGGTCCATTCGGCCTTGTCGAGGGTCGTGCCGGCGAAAGTGGCTACAAGATCCTCACCGAGCAGGTTTTCAAGGGCTTCCATATCGTGGGAGCCAACGGCCTGGATGTAGGAGCGTGCGATCCCTTCGACGCTGGAGTCCGGCATGAGGGACCTTTCTTGAGCGGCGGAGAGGCTCCCTAAGGGGCCAAGGGCAAGCGAAGAATCCGCGGGTGGTCACATCGTTGCCCAGAAGCCTAGCGGCCGGGGCGTGGGACGGGAAGGTCCACGCGTCGCATCAACAAATTGTTGACAACACGATGTTGATGCCAGAAAGTGGTGGTGTCGGCGGGCGTAGAGCCGACGGGAACGGAGGCCGGAATGAACGAGATCAACGGAGCCGGTGGCGAGTCCCGCGATGCTGCAGAGGCTCTCCGCCAAAGCCAGGCGACGCGGGTGTTGCTGGACAGAGGCGCTTCCGAACTGCCGCCCAGGCCCTGGCTGGGTGAGCGGCAACCCCCTTCCGCGAGCGACCTGCTCCAGCACGTCCTGTGGCGGGCCAACGGGACCGGTAGCGGAGGGGCGGTGGATGGTCTGGACTTGCGGGCGGGCCTCACCCTTATTTCAGCCGCCCGGGCCGAGATGGATGGCCTGGAAACCGCGCTCCTGTTTCTGGCACGGGCCGAGGGGCTGACCTGGGCACAGATTGCGCAGAGCCTTGGTCTCCGCTCGGCGCAGGCGGCGCAGCAGAGACTCGACCGGCTGTCCGGCAGACCCGAGACGGGTGCGGTGGGCTGACATGGAATCTACCTCTCCGGCCAAAGCCGGGACAGAAAGTTTGGATCACGCCAGCGCCGTTCTCACCGGAATCGGCGCCAGCCCGGGTACCGCGTGCGGGACTGCGCGCACCGTTGAGAGCCTCGACCAATTCTCCGCGGTGGCCCCTGGCGACGTCCTGGTCTGCCGCACGACTGACCCCGCCTGGACACCGTTGTTCGGGGTGGTCGCTGCAGTCATCACGGAAACGGGCGGGATGCTTTCGCATGCCGCTATCGTCGCCCGCGAATACGGCATCCCCGCCGTGCTGGGGATAACGGACGCCCTGACCCGTATCACTGCCGGAACGACGCTCATGGTGGACGGAACTCATGGAACCGTCCACGGGAAACCGGCAAGTCCCGGAGCGGGTCCATGACGAGCCCGCAGCAATCATCAATGATGCTCACCCTCCACGCCTTGAGGCTGCTTGGCTTCGCTGACACTGGGTCAGTTGCAGAGCGGTTCGGCCAGGATCCGCACCACGCCGAACGACTCCTTATTGATGCCGGCGCGAAAGGGTGGGCGTTGCGCTCCTCATTCGGGGGAACCCGGGGCTGGTCCCTGACAGTCGCGGGCAGGACTGAAAACGAACGGCTCCTGGCGGCGGAACTGGACAGCACAGGCGGTTATGCAGTGGTCACGGCCGTGCACGCGAAGTTTGCACCGGTGAACGCCGACGTCGTGGCCGCCTGCAGCAAACTCCAACTCCACTGGCTCGCCGATGGATATCAGCCAAATGGTGGGATCGACGAGCAAACACATCAAACCTTCGCCCAGGCGGCGGCATCCCTAAGCGATCTGGAAGTCCGCCTGACCGCGGTGATATCGCGGTTCAGCGGATACGCGAAACGCCTCGAGCAAGCAGTGGCAAACGCAGCCACGGAACCGGCTTGGCTCACAGCCACAGACCGTGACTCCTTCCACCGCGTATGGTTCGAGTTGCACGAAGACCTCATCGCCACCCTCGGCATCGCGAGGTGAACACTCCATGCAGACCCAAGACCTGCTCTCCCTGTCACTCTGATCGCCCTTCACTCATGACGGCCGCGGCTGATGCCGAACTGCGAGATGAGGCTGATCAGCGCGAGGACGACAGTCGCGCCTCCATATCCGACAACCGTCGGCATGAGGCCCAGCGGGGCGGCGAGCTGGCCAGCGATGATGACGGGCAGGCCGAACGCGATGTAGGCGACAACGTAAATGGCTGCCACGATGCCCGCCCTCTGCTGGGGGCCGGCCAGCGGCATGATCAGGCGCAGTGATCCGGAAAAGGCTGCCCCGAAGCCGAGGCCCGTGATGACCAGCCCGGCGATCATGAGCGCAAGGCTTCCGGCGAGCACGCCGGTCACGACGCCGATGGTCCCGGCGATGGACGCGTAGATCCCAAGAGTCATACCGTTCCGAGGGCTAAGCCGCCCGAGGGCGACAGCCACGACAGCAGCAGTTGCCGGCGCAATGAAACCGCTGAGGCCGTTGACCAGGCCGCTGTTCAAGTGGAAGACGTTGCGTACGATTGTCGGCGCGAGTCCGAGGGACAGACCTGCGAGCATCCAGATTGCGGCTATCACGGGGGCGGCGGCGGCGAATTCTCTTCTGGCAGCCGGCGGAACGGAGATGCGCGGGATCAGGGAACGCAACGCTCCGGGTGTGCGGGTCACGCTCTCGGGAGAGAGCGCGACGACGACGATTCCCAGGACGGTCACGATGGCGAGGACGGCAAAGATGATCGTGTTCGCCTCGGGCGTGAACTGGATGGCGAACCCCGCAAGCAATGCGCCGACAGCGAGCCCTGCGGTCATGCCGACGCTGCCAAGGATGCTGCCCAGTTTCTTTCGGTTCGGCGGTGCGAGTTCGGCGAGGGCGGCTGTGAATGCGCTGGTGGCAGCGCCGGTGGCGAGGCCCTGCACGACGCGGGCGGCGATCACCCACCCGATGTCGGGCGCTGCCAGGAACATCAGGGTCGCCACGAGTTGAACGAAGAGTGCACCGATCAGCACGGGCCGCCGGCCTACATGGTCTGAGAGTGAACCGACAGTCAGCATGGCCGCAAGGAAGCCGATCGCGTAGACGGCGAACGCGAGGGTCAGAACCGCCGCGGGAAAGCCCCACCGCTCTTGGTAGAAAGCGAGCAGTGGCGTCGGCGCACCCGCCGCCAGGTACAGGCTGATGAAGGTGACCGCGCTCCCTGCGAAAGCCACCCCGGAAGGAAGCTTGGAGCGACGGGGAGCGGCCGGAGGACGAGTTTCGAGGGTTGTACTAGGCGACATTGAAAGGCTTCTGTTCTGCCGGCCAACGCTCTCCGGCAACGTAGTTGATTTGTATGTTGTGGTCCGGCGCCCGGGGCAGCGCGGCGCTGACTGATCAGGCGTGCCCCTGCTCGATCCAGTTGCCGTTTGCGGCAATTTCGAGATCGTCGAACCCGAGCTGCGCATCCGATTCGATATGGGGTCCGATAACGACTGGAATGTCCGTGCCGCGTTTCACGAGGCGCAACGGGCCGCCGTCGTCGGACTGCAAATACCGGTTGCCCCACTGCATCAGCGCGAACACCGCCGGCATGAGATCTGCACCCTTCGGCGTCAGGACGTACTCATAGCGCTTCCGCTTGCCCTCTTCCTGGTACGGACGCTTCTCGAAGAGGCCAATATCCGTAAGTTGCTTGAGCCGGGCGGACACTATGGCATCGGTGCCTTTTGTCCGTCGCACGAAGTCGTCGAATCGGGTGGTGCCGTAGATGGCCTCCCGCAGGATGAGCATCGATGACCGGGTTCCGATTATTTCCATCGTCATGGCGATGGAGCAGTTCTCCATCCGCCAGGCGCCCCGATCCTCGAGCGCGCCTTTGAGTTTGATTGACATCGACCCACCTGCCTAACTTCCAGTTGTAGTAGTTAGATTGTGGCGGCTGACTACCAAAATGTCAAGCTAGCTGAATGAAGGTTCCATCCAACGTCACCCTCTTGACAGGTGACGGAAATGCATGCCAATATCGTTACCAGTTGAACCGGTGACGCAGAAGTGGTTGCCGCATTCTTCAGCACTTCCCCCCAAGATCCCGCCCCCTCCCGGGCAGCGGAAGCACGTAGACCGTCAAACCCACTGAGAAGGAACCACAAATGGCGCAGACCACCACCGAGATACTGACAGACGCACTCAAGCAGGCCGCGGCTGCTCACGGCATCTACGAAGCCGAAGTCCTGGGCGGGGTGTACGACACCGAATGGCCGCAGTGGTACGCGGAACACATGACCCGCGCTCTCGCCGCGGCTGGGCACCGGCTCACCACCGGTTAGGGTCTCCGCCTCCCCGGGCAACCGGCGCAGCCTGTGGCCGTACAAAAACCACCAACCCACTCAGCAAACTCAACACAAAGGATTAACATCATGGATTTGAAGCTTGAAGTACTGTTCGTTCCCGTTTCCGACGTCGACCGGGCCAAGGCCTTCTACGAGTCGCTCGGATTCCGCGTCGATATCGACTACATCGCCAGCGAGGATTTCCGGGTGGCGCAGCTGACCCCTCCCGGGTCGGAAGCATCGATCATGATCGGCAAGAGCATCACCGCTGCCGCACCCGGATCACTCCAGAACCAGATTTTCGCCGTGAAGGACATCCTCGCGACCCGGGCCGACCTCGCTGAAAAGGGCGTCGACGTCTCCGAGGTATTCCACTACGCGAAGGGATTCATCTTCAACCTCGACAACCAGCACCGCGTTGCGGGCCCGCACCCGGAACGCGCCGACTACCAGTCCTTTGCCTCCTTCAGCGACCCGGACGGCAACAGCTGGCTTCTCCAGGAAATCAACACCCGGGCGCCCGGACGTTGAGCACCCACAGCGGTTCAGCAGAATACGACCTGATCGTGCTCGGCGGCGGCGCCGTGGGAGAGAACATCGCCGACCGCGCCGTCCAGGGCGGCCTGAGCGCCGTGATTGTCGAAAGCGAGCTCGTGGGGGGCGAGTGCTCCTACTGGGCATGCATGCCATCAAAGGCGCTGCTGCGCTCCGCCCAGGTGCTGCGGGCAGCCCGTCAGGTTCCCGGGGCCGCGCAGGCCGTGACCGGTGAACTCGACGTGCAGGCCGTGCTGGCACGGCGGGACTCGTTCGCCAGCAACTGGTCCGACAACGGCCAGGTGAGGTGGCTCGAAAGCGCCGGCATTGCCCTGGTGCGCGGTCAGGGCCGGCTCAGTGGCCCCAAGGAGGTCACTGTCACGGCCACGGACGGTTCGACGACGGTGCTCACCGCACGTCATGCCGTCTCCGTTGCCACGGGATCAGACGCGCTCCTGCCCGACATCGACGGACTCGCTGATGCCCGGCCGTGGACGAGCCGGGAGGCAACCAGCATCAGGACTGTTCCTGAAAGCCTGGCGATCATCGGCGGCGGCGTTGTTGCCACCGAGATGGCGACGGCTTTTGCAGCCTTTGGCACGGCGGTAACCCTGATCTCCCGCAGCGGGCTGCTCTCAGGCATGGAGCCGTTCGCTGGTGAGCTAGTTGCGGAAGCCCTCCGTGCGCAGGGTGTCCACGTCATTCTCGAGTCGAAAACCACCCGCGTCACCCGGGACGAAAGCGGCGTCACCCTCGAAACCGGGGACGGCAGGACCATCTCCGCCCAGGAGGTGCTCGTCGCGACGGGTCGTACACCCCGCACTGGAGATATAGGCCTCGATTCGATCGGCCTCAAGCCCGGGGCGTGGATCGAGACTGACGACACTATGCTGGTTCCGGGATTCGACTGGCTCTATGCTGCCGGCGACGTGACGAACCGGGCCCTGCTCACCCACCAGGGGAAGTACCAGGCCCGGGCGGCCGGTGACGTTATCGCCGCCCGCGCTTCCGGAGCAGCAGTATCGGACGCGCCATGGGGAACCCATGTGGCCACCGCCGACCACCAGGCGGTGCCGCAGGTCACCTTCACCGATCCCGAGATCGCGTCCGTGGGGCTCACCGCCGCGGCCGCACGGAAGAGCGGCTACGACATCAAGGTAGTCGACTACGAGATTGGGCACGTCGCCGGCGCCAGTGTGCGGGCCGACGGCTACACCGGCACCGCCCGGATGGTCGTTGACGAAGAGCGGAAAGTCGTTCTTGGCGTGACGTTCGTCGGCCCGGACGTGAGCGAACTGCTGCAGGCCGCGACAATCGCGGTCGTCTCAGAAGTACCGCTGGACCGATTGTGGCATGCGGTACCTGCCTACCCCACGGTCAACGAGGTCTGGCTCCGGCTTCTCGAAGGATACGGGCGCCCGCCCCGGTAACGTGCCCCCTCGGCGCTGCCTCTTGCGAGCGGCGCCTGCTCGCCCGGACGCCATGACAGTGCGTTTGTCCCAAGTCTGGCGACGGCGTCGTCTCCCCATCTGGCGGAGACGACACCGCCGTCGTCGGCCCTGTCCGCATCGCCTGACAAGACGACTTCACGGACCTCTGCGCCTGGGCTCCTCCCACTAAGTCCCTACCAAACGATCGGCACTCCATGTCCCACAGCCCCCTCTCGGAACACGAAAAAAGTTTGCTTGAGCAGCTCGAGAAGCAGTTCAAAGAGGACCACCCCACATTCGCCAAGGCGATGGAAGAATTGCCGACCCCTAACCGCTCTGCCCTCCACATCGTCGCCGGGGCAGTTACCGTGGTGGCTGGCTTTGTGCTCCTGCTGCTGGGCGCAGCGCTTCAGGGCCCCGTTCCGAACATCCTGGTCGGTGTCCTCGGTTTTGCCGTGATGATCGTCGGGGCGTTTCTCGCCATGAGGCACAGTTCGGTAGCCAAAAACAGAGCACTTGCGCCGACCTTTCAAAAACCGGAATCGGTCGAAAGGACAAAAGCGGGCAAGGATCGACGTCCCTTCAGGGACGCCTTCGGAGACTGGGCCTTGTGGGGCCTGTTTTGGTGGGTGTAAAGCTGAATCGGCGACAATCTGCGAAGCCATTGCGGGGAGAGGAGGACCGGATGCGCGTCCAAGGTGACGGGCCCACGTTGACTTCCCGTTCGAGCGGTGCGACCGCGAAGGTCGGTGGACCCACGACGGAAACTCGGCGTTCGGTGCTTCTGGCCACCGTGGATCTCATAGACCGGCTCAGCTACCCGTCGGTGACCATCGATGCGGTCGCGCGCGCATCCGGCGTCAGCAAGTCCACGATCTATCGGTATTGGCCCTCCCGACAGGCCCTCATCCTCGAGGCCTACACGTACAAGACCAACAAACTCACCATTGTGCCGGACACGGGGAACGCGATCGAGGACCTTCGGACGTACCTGATGAAGCTGGCCCACTGCCTGAACTTCGCCGGCGCTGCCTCCACCGTCTCGGGGTTGATCGTCGACGCGATTAACGATGACGAATTTGCCCAGCTGTATCGGGCAACCCTGTTGCAGGAGCGCCGGAAATCGTTGTTGGTCATCCTCCTCAAGGGCCAGCGCCGGGGACAGATCCGCAAGGAAGTGGACCTAGGAACCGCGATTGATGCGATCTACGGCGCAGTCCATCACCGCCTGCTCGTCAGCGGGCAGCGCATTGATGAGCCCTTCGTTGCGGCCCTGACCGACCTTGCACTGCGCGGAATCTCCACGGCGCACGCTCAAAGCCGAACGAAATAGCCTGCGAGTTTTCCTCTCTTTCGGGTGGAACGCTACCGGCAACTTCGTCCCACTTCTTTGGCGTCTGGTCACTCGACTTCGCAGACTGGACGAAGAGCCGAGGAAGCCCCCTTCACCGGACTTACCCAAGAACAGGATTGAAAAGAATATGTCTGTCATGACCCCTATCAACATCAACGTAGCCAAGGAACACTCGGAGTTGTACAAGGTGGCGATTGCGTTATCCGCACAGGCCGATGCTGCCGCCAAAGACGCAGGCCTGCCGGCATTGCTAATCGAACTGATAAAAATCAGGACCTCGCAGATCAATGGCTGCGCCTTCTGCATGCGCCTCCACACGGGCGACGCCATCAAGAAGGGCGAGACCAGTGAACGCCTCGCGGTCCTGCCGGCATGGCGGGAAACGTCCTACTTCACGGAGCAGGAACAGGCCGCGCTGAGCCTCAGCGAGTACGTCACCGGGATAGCCGACTCGCATGCGAACCGGCGCCTCTACGAGGAAGCTGTTGACTTCCTCACCCCACAGCAGGTCTCAGCGGTCACTTGGATGACGGTCGGCATCAATTCCTTCAACCGAATCGCCCTCACCAGTTCCTACCCGGTAGTACCCAAGGGATGACCGACGTCATTGATCCGGGTGGTCCCCAGCGGCGCTGAGAATCGCGCCGGCGTCCCGGGCCCGGTCCGCCGCACCGCTTACGACGGCGCGCCAGAAGGCCCAGAACCGCGACTGGCCGCCACAGTGAAGGTCACATCTGGTACGTCCCCCACTCTTGCTGGCACACTGAGCCGATGAGCGATCCTCTCCCCCAGTCCAGGCGGCCTGGCATCCGCGCCGCGATGTTCGTGGATTTCGACAACGTCTACACCGGCCTGATGGCCTTGGACCCGGCGGCCGCCAAGAGATTCGCTGAGGATCCCAAGCATTGGACGGAAGCGTTGGCCGCCGGCGGCGCGGGCGAGGAATCCCGGCGCTTCCTGATCCGCAACTGCTACCTCAATCCGGTGATCTACTCCAAGTACAGGCCGTACTGGACGCGTGCCGGCTTCCGTGTGATCGACTGCCCGTCCCTCACGCAGCGGGGCAAGTCCAGCACCGACATCAACCTGGTGCTGGACGCGATGGATGCCCTGTCCGGCGCGGCACATGTTGAGGAATTCTTCGTCGCGTCGGCGGACGCGGACTTCACGTCGCTGGTCCAGCGGTTCCGGGCAGCTGACCGCATGACGACGGTGATCGCGGCCGGCGCCGTGGCGTTCGCCTACCGGGAGATGGCCGACAGCGTGGTGGAGTCGCACGACTTCGTGGCAATCCTCAACGGGACCTCGGCCGAGATCCATGCCGTGGCATCTGTCCAGACGCAGCGGGCAGAAGGGGCTGTGAAGACGACCAAGTCCAAGGCCAYGACTCTCTCCGGCGCGGCCAAAGAGGTCTGCGACTTTGTCCGGACTGCCCCGGGCCCGGTTGTCGGGGCCATGGTGGCTCACCGGGCACTCACGGCCGATCCCTCGCTGAAGACCGACTGGGGCGGCTGGGGAAAGTTTGGTAGCTGGGTGGCACAGATCGGCCACGGCGTTGAATATTCCGCTGCGCGGGGTGGCTGGGTCTGGGACGCGCAGAGGTTTTCCGGCGACGATCTGCCCGCCGAGGCTGAGGACGGGMCCGGCATCGAGGAACGGGTTGCCCGGGTCACTGATGTGCCTGCACTCTCCGCCGCCCAGTTCCGTCAACTGCTCGAGGCCATGGCGGCCAGGCTCCATGAGCAGCCGGTCACTCGAAACGAGCTGTCCCGCGTGGTCCGGGACGACTGCGTTGCGGCCGGGCAGCCGGTATCCCGCTCGGCCGTCAACTTTGTGATCCAGGGCGTGGTGTACGCGGGAGGTTCCCTCTCCGAGGAAATGACGGCCCAGGAACTCGCCGCCGCATGGGCCAGAAACGTGGAAGAGCTGTGCCGGCTTGCCCTCATGGAGTTCGACGACGCCGAGAAGCTCGCGCTCAGGCGCTGGGCCGGCGGCGGGCTGCTGGAGTCCGGCCCAGGCGACTCCCGGGCATAGCGCTGCGTCCCGCCCTCAGATAGATCAATCAAACCTCTTTGATCGATCTATCTGAATTGATAGAATTGTGGCGTGAGCCACACCATATCCCCAGAGGATCAGGCGGCGCCGGAATTCCTCCGCCTGGCTGGACACCCCGTGCGGTGGCAGCTGCTGGGCGAGCTGGCCCGCAGCGACCGGCAGGTGCGCGAACTAACGGCGCTGGTGGGTCAGAGGCAGAGCCTGACCTCCTACCATCTTGGCCAACTGCGCGCAGCCGGTCTGGTGACCATGCGGCGCAGCTCGGCTGACGGACGTGACACGTACTGCAGCCTCAACCTGGCTGCCTATCGCGAACGGCTTGCCGCATCCGCCGCGGCGCTTCACGCCGGCCTGCGGCTGGTCCCGGCTGAGCTGGCACTGCCCGCGGACGGTCTTGGGGGACCGCCGGGTCAGTCACGCGCGCAGTCACCCGTTCGGGTGCTGTTCCTGTGCACGGGCAACAGCGCCCGCTCCCAGATGGCCGAGGCGATCCTGGGGCGCCTGGGCGGCTCACGGGTCGAAACCGCCAGCGCCGGCAGCCACCCCAAAGACCTGCACCCCAACGCCGTGCGCGTGATGGGTGAGCGTGGCATGGACATCAGCGGCGCCCGCTCCAAGCATCTGAGTGAGTTCGCCGAGCAGCGCTTCGACTATGTGATCAGCCTTTGTGACCGCGTGCGGGAAGTGTGCCCGGACTTCCCGGGGGCGCCGGCGATGGTGCATTGGAGCATCCCCGATCCGGCGGCCGAGGCAGCCAGTCAGGACAGTTATCCGGCGTTTGTTCGCACCGCAGAGGAACTGAACACGCGGATCCAGTTCCTGCTTTACGCAATCGAAAACTCCCAAACGAGTTCGGAAAGGAGCTAGAAATGCCCAACGACCTTACGGAACTGGTCAGCGTCCGATACATGGTGGCCGACGTAGATGCGGCGGTCGACTTCTATACAAAGCACCTCGGTTCACCCTCAGGATGAGCGCTGCACCGGCGTTCGCCGACGTCACCCGCGGCCGGCTGCGGCTCCTCCTGAGCGGGCCAAGCAGCTCGGCAGGCCGGCCCATGCCGGACGGCGCGGTGCCAGCGCCGGGAGGATGGAACCGGATCCACCTCATCGTGGGCGATATCGCGGCCGAAGTGCACCGGCTGCGCGCAGCGGGCCTCACGTTCCGGAACGACATCGTCACCGGCCCAGGCGGACAGCAGATCCTGCTGGAAGATCCGTCCGGCAACGTAGTCGAGTTGTTCCAACCCGCCGGCCAATAGCGGCCAGCGGACGACGCCGGGCCCTCCCGCCGTCGTCCGCTTTCGTTTAGTCAGTTTCCATAGGACAGTGCCTGCGACAGGATGACTGCCAACAGGGCACCGGCTGTGAGAATGACAGCCCAGGTTTCCCTGCGCAACCGCCGATCGGCGCGCTTCCGGTGCGATGACTCGCAGCGCGGCACATTTGTCGGTTTCATGGCCTACCGCAAAATGACGGTGCGGTTGCCGAGCAGCAGAATCCTGCCTTCACAGTGCCAGCGGACGGCGTTGCGGAGTGCCGCGCATTCGGCGTCCTGGCCCACCGCCACCAGGGCATCGGCGGTGTACGTGTGGTCCACGTCGATGACCTGCTGGGAAATGATCGGGCCCTCGTCGAGTTCGGCGTTGACGTAGTGGGCCGTGGCGCCCACGGTCTTGACGCCACGGTCGTAGGCCTGGTGATACGGCTTCGCGCCTTTGAAGCTGGGCAGGAACGAGTGGTGGATGTTGATGGTCCGTCCTGCCAGCTGGGCCGAGAGCTCATCGCTCAGGACCTGCATGTACCGGGCCAGCACCACGAGTTCCACGTCGAAGGCGTCCACCAGCTCCATTAGCCGGGCCTCTGCCTCGGGCTTGGTGTCCTTGGTGACTGGCAGGTGGAAGAACGGGATGCCGTGCCACTGGACCAGGCCCTCCTGGTCGCGGTGGTTGGACACCACGGCCACGATCTCCACCGGGATGTCGCCGGTGCGCGCCCGGAACAGTAGATCGTTGAGGCAGTGGCCCATTTTGGACACCATGACCAGGACGCGGCGTTTGCGGCCGTGCGGTTCCAGCTGCCAATTCATCTCCCACTTCTCGGCCACAGGCGTGAAGTCGCGGCGCAGGTCCTCGGTGCTGAAGGACTCCTGGCGCGAGGAGGAGTCTGAGGAGGAGTCGGAGGAGGAACCCGAGGAAAAGTGGACGCGCATAAAGAAGTGCCGTTGCCCCTTGTCCCCGTACTGCTTGATGTCCAGGATGTCGCAGCCGTGGTCGAGCAGGAATCCCGAGACCGCGTGGACGATGCCCGGCGACTCCGCACAGTCGACGGTCAGGACATGCTCTGCCGTGGCAGCGGGTTCCGCAGGTGCAGGGTCGGGGCTGTTTGGGGTCTGTGCGGTCATTTCTGGACCTTCTCAAGCTCTCGTGCAACAGCTGATGCCTCTTCCTGCGCGAGCTCGGCCTGGAACCGTGAATAACGGGCCAGGTGGGCGGGACGCCGGCGCAGCACGAACCACGCGGTGCCGAGCAGAACGAACCAGACCGGCGTGACCAGGAGCGCCAGAAGCGTGTCCGGCTGCGTGGTCAGCGCCCAGAGAACGAAGGCGAAGAACGCGAAGACCACGCAGACCATGGGGATTCCGCCCGGCATCTGGAACTTGGACGCCTCATGCAGGTGCGGGCGGCGGCGGCGGAAGGCCAGGTAACTGGCCAGGATGATGGACCAGACGAACACGAAGCAGACGGCGGACACGGTGGTCACCATGTCGAAGGCCTTGCCGATGTCCTGTCCGGCGTACATCAGGACCACACCGGAGAGCAGGAGGACGCAGGAGAGGAACAGGGCGTTCTGCGGGACCTTCCGCCGGGACAGGCTGCTGAAGACCGACGGCGCGTCGCCCTCCTGCGCCAGCCCGTAGACCATGCGCGAGGTGGAGTAGATGCCGGAGTTGGCCGAGGACATGGCCGAGCTGAGCACCACCAGGTTTACGATCGTTGCCGCAGCTCCGAGCCCTGCCAGGGAGAACATGGCGATGAACGGGCTGTGGCCTGCTTGGAACTGGGTCCAGGGAGTGACAGACATCAGGATGATCAGGGCGCCCACGTAGAAGAGCAGCACGCGGATGGGGATGGAGTTGATGGCCTTCGGCAGGCTCTTCTCCGGGTCCTTGGCCTCCGCGGCGGTGGTGCCCACCAGCTCAATGCCCACGAAGGCGAACACTGCGATCTGGAAGCCGGCCACAAAACCCATGAACTCGTTCGGGAAGAAACCGCCGTGGCTCCACAGATTCGTGAAGCTGGCAGGGCCGGCGTCGGACTGGAAACCGCTGAAGATCATGAACAGACCCACCACGATGAGCGCCGCGATCGCGATGATCTTGATCAGCGCGAACCAGAACTCCGTTTCGCCGAACGCCTTCACCGTGGTGAGGTTCAGTAGCAGGAGGATGGCCACGGTGGCCAGGCCCGGGATCCACAGCGGCAGCCCCGGCCAGAGTTCCTCGGAGTAGCCTGCGATGGCGATGACGTCCGCGATTCCCGTGATCACCCAGCAGAACCAGTAGGTCCATCCGGTGAAGAAGCCGGCCCAGGGCCCGAGGAGATCCGCCGCGAAGTCGCTGAAGGATTTGTAGTTCAGGTTGCTTAGCAGGAGCTCGCCCATGGCCCGCATCACGAAGAACAGCATGAAGCCGATGATCATGTAGACGAAGATGACAGAGGGTCCGGCCGCGGAGATGGTTTTGCCCGAGCCCATGAACAGGCCGGTGCCGATGGCGCCGCCAATGGCGATCAGCTGGATGTGCCGATTGCTGAGCTGCCGCTCAAGATGCGGTTCCTGCTGGGAAGGTACGGTTTCAGTTGTCACGTGCTGCTCCTCGAATCAATGCTGTCTGGAGTGCTGCTGAGATGGGCGCCTGACCCGGTCCGCCGGGAACAGAGTCAAGGCTGTTGAAGCTGTAGAGGTGGATGCCCGCGAGATTGCCAGGCTGGCTTTCCAGCCCGGACACCAGGCTTTGCGGGGAGTAGCGGTCGCCGCTCAGGAGCTTGCGCGCCAGTGGGCCCTTCCGGCTGAGGAACTTCAGGGAACTTCCGACGCCGATCTGCGTCGCCAGGGAGACCAGTTTGGTCCGGGGCACGGACCCCGCCACCCCGGCCCAGACGGGCAGCTCGACGCCTTCGCGGCGCAGCAGCGCCGCATAGTCAAGGATTTTCTCCGGGGCGAAGCACATCTGGGTCACAACGTGCGAGGCCAGGTGCTGCTTTGCCAGGAGCGCGTCCAGCATGTCCACGGGGCCGGCGGAGGGGTGGCCCTCCGGGTAGCCCGCAATGCCTGCCCGCACGAACCCGCCGGAGTACTGCGCAATATCCTCCAGCAGAGGAAGGGCGGACTCATACGGGCCGGCCGGCTGCTTCCGGTCCCCGCCGATGACAAACACCTCGCGGATGCCGGCAGCATCACAGTCGCGGAGGATTCCGGTCAGCTCGGCCCGGTCACGCAGGCTGCGCGCGGCGAGGTGCGGGATGACGGTGTAGCCCAGCACACCAAGCTGCACGGCAGTGCGCATGGTCCGCTCGATGCCGTGATGGGGCAGGCAGGTCACCGTGAGCGTGGTGGTCAACGGCACCAGGTCCGTGACCCGCTCAACGATTCCCTCGGAAGGGATGATTTCTATTCTGATGGGGAACATCATTGGTCCTCTCAATGCATCAGGTTTTTGGGCATCAGGTTTTTGGGCATCAGGGTTGGGTTGTTCAGGCCGTAGCCGCCAGCAGTGAGCTGGCTTCCTGGCGGGTGCTGCCGGAGCTTTCGATGTGGGCGAGTTCGGCCGGGATTTCCCAGCCCTTCTTGCGCATCGCGGTGGCCCAGAGCCGGCCGGCGCGGTAGGAGGAGCGCACCAGGGGCCCGGACATGACGCCGAGGAAGCCGATCTCGTCCGCTTCGTTYTGCAGGTCCACGAATTCCTGCGGCTTGACCCAGCGGTCCACCGGGAGGTGGCGTTCGGAGGGGCGGAGGTACTGGGTGATGGTGATCAGGTCGCAGCCGGCCTCGTGCAGGTCCCGSAGSGCCTCGGAGATTTCCTCGCGGGTCTCGCCCATGCCCAGGATCAGGTTGGACTTGGTCACCATGCCGAGCCTGCGGCCCTGGGTGATGACGTCCAGGGAGCGYTCGTAGCGGAACGCCGGGCGGATCCGYTTGAAGATCCGGGGCACGGTTTCGACGTTGTGGGCGAAGACCTCGGGCTTGGAGTCGCAGATCGCCGCGATRTGTTCGGGCTTGCCGGAGAAATCGGGGATCAGCAGYTCGACGCCGGTGCCCGGGTTCAGTTCGTGGATCTTGCGGACCGTCTCGGCGTAGAGCCAGACGCCCTCGTCGGCGAGGTCGTCGCGGGCCACGCCGGTCACGGTGGCGTAGCGCAGCTGCATKGCCTGGACCGAGCGGGCCACCTTGGTGGGYTCGAACATGTCCACGGGCGAGGGCTTGCCGGTGTCGATCTGGCAGAAGTCGCAGCGCCGGGTGCATTCGGAGCCGCCGATCAGGAAGGTCGCTTCCTTGTCTTCCCAGCATTCGAAGATGTTCGGGCAGCCGGCCTCTTCACAGACGGTGTGCAGGCCTTCCTTCTTGACGAGGTTCTTGAGCTGGACGAACTCCGGGCCCATCTGGACCTTGGCCTTGATCCATTCCGGCTTCCGTTCCACCGGTGTGGCCGCGTTTCGCTGCTCAATGCGCAGCATCTTCCGGCCTTCTGGTGCCAGTGTCATAGTTCTCTTTCCTTCAGCATTCGACGACGTTGACGGCGAGGCCGCCCATGGCCGTTTCCTTGTATTTGGAGCTCATGTCCTTGCCGGTTTCCCGCATGGTCACGATGACCTCGTCGAGGGAGACCCGGTGCGTGCCGTCGCCCCAGAGCGCCATCTTGGCGGCGTTGATGGCCTTGGCGGCGGCGATCGCGTTCCGTTCGATGCACGGGACCTGGACCAGCCCGCCGATCGGGTCGCAGGTCAGGCCCAGGTTGTGCTCCATCGCGATTTCCGCGGCGTTCTCCACCTGYKSSGGCGTGCCGCCCATGACCTCGGCCAGGCCGGCGGCCGCCATCGAGGACGCCGAACCCACCTCGCCCTGGCAGCCGACCTCCGCGCCGGAGATCGAGGCCTGCTCCTTGTAGAGCACCCCGATCGCGGCCGCGGTCAGCAGGAACTTSACCACCACATCGTCCCGGTCGGCCTGGGTGGCCTGGTCCATGCCGGGGGCGAAGTGCAGCGCGTAGTARAGCACGGCCGGGATGATGCCGGCGGCGCCGTTGGTGGGGGCGGTGACCACCCGCCCGCCCGAGGCGTTTTCCTCATTCACGGCCAGCGCGATCAGGTTGACCCATTCCTGCCAGTACTTCGGGTCCCGGTCCTTGTCCTCCTTCAGRAGCCGCTCGTGCCAGTCGGGCGCGCGGCGGCGGACCTTGAGCCCGCCRGGCAGCAGCCCGGTGCGYTTGAGGCTGACCTCGACGCAGCCTTCCATCACCGAGTARATGTGCAGCAGRCCCTCCCGGATCTCCGCCTCGGTGCGGGAGGCGCGCTCGTTGACCAGCATGATCTCGCCGATCGAGAGGCCCTGGGACCGGCAGTGTTCCAGCAGTTCGGCCGCCGTGCGGAACGGCAGCGGCAGTTCCTTCTTSGAYKCGTCGAGTTCCTTCAGGGCCGCGTCCTCCTCGCCCTCGCGGACAATGAAGCCGCCGCCGACGGAGAAGAACGTGGCGCTGTGCAGGGTTTCRCCCCCGGCGTCGGAGACGGTGAACGTCATCCCGTTGGTGTGCCGGGGCAGGATGGTCAGCGGCCGCAGGACCATGTCCTTCACCCCGTACGGCAGGGGCACGGATCCGGCCAGCTGCAGSGTGCCGGTCCCGGCGATSGCGGCCAGCCGGTCCTCCACTTCCTCGGGGAGGATCTGCTCGGGATGGAAGCCCTCGAGCCCGAGCAGGATGGCGGTCATGGTGCCGTGGCCGTGGCCCGTGGCGGCGAGCGAGCCGTAGAGGTCSACCCGCAGCGACGCCACCTCTGCCACCTTGCCGAGGGACTTGAGTTCTTCGGCAAACACGGCGGCGGCCCGCATGGGACCCACGGTGTGGGAACTGGATGGTCCTATTCCGATGGAAAAAAGGTCAAAGACTCCAACAGCCATTGTCGGTTCCTCACTTGGTCATGCTTCAAATGTCGGTGGTTGAGCCCGTCAAACCCCCAATGCATCGACGGGCTCAACTACCGGGACGGGCTATAGGGCAGGGTAGAGCGGGTGGGCGGCGGCGAGGGCCTCCACCCGGGTGCGCAGGCCGGAGAGGTCCGCGCCGGCGTCGGCGGTCAGGGCCTCGGCGATGATGTCCGCGACCTCGGCGAAGGCCGCCTCGCCGAAGCCGCGGGTCGCCAGCGCCGGGGTGCCGATCCGCAGCCCGGAGGTCACCATCGGCGGGCGCGGGTCGAACGGGACGGCGTTGCGGTTGACCGTGATGTCGATGGCC
>NZ_JBFTZV010000017.1:0-120029 GCF_056406615.1 Arthrobacter sp. P1_B3 | reverse complement strand
CGGGACCTGCACGAGGCCGGCTGCGACCTGATCACCATCACCCAGTACCTCCGCCCCTCCGAACGCCACCTCCCGGTGGACCGCTGGGTCAAGCCGCAGGAATTCGTGGACCTGCAAAACGAAGCGGACGAGATCGGCTTCCTCGGCGTCATGTCCGGGCCCCTGGTGCGCTCCTCCTACCGCGCCGGCCGGCTCTGGGCCACCGCGATGCGCAAGAAAGGCTGGGAAATCCCGGCCGAACTCGCCCACATCGAAAGCTCCGGCAGCACCCGCCAGGAAGCCAGCTCACTGCTCGCGGCGCATTCCTGAATCCTGTTCTAAGACCCTTCCAGCCAAGGGCCGGCCCCGGAGTCATCCGGTGCCGGCCCTTGGCCGTCCATCACGTAGAATTAAGGCACTATGGCGAATTCCCCTGATCCCAGCAACTCCAGCCCGGCTTCCGATGCTCCGAAGCGCGGACTTTTCTCCCGCAAGCCCAAGGAAGCAAAGGCCAAGAAGCCGAGCCGGCTGAAGCAGATCGGCGAAGTCTTCCAGATGACGCGCCGCCACGATCCCATGGTTCCGTGGCTGATGTTGCTGGCCTTCCTCGGTGTTGTTGCGGTCAGCCTCCTGGTCGGCTTCCTGCTCGAAAACTGGATCACCGGCCTGATCATCGGCATCTCTCTGGGTGCCCTTGCCGCCACACTGATCTTGTCCCGCCGTGCCGAGCGCGCCGCGTTCGCTCAGATCGAGGACCAGCCGGGCGCTTCAGGCGCCGCACTGGGCACGCTCAAGCGCGGCTGGATCACCGAGGACCAGCCCGTCGCCGTGAACCCGCGCACGCAGGACGCCGTCTTCCGCGCCATCGGCCGTCCCGGCGTCGTGCTCGTCAGCGAAGGCCCCAGCAACCGGGTCAAGCCGCTGGTCGACGCCGAGCGCAAGCGTCTTGCACGCATCCTCCCCAACGTCACCATTCACGTGATCGAGAGCGGCCGCGGCGAAGGCCAGGTGCCGCTCAGCCAGATCGCCAGGAAGATGAACAAGCTCAAGGGCGAACTGACCAAGACCGAGGTCAGCGCCGTGTCCAAGCGCATTTCGTCGCTCGGCGGCCGTCTGCCCATCCCGAAGGGCATCGATCCCTACAAGGCCCGTCCGGACCGCAAGGCGGCCCGCGGACGCTAGGCCCTTCCCACAGCCCATTAGTAGTGCAGAAACGCCAGTAACGCAGAAACGCCCCGGTTCACGGCCACAATCCGCCAGCCGGGGCGTTTCCATTACCGTCCGAGATCTACCCGACGGGTGCCAGGAACCAGGAGAACCGCATGACATTCCCACCGACCGCCATCATGATCCGCATCTTCCGGGGGCTGGCGATCGCCGAAGCGTTCAGCTGGGCCGCGTTGCTGGTCGGCATGGTGCTCAAATGGGTGACCAAGACGACGGAACTCGGCGTGGAGATTGCCGGTCCCATCCACGGCGCGTTCTTCATCGGCTATTCGGTCGCGGCCTTGAGCCTGTGGGCGAAGCTTCGCTGGCCGTTCCGGGTTGCCCTGCTCTCAGGCGTGTCCGCCGTCTTCCCCTTCGCGACCGTCTGGTTTGAACGTTGGGCCGGGCGCCGCGGTCACCTGGCGGTGCAGGCCGGAGAGGCCGCGCCGACGCCGGCCCAGGAGACGGCGGGGGTCTAATTTTGCCCGGGACCTCGGGTTCTGTGCGCCCTGGCACCAACACTGCGCCAATCTGACGCAGATGGCCGCTATGCGGGGAGGTTAGCGGCCATTCGTGGCAAACCGCCGCCAAACGGGGAGGTTAGCGGCCGTCCGTGGCAAGTGGACGAGGGACCGCCGCGCCCTGGCACCATCGCTGCGCCCATCCGACGCAAATGGCCGCTCTGCGGGGACGTTAGCGGCCGTCCGTGGCAAACGGACGAGGGACCGCCGCGCCCTGACACCATCGCTGCGCCCCTCTGACGCATATGGCCACCATGCGGGGAGGTTAGCGGCCGTCCGCGGCGAACCGCGCCAAAACGGGGAGGTTAGCGGCCGTTCGTGGCAAACGGACGAGGGACCGCCGCGCCCTGGCAACATCGCTGCGCCCATCCGACGCAAATGGCCGCTCTGCGGGGAGGTTAGCGGCCGTCCGTGGCAAACGGACGAGGGACCGCCGCGCCCTGACAACATCGCTGCGCCCATCCGTGGCAAACCGCCGCCAAACGGGGAGGTTAGCGGCCGTCCGTGGCAAACGGACGAGGGACCGCCGCGCCCTGGCACCATCGCTGCGCCCATCCGACGCAAATGGCCGCTATCCGGGGACGTTAGCGGCCGTTCGTGGCAAACCGCCGCCAAACGGGGAGGTTAGCGGCCGTTCGTGGCAAACGGACGAGGGACCGCCGCGCCCTGGCACCAACACTGAGCCAATCTGACGCAAATGGCCGCTATCCGGGGACGTTAGCGGCCGTTCGTGGCAAGCGGACGAGGGACCGCCGCGCCCTGACGGCCTGGCACCGCCGCCGGACACGGGCAGGAGCTACATCCGGACGAGCACGGTATTCATGGCCTTGTCGTGGAGGCCGCGCTGGTCCGGGTCGAAGATGACGGCAGGGATAACCAGGCACAGCAGCAGAGTGCGCACCAGAGCCGCGAGCGGGCCTGCCGGGCCTCCGCCCAGCCGGACCACGTGGATCCCCACGATCCGGTGGCCGATGCTGTAGCCGAGGGTGCCGATCAGCAGGATCTGCTCGATGGCAAACACGGCAAGGGTGGCCCAGGAATCGCCGGCGAAGGCGAAATTGCTGATCAACAGCGCGATGCCCCAGTCAATGCAGATCGCCAGGATGCGCCGGCCGGCACGGGCGATCGATCCTGACCCGGCGTCGGGCAGCCCTAGGCGCTCCCCCGGGTACCTGGAGATGCCGGATGTGTCCGGCCCGGTGAGCCATGAACCGATGTCTTTGCGATCTACCACCCTCCAATCTTATCGGCTCTGGCATGTCCACAGTGTGGGCGGTAGGGTGTCACACTGTGGACCGTATAGGCCACAGTATGGACCTGCGGCTAGCGTTTACGTGTCAGGGCATTCTGTAACCTCCCCGAAACAATGCGGACACTGCGGGGAAATCCCATGTCCTTAGGGTGGTAACAGTTGCTAGCGACTGCGAAGCGGGGGAGTTTTTTTGCCTTCCCCGCTGTTGGACTGCGCTGGACCAATGTGCCTGACGGCCAGATTTTTCATATGCGTAAGGAGCATAGATGTTCAAGACTGCGGACGAAGTCCTCAAGTTCATCAAGGACGAAGACATCAAATTCGTCGATATCCGCTTCACCGATCTCCCTGGCGTTCAGCAGCACTTCAACGTGCCCGCCAAGAGCGTTGACGCAGACTTCTTCGTCAACGGCCAGCTGTTCGACGGATCTTCGATCCGCGGCTTCCAGGGCATCGCCGAGTCTGACATGCAGCTCATCCCGGACGTCACGACGGCGTTCATCGACACGTTCCGCATGGAGAAGACCCTTGCGCTGAACTTCTCGATCGTGAACCCGCGTACCGGTGACCCGTACCACCGCGATCCCCGCGGCGTGGCCGAGAAGGCTGAGGCCTACCTGGCTTCCACCGGCATTGCCGACACCGCGTTCTTCGCTCCCGAGGCCGAGTTCTTCGTCTTCGACAACGTCCAGTACCAGTCCTCGCCCCAGGGCAGCTTCTACAAGATCGACTCCGAGGAAGCGCACTGGAACTCCGGCCGTGAGGAAGAGGGCGGAAACCTCGGCTACAAGACCCCGGTCAAGGGCGGTTACTTCCCGGTCTCCCCCACTGACAAGCAGGCCGACCTGCGCGACGCCATGTGTGTTGCCCTGGACGAGGCCGGCCTTGAGGTCGAGCGCAGCCACCACGAGGTCGGCTCCGCCGGCCAGGCTGAGATCAACTACAAGTTCACCACCCTGACCCACGCGGCTGATGACCTGCAGAAGTTCAAGTACGTCATCAAGAACACCGCTGACGCCTGGGGCAAGTCTGTGACCTTCATGCCGAAGCCGGTTTTCGGTGACAACGGCTCGGGCATGCACTGCCACCAGTCACTGTGGACCGGCGGCGAGCCGCTGTTCTACGACGAGAAGGGCTACGCCGGCCTGTCCGACACTGCCCGCTGGTACATCGGCGGCCTGCTGAAGCACTCCTCCGCCGTCCTGGCCTTCACCAACCCGACGGTGAACTCCTACCGCCGCCTGGTCAAGGGCTTCGAAGCTCCGGTCAACATGGTCTACTCGCAGGGCAACCGCTCCGCCGGTATCCGTATCCCGATCACGGGCTCCAACCCGAAGGCCAAGCGCATCGAGTTCCGCGCACCGGACCCCTCCTCCAACCCGTACCTGGCGTTCGCCGCCCAGCTGATGGCCGGCATTGACGGCATCCGCAACCGGATCGAACCCCCGGCTCCGATCGACAAGGACCTCTACGAGCTCCCGGCCGAAGAAGCCAAGGACATCCCCAAGGCTCCGGGCACCCTGGAGGAGGCCCTGGACGCACTGGCCGAGGACAACGAGTTCCTGCAGGCCGGCGGCGTCTTCACCCAGGACCTGATCGACACCTGGATCGAGTACAAGTACGAGAACGAGATCCGTCCGCTCTCGCTGCGCCCGAACCCGTACGAGTTCGAGCTCTACTACGGCGTCTAGCTAGATCATGCGGCTAGGCCCTGCCTAGCCGGCCGGAATTCTCAGGACTTCCGAACAAAAAGGCCGGTCACGGGTTTCACCCGTGGCCGGCCTTTTTCTGAATCTTCCGCACCTCAGCGCTTTCCGTACTTCTTGTGCACCGCCTGCTTGCTGACACCGAGGCACACCGCAATCGCCTCCCACGACAGTCCGGCCTGCCGCGCACGCAGCACCACCTCGGTTTCTGTGCGCGCCAGTTCCTTATGGAGCTCCGCCACGGCGCACAGCGCCTCGGCCGGGCCTTTGCCGTCCATCGAGCCAATCAAGGTCTTCATGCCACACCTCCTTGCGTCAACCCTAGTTGACGGATGCGGAGGGCGTCAACGCACGTTGACACACCGGCTGGAGCGGACTCCAGATGGTCAGAATGCCCGGTACATAATGCGTTGCGGGCCGGCGTCGCCGCCTTCGTAGCGGCCGCGGTCCTCGAAACCGGCCTTGCGGTAAGCGGCCAGGCCGCCCGGGTTCAGTTCGTTGACGGAGAGTACGACGCCGGCCTGGCCGCTGCCCAGGCCCGCCGTCAGTTTGGCGGCCTCCCGCACTGAGGCCTCCGCGGCGAGGGTGCCGAGGCCCTTGCCCTGCTGACGCCGGTCGATCAGGAAGCCCCGCAGCAGCCAGGCGGAGTCGTCGTCAGGCCAGCCGGCGAGGCGCGCCGCTCCGGCCTGGAGGGTGAGGACTCCGACGGCGGTGCCGTTCTCATCCACGGCGAACGGATGCCGGGACTCTTCCTCAAGCGCGATCAGCATCATCCGCAGCGGCTCGCCGACGAACTTCAGCTGCCCCTCGCCGAGCTCCAGCAGCGCGATCTCCCCAAGTTTGATGGCCCGGGCGTCGTCGTCGAGGTTCTTCAAGGGCAGCAGCCACACATGTCCAGACATGTAGACAGCGTACCCGCGCAGGCGGCGCCTGCCGCCACGCGCAAAACAGCTACAGCGCAGCGTCCTTAGGCGGGCCGGCCGGATCCATCCAGAAGACTTCCCAGAGGTGGCCGTCCGGGTCCTGGAAGCTGTGCGTGTACATGAAGCCGTAGTCCTGGGCCTCCTCCGATGCCGTGCCGCCGGAGGTCAGGGCGGTACGGATGACGTCGTCCACGGCTTCGCGGCTCTCAAGCGAGAAGGACATGATGACCTCGGCGGTGTCAGCCGTAGCGCCGACGGACTTCGAGGTGAAGGTCTTGAAGTAGGACTCGACGAGCAACATCACGTACGCGTCGTCATTGACGATCATGCAGGTGGCGTTCTCATCAGTGAAGTCGGGGTTGAAGGAGAATCCCAGCGCTGTGAAGAACTCAACGGTCTTATCGAGATTCCGGACGGGAAGGTTCACAAACAGTTGCCTGGCCATCCGCCCAAGGTAGCACCGCACTGCAATCGTGTCAGTAGGGAGTTTCAGTAGCCGCGTGCCAGCCAGCAAGCGCTACTGGCCGTAGAAGACCCGCTCGAAAACTGCCCGGGCGCGGCGGCTCAACCGGAGGTAGTCCTCTTCCAGCGCCGCCGCGTTGCCCTGTCCATAGCCGCACCAGCGGGCCACGGCCTCAAGGTCGCGGCGGGAGGAGGGCAGCAGGTCCGAGGACCGGCCGGTCCAGATGACATTGGCCGAACGGATCCGGCTCGCCAGCCGCCAGGCGCGGAGGAGGATTACGGTGTCCCCCGCGTCGATCAGATCCAGGGCCGCCGCCGCCTCGAGCGCCTCCACGGTGGACGTGGTCCGCAGCTGCGGATGTTTGCCGGCGTGCCGGAGCTGGAGCAGCTGGGCCAGCCATTCGACGTCGCTCAGCCCGCCCCTGCCGAGCTTCAGGTGCCGGGCGGGATCGGCCCCGCGCGGCAGGCGCTCCGCCTCGACCCTGGCCTTGACCCGCCGGACCTCCCGCACGTCCTGGTCAGACAACGACTCCGGGTACCGGATGGTATCGATCAGGGCCACAAAATCCTCGGCCAGGGCATCGTCGCCGGCCATGGGACGCGCCCGCAGCAGCGCCTGGGCCTCCCAGACAAGGGACCACCGGCGGTAGTACTCGGCATAGGACTCCAGGGACCGCACCATGGGCCCGCTCTTGCCCTCGGGGCGCAGGTCAGCGTCCACCGCCAGCACCCGTTCGGCCAAAATCGCCGGTTTGAGCGGCTGGGTCAGCAGGCTGGAGAGCTTGCCCACTATCTGCAGGGCCTGCGCCTGTGCCTCCTCTTCCGGCACGCCGGGGAGTCCGCGGTGGACGTACATGACGTCGGCGTCCGAGCCGTAGCCGATCTCCCGGCCGCCCTGACGGCCCATCGCGACCACCAGCACGTGCGTCTTCAGCGGTTCCTCGGCGGTGATGATCGTCTCCGCCACGCGCAGCGCCCCCAGGACGGCCGCCCGGTCCGTATCAGCGAGGGCTGCCCCCACCTGGTCCTGGTCCAGCAGCCCCTCGCTGTCCGCAATGGCGATCCGCAGGATTTCCCGGCGCCGGATCAGCCGGATCAGCCGCATGGCACTCTCCGGGTCCGCGTGCCGGGACATCTTCGAGGTGATCTCAAGCCATTGGGATTCGAAGCTGAGCGGCACCAGGTCCTTGTCCGTGCCCAGCCAGGCCACGGACTCGGGTGAAACCTCCAGCAGGTCCGCGATCAGCCGGGAGTTGGCGAGCACGTGGCAGAGCCGCTCTGCCGCGACCGTCGAATCCCGGAGCATGCCCAGGTACCAGTGCGTCGTGCCAAGGGCCTCGCTGACGCGCCGGAAGGCGAGCAGCCCGGCGTCGGGGTCCACGCCGTCGGCGAGCCAGTCCAGCAGAATGGGCAGGAGCTGGCGCTGGAGTGCGGCGCGCCGGCTCACGCCGGCGGTGAGGGCCTCGATGTGCCGCATCGCACCGGGGGGATCGAGGTAGCCGAGGGCCGCGAGGCGGCCTTGGGCGGCTTCCGGAGTCAGGCGCGCCTCTTCGCTGCTCAGGGTGGCGACGGTATTGAGCAGGGGGCGGTAGAAAATACGTTCGTGGAGTTCCCGCACAGAGCGCTTGGTCTTTCGCCAGGCGGCGACCAGGGCATCCGGCTTGGGCCGCTCGGCGGAGAACGGTCCCAGGACAGCCTTGGCCAGGGAGCGCAACGATGCCTCGTTGACCGGCATGAGGTGGGTCCGGCGCAGCTGGAACAGCTGGATCCGGTGTTCGAGGAGGCGCAGGTAGCGGTAGTCGCGGTCGAACTCCGCGGCGTCCGACCGGCCGATGTACCCGCCCGCGGACAGCGCGGCGATGGCCGAGGTGGTGTCCCGGCAGCGCAACGATTCATCGGACTTGCCGTGCACGAGCTGGAGCAGCTGGACGGTGAATTCGACGTCGCGCAGTCCTCCGCGGCCCAGTTTGATCTGCCGCTGTTCCTCATCGGCTGGAATATGTTCGGTGACGCGGCGGCGCATGGCGCGGACGGATTCGACAAAGCCGTCCCGTCCCGCAGAGGACCAGATCAAGGGCGTCACGGCTGCCTCGTAGCGGGCCCCCAGGGCGGTGTCGCCGGCAATCGTCCGGGCCTTCAGGAGGGCCTGGAATTCCCAGCTCTCGGCCCAGCGCGCGTAATAGCTTTCGTGCGAGGCGAGGGTCCGGACCAGCGGCCCGGATTTGCCCTCGGGCCGGAGGTTCGCATCCACTTCCCACAGCCCGGGTTCGCGGCTCGTGGACATGATCGCCCGCGAGATCCCGGCAGCCAGGACGGTGCCGATGGTAGTGGCCAGGGTGTCTTCCAGCGCGCCGGAATCGATCACGTAGATGACGTCGACGTCGGATATGTAGTTCAGTTCGCCGGCACCGCACTTGCCCATGCCGATTACGGCGAGCCCGACGTCGGCCACCTCCTCGGCGTCGAACTTCTCCGCTGCCTCGGCCCGGGACACGGCGAGGGCGGCCTCGAGGGCGGCTCCGGCGAGATCTGCCAGTTCCGCTCCCGCGGCCGGCATGAAGTCCAGCGGATCGGCCGCGCACAGGTCCTTGATGGCGAGTTCCACGAGCCCGCGCCGGTAGGCGGTCCGCAGGGCGGCGTAGGCTTCCTGACCGCTAAGGGCCGCCACCGGCCGGGCAGATTTGGGGTCGGCCCGCACCGACTGCAGCAGCCGGGACCGCAGGGCCGCGGCGTCTGCGGCCAGCGGTTCCGGGCTGACCCGGACCTCGAAGGCGTCGAGGTGCTCGGGGTGGCGGATGAGGAACTCGCCCAGCGCCTCGGAGGCCCCCAGGACCCGGTACAGCGGTTCGCTGCTCTCCAGGTCCGCGACGGCAAGCTTGCGCAGCTCCGGGTGCTTCTCGATCAGCCGCACCAGGGACTGCAGGGCCGTGTCCGGGTTCGCCGCCAGTTGCAGCCCCGCGAACAGGGCATCCTGGTCGAGCCCCTCCAGCTCCCGGGCCGCCAGGAACCGCTCGCCCTTGTCCAGATCACTGAAGCCGGCGGCAATGAGGCGTCGTGCCAGGCTCATTGGGGCAGCCTACAGAATGCCGAGATTGCGTTGCAGCTCGTAGGGCGTCACCTGGAGGCGGTAGTCCTGCCATTCTGCACGCTTGTTGCGCAGGAAGTGCTCGAACACCTGCTCGCCGAGGATCTGCGGCATGAGTTCGGAATCCTCCATGGTCCGGATCGCGTCGTGCAGGCTCGCCGGCAGCGGGTCGTGGCCCATGGCGCGGCGTTCCGCCGAGCTCAGTGACCAGATGTCGTCCTCGGCCGCCGCGGGGAGCTGGTAGCCCTCCTCGATGCCTTTCAGGCCGGCACCGAGGAGCACGGCATAGGCCAGGTAGGGGTTGGCGGCGGAGTCGATGCCACGGTATTCGATCCGCGCGGACTGGCCCTTGCCGGGCTTGTACAGCGGGACCCGGACCAGCGCGGAGCGGTTGTTGTGGCCCCAGCTCAGGTAGCTCGGTGCTTCCCCCCCGCCCCAGAGCCGCTTGTACGAGTTCACGAACTGGTTGGTCACCGCCGTGAATTCGGGGGCATGCTTGAGGATGCCGGCAATGAACTGGCGCGCCGTCTCGGAAAGCTGGAACTCCGCACCGGCCTCGTAGAAGGCGTTGGTGTCTCCTTCAAAGAGCGAGAAGTGCGTGTGCATGCCGGAGCCCGGGTGGGCTGTGAAGGGCTTGGGCATGAAGGTGGCGTACGTGCCCTGCTGCAGCGCGACCTCCTTGATGACCGTCCGGAAGGTCATGATGTTATCCGCGGTCTGCAGCGCGTCCGCGTAGCGCAGGTCGATCTCGTTCTGGCCCGGCCCGGCCTCGTGGTGGCTGAATTCCACGGAGATGCCGACGGATTCGAGCATGGTCACGGCGGTCCGGCGGAAGTCCTGGGCCACGCCGCCCGGGACGTGGTCAAAATAGCCGCCCTCGTCCACGGGGACCGGCGATCCGTCGGGGCCCGGCTGCTGGGACTTGAGCAGGTAGAACTCGATCTCGGGGTGGGTGTAGCAGGTGAAGCCCATGTCCGCGGCCTTGGCCAGGGTGCGCTTGAGGACGTTGCGCGGGTCCGCGGCGGAGGGTTCGCCGTCGGGGGTCAGGATGTCGCAGAACATCCGCGAGGTGGCCTCGGTCTCGCCGCGCCACGGCAGGATCTGGAACGTGGCCGGATCCGGCTGGGCGAGCATGTCGGATTCAAAGACACGGGCCAGGCCTTCGATCGATGACCCGTCGAATCCGAGCCCTTCCTCGAACGCGCCTTCAACCTCGGCCGGGGCCAGGGCCACGGACTTGAGCGATCCCACGACGTCGGTGAACCAAAGGCGCACAAACCGCACATCGCGCTCTTCGATCGTCCGCAGGACAAACTCTTGCTGGCGGTCCATACTGGCCTCTTTCCGGTTCTTCCATCCGCCCCAGGCCCGCCTTTCATGGGCCCTGCGGCTGCTCACGGTTCACTTTACTAAGCATTGCCTCCGATTGCTGAAGCCGGACCCCCGCGTAACACACCGTTAACACAACGGCGGAGGATTTCGCGGCGTACGGCGGCGCTGCGCCGTCACGCGGACCGCCCTTGTGACGTGATTCACTGCCAACGGGGACGTTCCCCGGTAGCTGCGGCACTTCGTATCGCATTACGCTCGTGGCATGGCCACACCTAACAGCTCTGATTCCAGCACGCCCGCAGAACTTGCGGCCCCCTACGGCAACGGCCCGGCAGCGGCTTCAGCGGCCGTCCCATCCGGAACCACGGGTGGCGCCGGCGGCGGCACTGGCGGGGCTGCGGAGGCGCCCCGGAAGCCGGCGGCCAGGATCCGCACGCATCATCTGTACCAGGCCAAGGTCAACGGTGAGCGCTTCGCCATGCTCACCGCTTATGACCAGTACACCGCCGAGATTTTTGACCAGGCAGGCATCGAGGTGCTGCTGGTGGGCGATTCGGCGTCCAATAACGTCTTCGGCAACGAGACAAGCCTGCCCGTGACGGTGGACGAGCTCCTTCCGCTGTGCCGGGCCGTCGCCCGCTCCGCGCGGCGGGCTCTGGTGGTCGCGGACCTGCCGTTCGGCAGCTACGAGGTCTCCGCCCAGCAGGCGGTCGCCACCGGCGTGCGGTTCCTGAAAGAGGGCCTTGCCCACGGGGTCAAGATCGAAGGCGGAAAGTTCTACGCCGAGACCGTCCGCGCCATGGTCCAGGCCGGGATCCCGGTCATGGCGCACATCGGCTTCACCCCGCAGAGCGAGCACGCCCTCGGCGGCTACCGGGTCCAGGGCCGCGGCGATGACGCCCAGCGGTTGATCGACGACGCCGTCGCGCTGGCGGACGCCGGCGCGTTCTGCGTGCTCATGGAAATGGTCCCGGCCGCCACGGCGGCCGCCGTGGATGCCGCGGTCGAGGTCCCCACCGTCGGCATCGGCGCAGGCAGCGCCACTACGGGACAGGTCCTTGTGTGGCAGGACATGGCGGGCCTGCGCGGTGGAAAGATGGCGAAATTCGTCAAGCAGTACGCGGACCTGCGCACCTCGCTCAGCGACGCGGCGAAAGCTTACGGCGAGGACGTGCGCTCGGGCCAGTTCCCCGGCCCGGAGCACTCCTTCTAAGCCACCTCCGGAGCACTCCATCTCAGCCGCCCTGGTGCCCACAAGGCATTCGTTATTCGTATCCAAAGCGTGACCTGCGGCGATACCTCATCCTTCACGGGCGATGCGTTGCGTCTCCGGTGCGGGCAGGCTGGCCATTAAGGTCTGCATTAAGGCCCCAAGATGTTCCGCCGGCCCGGACGGTTTCATGCGCGAAGCGCTGGGTCAGGCTCCGGCGGACACGACTGGAGGAGTATCGATGGACACGAATAGCTTCTGGGACGTCCTGCTGTGGAGTTTCTGGTTCTTCATCTGGATCGCCGCGCTGATGGTGTGGTTCCGTTGCCTGATGGACTTGTTCGGCGACCACGAGCTCAGCGGCTGGGGTAAAGYCGGCTGGGTAATACTGCTGATCTTCGTACCCTGGCTCGGCGCCCTCATCTACCTGATCGCCCGGGGCCGCAGCATGGCCGAGCGGCAGATGAAGACGCTGGCCCAGCAACAGGCTGCCCAACAGGAGTACATCCAGCAGGTCGCAGGCAAGTCGGCCAGTCCCGCCGCCCAGATCGCCGATGCCAGGGCGCTGCTCGATTCCGGAGCTATCAACCAGACCGAGTTTGATTCCCTGAAGGCAAAGGCCCTGGCCTGACGCGACACCTGACCTGGACAACGGGCGACGGCCCGGCATGAGAATCACCTGGCTTGGTCACTCCTCGGTGGTTCTGGATCTCGACGGAGTTCGGGTCCTGACCGACCCGCTGCTTCGCCCCCATGCCGGGCTGTTGCGACGCCTGGCACCGCGGCCGGCCCCGGAGTCGTGGAGCCGACCGGACGTGGTGCTGCTCTCCCACCTGCACCACGACCACGCCGAGCTGCGCTCCCTGCGCATGCTCCGCGGGGCAGCGCTGATGAGCGCTCCGGCGAACGTTGCCTGGTTGCGTCGCAGAAAGCTGCTGCACACGGTTCCTTTGGGGGACGGCTGGACGCCGGTAGGCGGCGGGGTCGAGATTCGCCAGGTGCCCGCCGAGCATCGCAGCCGCCCTATGCCGCACCGTCCCAACGACGCCAATGGCCAACTCGTTCGGGGCCCATCGGGCATCGTCTGGATCGCCGGTGACACGAGTTTGTATCCGGAGATGGCCGCGATCCCCGCCATGGCGGGAGGGCCCATCGATGTCGCCCTGGTGCCGGTCTGGGGGTGGGGACCGAGGCTCTCGGCGGGACACCTGTCTCCGGAGAGCGCCGCCCGGGCTGTCGCGATGAGCGGCGCGCGATTCGCCGTACCGGTGCACTGGGGAACGCTGCACCCTCCGTTCGTCACACATTTTGCCCGGAGCTGGTTTGAGCAGCCCGGGCACCGGTTTGCTGAGGCCGTGGCGGAGCAGGCTCCTGGCTGCACGGCAGTGGTCCTCGCTCCCGGCCAGTCATGGGTAGCGCCCGAGTGAGTCGCTCAGCCCAGTCATTCAATCCAGTCACTCAACCCAGTCACTCAATTGTGGAATGCCGTCGTGGCTCGTTGGCCGCAGGACTCGAGCATTCCCACCAGCACCCGGTGGAGTTCTCCGGCACCCTCGATCCGCTCGGGCAGCCCCGCCATGAGGTCGGCCGGGCCGATCAGCATGGCGCGGTCCTGCCAACCGCCGAGGCCCCCGTGGGATCCGACGAGGCCTTCGAATGCTGAGACGTCGTCGGTCACTGGATCGACCGCGCTGTTCACATATAAATCCGGTGCCTCGGGGTGCATCATCGCCCGGGCGAGCACCCGCGCCGCGTGGGAGCCGAAGCCGGCCAACGGATCGATGCCCTCCACCGCGCCGCTGGTGAGGTTGAGGCGCCCACCGCTTCCGATCGCCCACGACTGGCCGTCGTCATCAATGCCGGCGACAAACCCGACACCGGGATGGCCTGCCAGGCCCGGGATCAGGGCTGGCCACTGGCTCTCGAGGGCTCGGAGAGTCAAGCGCCGGTCACCCCGCACGTAGACCAGGCCCAGGTTGCCTGAACCCAACACGACCACCGGATCCTCGGCGTCGCCGGGAGCCGACGTCTGCTGCGCCTTGGTCAGCACCTTATCGGCACGGCCGGCCAGTTTCCCGGTCATCCCGCCGGCCGCAATGTCGCCGGCGATGGAGTCCGCGCGCCCAAGCCCCTCGACGGACGCGTCCACGTTCTGAACCTGTTCGTTCATCAGTTCCGCACACAGATCGCCGAGCGCCTGGCCATACCGGTCGGCGAACGGGGTGCCCTGGGACTGGCCGTGGTCCGAGAGCACCACCAGCCGGTAGCGGCGGGGGGCGGACCCGGCGAGCTGGGCCAGGGATCCGAGCGTGCGGTCCAGGCCATCGAGGGCGGCGAGGGATTCGGGCCGGAACATGCCTGCATGGTGGGCGATCTCGTCGTAGTCGACGTAGTCGACATAGATGACCTTCGTGCCACGACGCAGCTCCTCCGCCACCAAGGCCGTGTTCAGGTCTCGCAGCAGAGCGTTGGTGACGGCTCGCAGCAGGGCGAAGGTCCAGTCTCGATGCACACGCGGGTTGAGGTCACGCTTGACCTGTCTCCGGGCCTGCCAACGCTCCTTGAGGATCTCCGCGACTGTCCGCGTGAAGCTGCGCATGAATCCGTTCGGCGAAGCGAAAAACCACGCGAACGCACGACGGGTTTGGGTGGAACCGCGCCGGACCTCCACCCGGCTCATCGTCAATAGCGATCGGGGCGCGTCACCGGTGAACAGATTCGAAATGGAGACGCCGTCGTCGCAGAGCAGGCCTTGGCCGGTGCTGTGCCTTTCCTCGATCACCCGGGCGTCTGCCGGACGGTTGGCCACCAGGACCCGTTTGAGCTCACGGTCATACCACCGGAAGGCGGGGATCCCGTCGACGGTCCCGTGCAGAATGCCCAGCTGGCTGGCTGGCGTGGTGCACGGCAGCTGCGGAGTCCATTCACGGAACTGGTAATCCCCCGATGTCAGCCAGCGCCGGATATGGGGTACTGCCCCGGATTGGACCGCCCACTGCAGTACCGGGAAGGGGACGCCGTCGAGTTGCACGAACAGGACGCCGTCAACTTCCGGATCCGTCACCGTTTCCTGCCGGCGTGCCCTTCCGGCCAGCGAGGTGATGAGTCCGTCATCAGTCCCGGCCGTGGTGGCCCACGAGATGAGCGTGCCCACGACGGCACTGACCCAGGTCGCGGCAAGTGCGGTCCATGCCGTCGACTCGATGCCGGGCACCAGGCGGATGGCGACGTACATGATCAGGGCCTGCCCGATCAAAGCGGTGAGAAGCACCGCCAGCCAGCCCACCCGGGCGGAGATCTCCACCAGCGCGGGGCGGAGCACCAGACCGACGATGCCCGCCACTGCTGCCACTGCGGCGTAGGCCCACCAACTGGTTGCTGAGAACCCTGGCAGCAGGGCGCCGGTGATAATGAGGGCTGCAGTCGAAGCAGCCCAGGCAAGGGCCAGCCTGGCCAGGTCGGTGACTCGGGCGCCGCGGGTGCGGATAGCGCTGGTCGGCATTTTCTCAGTATGGCTGGCCGTAACCGGCTGGCACTCACCCTCGCAGGGTGAGAATGACAGGCTGAGAAAAATCAGCCCCCGTGCGCGTTGTCCGGTCTGCGATTGCCAGCGGATGCCCCCACCTGCGCGGCAGGCCGAAACAGGCTAGTCGTCCTCGTCCTTTTCCCACGCCTCGTTACGCGCCTTGACCTTCTCCAGGGCGTGTTCGGCTTCCTCACGGGTCTTGTACGGTCCGATCAACTGACTCCAGTCGGACATCGCGTCTTCCTCGATCTCGTGAGTGTTGACGTTGTACCAGTATTCGGGCATCGGGGTTCCTTCACTGTTCTTCCAGCTGTTTTCCTGCTGTTTTTGCTGCTCTTTCCGGATGTATTTTCCGGGCCCTATTTTCCGGACTCTGTTTTCCGGACTCTGTTTTCCGAGCTGTTCCGGCACCTTATATGATCAATCTATGCCTTCTCTAGCCTCGACTGCACCCATCGGCACGCTTGTCCCGGGGACAGTGAGCCCGCAGCTTCCCGTACCGCCCTCCATCCCGCGTCCGGAATATGTGGGCAAGCCGGCTCCGGCAAAGTTCACAGGCTCAGAGGTCAAGTCGGCAGAGACCATCGAAAAGATCCGGTTCGCCTCCAAGATCGCTGCCCAGGCCATCGTGGAGGTCGGCAAGCAAATCGAACCCGGCGTCACCACCGACCATCTGGACCGGGTTGGCCACGAGTTCCTGCTGGACCACAACGCGTACCCCTCCACCCTCGGCTACAGGGGTTTTCCGAAGTCCCTGTGTTCCTCCCTCAACGAGGTCATCTGCCACGGGATCCCGGACAGCACCGTGATCCAGGACGGCGACATCCTCAACATCGACATCACGGCCTTCGTCGGCGGCGTTCATGGCGACACCAACTACACGTTCCTGGTCGGCGATGTCGACGAGGAATCCCGGCTCCTCGTCGAGCGCACCCGGGAATCGCTGAACCGCGCCATCCGGGCCGTAGCTCCGGGACGCGAAATCAACGTGATCGGCCGGACCATCGAGTCCTACGCAAAACGCTTCGGCTACGGCGTGGTCCGCGACTTTACCGGACACGGAGTCGGCGAAGCTTTCCACACCGGGCTGATCATTCCGCACTACGACGCCGCGCCCGCGTACAACACCACCATCGAAACCGGTATGGTGTTCACGATCGAGCCAATGCTGACCCTGGGCACCGTTGACTGGGACATGTGGGCCGATGAATGGACCGTCGTGACCCGCGACCGCAAGCGCACTGCCCAGTTCGAGCACACCCTGCTCGTCACGGAGTCCGGTGCCGAGGTCCTCACGCTGCCCTGACTGTCCCGCTCCACACGCTATTTCCCCGAACATCCCGCTCTGCACCAGCCGGCCCTGTCCGGTCCCTACCGCCCGCCCCTGCCACGAACGGAACGAATTTGGCCAAGAAGGACGAGAAGTCGAAGAAGAACGCCCCTCTGATCGGCATTGACATCGGCGGGACCGGTATCAAGGGCGGGATCGTGGACCTCAAGAAGGGGAAGCTGATCGGCGACCGCGTGCGCTTCCCCACGCCACAGCCCTCCACCCCCGAGTCCGTGGCCGAAGTCGTCGCGCAGGTTGTCGCCGAGCTCACGGCACGTGCCGGCGCCCCCGACGCCAGCAGCCCCGTGGGTGTCACCTTCCCCGGCATCATTCAGCACGGCGTGGTCCACTCGGCCGCGAACGTGGACAAGTCCTGGCTGGAAGCCGACATCGATGCCATGCTCACGGCACGTCTGGGCCGCCCCGTAGAGGTCATCAACGACGCCGACGCCGCCGGCCTCGCCGAGGCCCGCTTCGGTGCCGGCGAGGGGATCGCCGGCACCGTCCTGGTGATCACCCTTGGCACCGGCATCGGTTCCGCCTTCATCTTCGACGGCAAGCTGGTTCCCAACGCCGAACTTGGCCACCTGGAGATCGACGGCTTCGACGCCGAGACCAAAGCCTCGGCCGTGGCCCGTGAGCGCGAGGGCCTCAGCTGGGAACAGTACAGCGTGCTGCTGCAGCGCTACTTCTCCCACGTGGAGTTCCTGTTCTCCCCCGAACTCTTCATCGTGGGTGGCGGCATCTCCAAGCGCGCCGACGAGTACCTGCCGCGCATGAAGCTGCGCACTCCGATCGTCCCGGCCGAACTGAAGAATGACGCCGGGATCGTGGGCGCGGCCATCGAGATTGCGCTGAAGCACAAGCTGGCCAAATAGAGGCGCATTCAGCTGTAAAAGCCAATTGAGCTATCACTCCGGGTCGTTCTGAACGCTGGGAACGCCCCGGAGTGATAGCTCAATATTTTTGGTGGAGCCGGTGGTGGCAGCGGCTTCCCCTCCGCTGCCACCACCGGAGTCTGTGGTGTGGATCCTAGGACACAGTCACTAAGACACGAGAATCAAAAACTACGACCGAACTGAATCTACGACGGCGCTTGGAGCGGACGTTTGTCCGGGCTCTTGCCGTCCCGGCCCTTGGTCTCCGCCTCGTGGCGAAGCAGGGAAATCGCCGATTCGAAGTCCTCCAGCGATTCGAAGGCCTGGTAGACGCTGGCGAACCGCAGGTAGGCGACCTCGTCGAGACGCTGCAGCGGCTCCAGGATCGCCAGCCCGACTTCGTGGGCATCGATTTCGGCGGCGCCGGAGCCCCGGATCGCCTCCTCGACTTCCTGCGCCAGCAGGGCGAGATCGTCCTCCGTGACCGGACGGCCCTGGCAGGCCTTGCGGACGCCGTTGATGACTTTGCTGCGGCTGAATGGCTCACCGACGCCGGAGCGCTTGATGACGGTCAGGCTGGTGGTCTCCACCGTGGTGAACCGTCGGCCGCATTCGGGGCACTGACGGCGGCGCCGGATGGCGGAACCGTCGTCGGCGATCCGGCTGTCCACGACGCGCGAATCAGGGTTTCGGCAGAACGGGCAATACATGTCGGTTCCTCCCCTGTCGCAATCCGCGGCGTCAATGCTGTTTCAATGCTGTATCAGTGCAGTCGGCGCTGCCCTGTGTCCCCAGTTTACGACTACATGTAGCTGAATAACAAGCCTGTAATTACTACATGTAGTGGTCTGTGCCTGCTACCGGGCGGCGAACCGCACCGTGACGGCCTCGCCGTGCGCGGGCAGGTCCTCCGCGCCGGAGAGGCTGACGATGTGGCCGCTGACCTGCTCCAACGCGGACCGGGTGTAGTTGATGACCTGGATGGCGCGCAGGAACGTTGTCACGTTCAGTCCCGAGGAGAAAGCCGCCGTGCCGCTGGTGGGCAGCACGTGGTTGGAGCCTGCGCAGTAGTCGCCCAGGCTCACCGGGCTGTAGTCGCCCACGAAGATCGCGCCGGCGCTGCGGATCCGACTGGCCACCCGGGCAGCATCGGCGGTCATGATTTCAAGGTGTTCCGCGGCGTACGCGTCGCAGGCGGCGATGCCCTGCGCCAGGTCCTCGACCAGGACCACGCCGGACTGCGGACCGGAGAGTGCCTCGCGGACGCGGCTGGAGTGCTTGGTGGCTGCGGCCTGCCGCTCAAGCTCCACGCGGACGTCGGCGGCGAGGGCCTCTGAGTCGGTGAAGAGAACCGATGCCGCCTTGGGGTCGTGTTCTGCCTGGCTGATGAGGTCCGCGGCCACGAGGGCGGGACTGGCGGTGGAGTCCGCGAGGATCGCAATCTCGGTGGTGCCGGCCTCGGAATCGATCCCCACGACCCCCTTGACCAGCCGCTTGGCAGTTGCCACGAAGATGTTGCCCGGACCGGTCACGACATCCACGGGGTCGATCCCGGGGAGGTTGCCGCCGTCGGACGTGTCGGCCGGGATGCCGTAGGCGAAGGCGGCGATGGCCTGCGCCCCGCCGATCGCGTAGACCTCCTCGATGCCCAGCAGGCAGGCTGCCGCCAGGATTGTGGGGTGCGGAAGGCCGCCGAAGTCCTTTTGCGGCGGCGAGGCCAGGGCAATAGATTCGACGCCGGCGGCCAGTGCCGGGACCACGTTCATGATCACCGAGGACGGGTAGACCGCCAGGCCGCCGGGGACATAGAGCCCCACACGCGCCACCGGCACCCAGTTCTGGCTCACGACGGCGCCAACGCCCAGTTCGACGTCGATGTTCGCCGGGCGCTGGGCGTCGGCGAAGGCGCGGGCCCGCTTGATGGATTCCTCGAGTGCCGCGCGTACGGCGGGGTCCAGGCCCTCAAGGGCCGCACGCAGCGCCTCGGCCGGGACGCGGGGATGCGCCTGCTCGACGCCGTCGAAGGCAAGGGCCAGCTCCCGGAGTGCGCCGAAGCCGCGCGTGCGGACAGCGGCGATGATGTCCAGGACCTTGCCCTCGGCGTCCGCCATGGTGCCGGACTGTGCCCGGGGCACGGCAGCGCGGAGTCCGGCGAGGGACAGTTGCGCACCGCGCACGTCCACCGTGCGGAAGTTGAGGGCGGCGGTCATCGGGGTCACGGGGCTGTCAGGAGTTAGGCTCACCCGATCATTTTACGTGCCCTGCCCCGGCGCGCCGGCACTGGCGTCAGCGGCGGGCTTTGCCGCCGGAGCCCGGGAAGAGGCTGTTCAGGAAGATGGCCAGGGCGATCGCCGCGGGCCAGATGGCGAGGACCGCATAGGAGCGCAGTGAGAAGGCGACGCTGGCGCTGGCGGAGGTATCCGCCGGCGCTCCCCACCACTGGGCGCTGAGCACGCCGGTTCCCCACGCGATGAGCGCACCTGCGGCACCGGCCAGGACCACCAGGATGACGGTTCCGGGACCGGGCTGGTGGTGCTTGGTGCCGGCGACGAACGACCCGGCGATGCACCCTGCGAGCAGGCACAGCCCTGCCAGCACCAGGTCCCTGGGCAGCCAGGTTGCGGTGTTGGTGCCGGCGGCGAGGTCCGGGTCTCCCGTCAGGAGATTCAGGCCCGACGGCGCCAGCAGCCACCAGAGCAACCCCACCGGGACACCGGCGGCCGCGATGACCGCGGCCTTGCGCCACGGGTTTCCGCCGGGTCCGCGCTGCTGCTCTGGAGACGCGGGCCGGAGCGGCTGCGCGGGCTCCCCGGCGTGGTGGACGGGGCCGTCTAGTGCGGGCTGTGTCATGCAACAAACCGTAACAAGGATTCCGCCGGCGCATGACGAAGCCCGGCAGCACATGACGGCGGAAGTAATCAAAATGCCATACTCGATTCCCCTGCGGAATACGCTGGCAGAGTAGGAAGTATGACACGCACGTGCAGCAGGGAGTTGGATCGCAGTGGCCACAGATGAAGGAGTTTTCGAGGGGACGTTCAAGGAAATGTTCCGTCGGCACGCGGCGGGCGTGGCCATCATCACGGCCAACCACAACGGCGTACCGTTCGGATTCACGGCAACCTCCGTGGCCTCGCTGTCCGCCAAGCCGCCGCGCTTCACGTTCAACATGGCCAGGACCTCCAGCTCGTGGCCGGCTGTGGCGAACACAACCTACATTGGCGTGCACATGCTCGGGCTGGAAAACCAGGAGCTCGCCGACCGCTTCGCCCGGGCCGGCAACCGGTTCGACGGCGACCACTGGGAGCTCGGACCCCATGAGGTGCCCGTGCTCAAGGGAGTCAGCGGCTGGCTGATCGGCAAGGTCCAGATGCGGCTCTCCTTTGAGAACAACGCCGTTGTGGTGGTCGAGGTGGTGGAGGGCCAGGTCGGCGACGACGGCGTTCCCCTGCTCTACCACTCCGGGGCGTACAGCCAGCCGGTTCCGCTCGACTACGAGATCTAGGGACCGCTGGCCGGCACTGGTGACCGGGCTAGTCGCCGGCGCTAGTGACCGGGGCTAGCGGCATGCGTTAGTGACTGCGGCTAGTTATCCAGGCACGTCGGGCCCAGCAGCACCTTCAAATCGCCGAACAGCGACGGGCTCGGGTTGACGCGCAAATGCACCGGCAGGCCCATGACCTCCACCCGAGTGTCGCCCTGCAGGTGCAGCCGGACCTCGGAGTTTCCGCGGTGGGTGCGCAGCACGTCGCCCAGCTCAGTGACCACGGCCTCGGTGGCCTTGTGCGTGGCCATGGTGATCACCACGGGCCCGTTCTGGCTGTCGCTGAGGTCCGGCACGGAAAGTTCCATGCAGTTCAAGGTGACGGCGCCGTCGTCGCGCCGTTGCAGGCGACCCTTGACCACCACAATCAGGTCCTCCGCGAGCACCGAGGCGATGGGGCCGTAGACCTGGCCGAAGAACATGACCTCCATGGAACCGGCGAGGTCCTCGATTTCGGCGCGGGCGTAGGCGTTGCCGCTCGCCTTGGCGATCCTTCGGCTGAGCGAGGTGATCATTCCCGCGATGGTCACGATCGAGCCGTCCGGCGGGCCGTCTTCGGCGATGATCGAGGTGATTGACCGGTCGGCGTGCTGGCTCAGGAGCCCTTCCAAACCTTGCAGCGGGTGGTCGGAGACGTAGAGGCCCAGCATGTCGCGCTCGAACGCCAGCTTGTCCTTTTTCTCCCATTCCGGCAGGTCCGGGATTTCCGTGCTGAGCGACGCCTCGGGCTCCTGGTCCTCAAAGCCGGCGAAGAGGTCGAACTGGCCAATCGCCTCGTTGCGCTTGAGCGTGATGACGGAGTCGATCGCCTCTTCATGGATCATGGCCAGAGCCCGGCGGTGGTGTCCCAGCGAGTCGAAGGCACCGGCCTTGATCAGCGATTCGATGGTCCGCTTGTTGCAGACCACCGCGGGGACCTTCATGAGGTAGTCCTTGAAGGACGTGTAGGCGCCTTCTTTTTCGCGCGCCACCACCATGGCTTCGACGGCGTTCACGCCGACATTGCGGATGGCGCCCATGCCGAAGCGGATGTCAGTGCCAACAGGGGTGAAGTTGAGGGCTGACTCATTGACGTCGGGCGGCAGCACGGTGATGCCCATCCGCCGGCATTCGTTGAGGTAGATGGCCGATTTGTCCTTATCGTCCCCCACCGAAGTCAGCAGGGCCGCCATGTACTCCGGCGCGTAGTGCGCCTTCAGGTACGCCGTCCAGTAGGAGATCACGCCGTACGCGGCCGAGTGGGCCTTGTTGAAGGCGTAGTCGGAGAACGGCAGCAGGATGTCCCAGAGGGTCTTGACCGCGGCCATGGAATAGCCGTTGTCCTGCATGCCCTGGGAGAAGCCGGCGAACTGCTTGTCCAGCTCGGACTTCTTCTTCTTGCCCATGGCGCGGCGCAGGATATCCGCCTGGCCCAGGGTATAGCCCGCGAGCTTCTGCGCCACGGCCATAACCTGCTCCTGGTACACGATCAGCCCGTAGGTCCCGCCGAGGATTTCGGACAGCGGTTCCTCCAGCTCCGGGTGGATCGGGATGACCTCTTGGATCTTGTTCTTGCGCAGCGCGTAGTCGGTGTGCGCGTTGGCGCCCATGGGTCCGGGCCGGTAGAGGGCCAGCACGGCGGAGATGTCTTCGAAGTTGTCAGGCTTCATCAGCTTGAGCAGGGAGCGCATGGGTCCGCCGTCGAGCTGGAAAACGCCCAGCGTGTCTCCCCGGGCCAGYAGCTCGTAGGACGCCGTGTCATCCAGCTCAAGGGTTTCGAGGTCGAGGTCGATGCCCCGGTTCATTTTGATGTTTTCCAGGGCATCGGAAATGATCGTCAGGTTTCGCAGCCCGAGGAAGTCCATCTTGATCAGGCCGAGGCCTTCGGAGGTCGGATAGTCGAACTGGGTGATGACCTGGCCGTCCTGGAAGCGGCGCATGATCGGAATCACGTCGATGATGGGGTCCGAGGACATGATGACACCGGCGGCGTGCACGCCCCATTGCCGCTTCAGGCCCTCAATGCCCAGTGCCGTCTCGAAGACCTTGGCGGCCTCCGGGTCAGTGCTGATCAGMTGGCGGAAGTCCCCCGCCTCGCTGTAGCGCTTGGACTGGGAGTTCTGAATGTCGGCCAGCGGAATGTCCTTGGCCATCACGGCCGGCGGCAGCGCCTTGGTCAGCTGCTCGCCCATGCTGAACGGATAGCCCAGCACGCGCGAGGAGTCCTTGAGGGCCTGCTTGGTCTTGATGGTGCCGTAGGTGACGATCATCGCCACACGTTCGTCACCGTACTTGCGCGTGACGTAATCGATCACTTCGGACCGGCGCCGGTCATCGAAGTCGACGTCGAAGTCAGGCATCGAGACGCGGTCCGGGTTGAGGAAGCGTTCGAAGATCAGGCCGTGGTGCAGCGGGTCAAGGTCGGTGATGCGCATGGCGTACGCCACCATGGAGCCGGCACCGGAGCCGCGCCCGGGACCGACCCGGATGCCGTTGTTCTTGGCCCAGTTGATGAAGTCGGCCACCACGAGGAAGTAGCCCGGGAAGCCCATGGAGGTGATGACTTCCAGCTCATAGTCGGCCTGCTTGCGGACCTTGTCCGGGATGCCCTTGGGATAGCGGTACCGAAGTCCCTTATCGACTTCCTTGACCAGCCAGGACGTTTCGTCCTCCCCTTCCGGGCAGGGGAACCGCGGCATGTAGTTGGCGCCGGTGTTGAACGAGACTTCGCAGCGCTCGGCGATCAGGAGCGTGTTGTCGCACGCCTCCGGGTGGTCGCGGAACAGCTCCCGCATTTCCTGCGGTGACTTCAGGTAGTAGCCGCTGCCGGAGAAGGCAAAGCGCGAACCGCCGTTGTCGTAGGTCGGCTCCAGGAGCGTGGAACCGGACTGGATGGCCAGCAGGGCCTCATGCGCCTTCGCGTCGTGCTCGTGCGTGTAGTGCAGGTCGTTGGTGGCCACCAGCGGCAGGTTCAGGTCCTTGGCCAGGCGCAGCAGGTCACCGGTGACGCGCCGCTCGATGTCCAGGCCGTGGTCCATGAGCTCGCAGAAGTAGTTCTCCGCACCAAAGATGTCGCGGAACTCGGCCGCGGCCTCAAGCGCTTCGCGGTACTGGCCCAGGCGCAGCCGGGTCTGGACTTCACCGGACGGGCAGCCGGTGGTGGCGATGAGCCCTTCCGAGTACGTGTTCAGCAGCTCACGGTCCAGCCGGGGCCATTTGCCGAAGACCGAATCCAGTGAGGCGATCGAGGAAGCCCGGAAGAGGTTCCGCATGCCCACGTTGTTGTAGCTGAGCAGGGTCATGTGCGTGTAGGAGCCACCGCCGGAAATGTCATCCTTGCGCTGGTGCTCCTCGCCCCACCGCACACGGGTCTTGTCCGTGCGTGCGGTCCCGGGAGTCACATAGGCTTCGACGCCGATGATGGGCCTGATGCCCTGGTCGGTTGCCCGCTTCCAGAAGTCGAAGGCGCCGAACAGGTAGCCGTGGTCCGTCGTGGCGAGGGCCGGCATGCCGAGCCGCTCGGTTTCGTCGAACAGCTCACCGAGCCGGGCGGCACCGTCCAGCATCGAGTACTCGGTGTGGTTGTGGAGATGGACAAACGAGTCGTTGCTGGAAGTCACCGCACCATTCTAGTGCCGTGCCACGACGGCGGCGTGCAACCACGACGGCCGGAACGGAACCTGCCGGACAGGCCGGCGGGATCCGCCGCGGAAACTAAGAGCAAACTGGTACCGGAGTGGATCCGGCCGCCCGCGCCGGACAGCTCAGGCGTTCCCGGATTCCAGGACCTCGAGCGCATACTTCAGGTCCTGCGGGTACTCGCTGCTGACGGTAACCCGCTCCCCCGTCCGCGGGTGGTCGAAGGAGAGTTCCCGGGCGTGCAGCCACTGCCTGGTCAGTCCGAGGTTGGCGGCCAGCCGCGGGTCCGCGCCGTAGGTGAGGTCACCGGCGCAGGGGTGCCGCAGGGCCGCGAAGTGCACACGGATCTGGTGGGTGCGGCCCGTTTCGAGGTGCACCTCCACGAGCGAGGCCTTCCCGAAGGCTTCCAGGACCTCGTAGTGCGTCACTGAATCACGGCCGTCCTCGATCACGGCGAAGCGCCAGTCATGGCCCGGGTGGCGGCCAATGGGCGCGTCGATGGTTCCCGCCAGCGGGTCGGGAAGGCCCTGGACGACGGCGTGGTAAACCTTGTCCACGGTGCGTTCCTTGAAGGCCCGCTTGAGCACGGTGTAGGCGTTTTCGGTCTTGGCGACCACCATGACGCCGGAGGTCCCGACGTCGAGCCGGTGGACGATGCCCGCGCGCTCGGGGGCGCCCGACGTCGAGATCCGGTAGCCGAGACCGGCGAGGCCACCGACCACCGTGGGTCCCACCCAGCCGGGCGAGGGATGGGCTGCCACACCCACCGGCTTGTCGATGACAACAAACTCGTCATCGTCCAGCAGGATCAACAGGTCGTCCACTACTTCCTCCACGATTTCCAGGGGGTCCCTGCGGTCCGGCACGACGACGTCGAGCACGGTGCCGGGGGTGAGCTTGAGCGACTTCCCAACCCGCTTGGCATCGCTGGAGACGTTGCCCTCCGCGATCAGGGCGGCCGCCTGGGACCGGGAGATGTCCATCAGCCTGGCCAGGCCTGCGTCCACGCGGGAACCGGCCAGGTCCTCCGGGACGGTGAACCGCAAGGGCCCCGCGGCTGTCGCGTTATCCGGGGTGTTCTCAGACATCCTTGGCCACCGTATCCTTCGTGTGGCGCGAGCCGTCCAGGGAGATCCCGCGGAAGGTGAGCAGGCAGATAATCACGACGGCGGAAACCACGGCCGAGTCGGCGATGTTGAAGATCGCAAAGTTTGGCAGCTGGATGAAATCCACCACGTGGCCCATTGCGAACGAGGGCTCGCGGAACAGCCGGTCCGTCAGGTTGCCGAGTGCGCCGCCCAGCAGCAGTCCCAGCGCCAACGCCCACCAGAGCGAGCCGAGCTTGCGCAGCTGCAGCAGGATTGCGACAGACACGGCCGCCATGATGATCGTGAACACCCACGTGACGTTCTCGCCGATCGAAAACGCCGCCCCGGAGTTGCGGATGTAGAACCAGTGCAGCAGCGGTGGAAAAACGGCGATCCGCTCGCCCTCAGTCATGGTGCTCGTTACCCAGAGCTTGGTCAGCTGGTCGAACACATAGGCGAACACCGCGAAGGCAGCGAACAGGACAAGCAGCTTGGCCCGGCGCGGCCGGGCCTGCACGGGCTGTGCCGCGTCGACAGGCTGAATGGCGTCTGGTGATGGTGCGTCAGTCATAGGGCTTTCGTTCGGGAGCCAGTGCGGAGACCGGGGGCCGGGTACCCGGCAAGCGCCGTGCACCGGACCGGTGGCGGCACGTTGCGGAAAAATGAAAAGCCGGCGGCCGAGGAAACCTCAGCCACCGACTTTCAGAATACTTGGCTTTTGCCTAGCTGTTGGCCTCGACCTCAGGGGCCGCAACGGAGCCACGGGCATCGAGGTCACGGAGCTGGCCCTCAATGTAGGCCTTCAGGCGTGAGCGGTAGTCACGCTCGAAGCCGCGAAGCTGCTCGACCTTGCGTTCGAGCACGGAGCGCTGCTGCTCGAGGGCACCAAGGATCTTGCGGGACTTTTCCTGCGCATCGTTGACAAGGCTGCTGGCCTCGATCTGGGCTTCAGCGATGATCTTGTCCCGCTGCTGCTCGCCGTCGGCGACGTGCTTGTCGTGCATCTGCTGCGCCATGGCCAGCAGGCCGGCGGCGGACTCGGAAGCCGGGGTGGCAGCGTTACGTGCCGGTTGGACTGCCTGGGCTGCCTTGGCAGCCTGCTCGGCTTCCTTCTTCTTGGCAGCTTCAGCGGCTGCTGCCTTTGCCTTGGCCTCGGCCTCGGCCTTGGCGGTGTCTTCCTTCTCGGCCTTGACGGGCGCCGGGACCTTCTCCACCACGGGTGCGGCGGCTGCGGAGCTGGCAGGCGTGCCGGCGCCGGATTCGGCGAGCTTCTTGCGGAGCTCGTCGTTCTCCTGGTTCAGGCGCCGAAGTTCGACGACGATCTCGTCCAGGAAGTCATCAACCTCGTCCTGGTCGTAGCCTTCGCGGAACTTGGTCGGCTGAAAGCGCTTGTTGACAACGTCTTCTGGCGTCAAAGCCATCTGGTCACCTCGTTGGTCTAGTTAGTCAGTAGGCCTTCCGGCCGTCAAAACTACGGTACCTAAATATGGTCTGGTTCCTCTAATTCAACACCGCAGTGTCAAACCGGAGTTTCTTTCGGTTGGGCCTCGGCCCGGGCAAGTCCCCTGCTCGGCCCGGTGGCTCATGCTGCGACAGGCTGGGCGTACACCAGGCCCTTGACGATCCACATCGCCACGCTGACGGCCACGAACAGCAGCAGGAAGCCAATGTCCAGCGATATTCCGCCCAGCCGCAGCGGCGGGATGAGCCGGCGGAGCAGCTTGAGGGGCTTGTCCGTGACCGAATACACAGCATGGGCGGCCACGAGTGCCAAACCGCGCGGCCGCCAGCTTCGGGCGAACATCTGCACCCAGTCGTAGACCAGGCGGATGATCAACGCCACAAAAAATAGCAACAGCGCGATATAGACGAGCCCGAAAACAAATCCCATGAGCTAACTCATATCTCCATGTTCATTCCGGATACCGCAGTGTCCTAAGGAAAGTGTCACTTCTATTTCAACACGGATAATTCCGCAGGGATGCCAGGCAGGTGTCCCCGCCTGGCATCCGTACCGAATATTCGGGCCTAGCTCTGGTTGAAGAAACTTGCCTGCGTCTCGCTGACCTTCTTGTCATCGCCAATGACTTCGATGTACGACGGCGAGAGCAGGAAGACCTTGTTCGTCACCCGTTCGATGCTGCCGCGGAGGCCGAAAACCAGTCCGGCGGAGAAGTCCACGAGGCGCTTGGCGTCGGCCTCCCCCATGTCGGTGACGTTCATGATGACGGGGATGCCGTCGCGGAAGCTTTCGCCGATGAGTTTGGCGTCGTTGTACGACCGCGGGTGGATGGTAGTGATTTGCCGGAGTCCGGTGGTCTCTTCGCGGCTCGATGCCGCACGCTTGATGGGTGTCACAGGTGCGCGATATTCCTCTTCAGCGGCGTGAGGCTCTTCCCGGGGGACCTCGCGGACGGGCGCCGGCGCACGTCGTTCCTCGCGGTCCTGCTCCATGGATTCGTCCTCATCCTTGTGCGGTGTGGGGTGCTCAGACTCGTAGTGTTCGTCGCCGTCGGCGAGCCCAAGATAGATCATTGTCTTGCGCAGAGCGCCAGCCATGGTCGACTCCTAATCTTGTCCGTAAGCGGGCCGCTTAATGACTAGATAGCCTTGGAATCCCCGCCATTACCTTCCAATACGTTCGAACTTACCGCAGGGCCGGACGCGGACCGAGAATATCGGAGCCAATGCGCAGGTGTGTCGCCCCAAAGCGGACGGCCTCTTCGAGGTCCTGGCTCATTCCGGCGGATATTCCCGTGGCGTCCGGAAATTGTTCTCTCAGCCGCCCGGAAATGCGTGCCAGATTTTCGAAGGCGGCCGCCGGATCCGCCCCGAGCGGGGCGACGGCCATGACGCCCGCGAGCCTTAGCCCGGCAGCACCGGCCAGCTGCTCGGCCAGTGCCGGGACCTCGTCGGGGGCTGCGCCGCCGCGGTGCGCCCCGGAGGCCTCGTCCAGGCTGACCTGGATGAAGCAGTCCAGGGGCGGGCGCCCGGTGCGTTCACTTTCGGCTGCCATCGCCTTGGCGAGTGCGGAAGCCAGGGCTTCCCGGTCCACGGAGTGCACGGACGCGGCGTACTTCACCACGGACTTGGCCTTCTTGCTTTGGAGCTGGCCGATGAAGTGCCAGCTCAGGCCGAGGTCTTCGAGCTGCGCCGCCTTTTCCGCGGCCTCCTGGTCCCGGTTTTCGCCGACGTCGGTGACGCCCAGCGACGCCAGCCGCCGGACGTCCTGCGCCGGATGGAACTTGGTGACGACGATCAGGCGTGGTGGCGTCGCCGTGCGGCCGGCGGCGGTAACGGCGGCGTCGATCCTGCGGCGGACGGCCGAGAGGTTCGCGTCCAGCTGGGCAAGCCGCGGGCCCTCCAGCGCGTCCTGCCGGCTCTCCCCCGGCACGTTGACCGGCCTGTACGTGTTTGTGTCCGGTACGTCCACCGGCTCAGTCATGGCCATGCGCCCTGTTCCCGTCCGTCCCGTGCGTCCCGTCAGTCCCGTCCGTCCATGCCAGCCCGGCGAAGCGGCCGGTGTGGCTGTTGCGGCGGTAGGAGAACAGGGTGTTGTCCTCGAGGGTGCAGCCCCCGGAGTATTCGATCGCGACGCCCGCTGCTTCCAGCTGGCTCCTGACACCTGCCGGCAGGTCCAGGCCGGGGGTGCCGGTGGACGTGGTGCACCAGGTGGCAGGCACGGTGGCGGCAACGTCCGCGCGCAGCGATTCGGGGACCTCATAGCAGCGGCCGCAGACCGAGGGCCCCACCCAGGCGCTGATGCGGTCCGCGCCGAGCTCCCGCAGGCGGGCCACAGCGGCCGGCACCACCCCGGCGGCAACGCCGGGCCGTCCGGCATGGACGACCCCGAGGACGGGTGCCCCAGCAGCGTCCTCGCCGACCAGTACCACCGGCACACAGTCCGCCACCAGGACGGCCAGCGGCTCGGTCAGGGAGACCATGGCATCGGCCGTGGGGGCTGCCGGAACCTGGCCCGCGGCGTCCGCTGCCGCCGGTGCGGCCGTGGAGCCAACGATCGTGGCGACGTCATTGCCGTGGACCTGGTTCATGTACCGGAAGGATCGCCCACCTAGCCCGGCGGCCGCTTCGAGCTCCGCGCGCCGGCGGCGGACCGCCGCGGGGTCGTCGCCAACATGCAGTGCCAGGTTCCCGGCTCCGGCGTCGGTGAAGGCCACCCACACGCCCGGCCGGACTTCAGCCCGCCAGCAAAACAATCACAACACCGCCATCGACATGTCCGGAATACCTACGTTCATACAATCCACCGTAACCCGCCGCAAAGCAGCATGGCACCGCCGGGCGGCGGTGCCATGCTGAAGCAGAACGATTTACTTGAGGAAGTCCGGGACATCCAGGTCATCGGAGTGCCGGCCGGACAGGTCCGGCTCCACGACGGCCGGCAGGTCGACGTCGAAGCCCGAGTCAGCCGGTATGGCTGAGGGACGCTGCTGGCCCCAGCCGCCGTAGCCGGAGGCGCCGACAGTGGCGTGCAGCGGCTGCACCGGGGCGGAGGCGGGTGCCTGCGCCGGAGCGGGGGCGGCGGACGCGGGCCGCTGCGGCGCGGCCGGCAGGGACTGGTCCATGGACGGCGAGGTGGCCTTCACGTCGTCGAAGCCGGCTGCGATGACGGTGACGCGTGCCTCGTCGCCGAGGGCGTCGTCGATCACGGCGCCGAAGATGATGTTGGCCTCCGGGTGGGCGACTTCCTGGACCAGGCGGGCAGCCTCGTTGATTTCGAACAGGCCAAGGTCCGAGCCGCCCTGGATGGAGAGCAGGACACCGTGGGCGCCGTCGATCGATGCCTCCAGCAGCGGCGAGGCGATGGCCAGTTCCGCGGCCTTGACGGCACGGTCTTCGCCGCGGGCAGAACCAATGCCCATCAGCGCGGAACCGGCACCCTGCATGACGGACTTGACGTCGGCGAAGTCGAGGTTGATCAGGCCGGGGGTCGTAATGAGGTCCGTGATGCCTTGGACGCCGGAGAGCAGCACCTGGTCGGCGGAGCGGAACGCATCCAGGACCGAGACGTTGCGGTCGCTGATGGAGAGCAGACGGTCGTTCGGGATCACGATCAGGGTGTCGACTTCATCGCGCAGTGCGTCGATGCCGGCCTCGGCGGAGCCGGCCCGGCGGCGGCCCTCGAAGGTGAAGGGACGCGTCACGACGCCGATGGTTAGGGCGCCAAGGGAACGGGCGATCCGGGCGACGACGGGGGCGCCGCCTGTACCGGTTCCGCCGCCTTCGCCGGCGGTGACGAAGACCATGTCCGCGCCCCGGATGACCTCTTCGATTTCATCGGCGTGGTCCTCCGCGGCCTGCCGGCCAACCTCAGGGTTCGCGCCAGCACCGAGACCACGGGTCAGCTCACGCCCGACGTCGAGTTTGACGTCGGCATCGCTCATCAACAATGCCTGGGCATCGGTGTTGATGGCGATGAATTCGACGCCGCGAAGACCGACCTCGATCATGCGGTTGACTGCGTTCACGCCACCGCCGCCGATGCCGACGACCTTGATGACGGCCAAGTAATTCTGCGGAGCTGCCACGTTACGTGTCCCTTGTTCGTGTACTAATGCGAAATCTGGTCGAGTCCTGCTTGAAGCTTTGAACCTTAACCTTCGACTTGAAGGTTATAGTTATGTCAAGTAACTCATGTCTGTGACGGTATTTCCTATGCCGGGGACATTCAATAACCGGCGCCGCGTGTCGCGGTAATACCGGGTAAATAGCCCCTGTATGTACTCCCGCGGGCGGCTGGACGTCCCGCGCTCGCCCCTCGGCGAGTGCGCGGACGCATCCGTGTGCCTGCCGGCGCCACGTCCGGAGTCCCGGAGCGCGGCGGAAGTGGCCGCAGCTACCGGGTGACAGGGTGCCGGGGCACGCTGACATCGTAGACCTTGACGGGGTTCTTCGGATCGGCCGGGACCTTCAGGAGGGCCGAAAGGACCCGCGCCTTCAGCTCCTTCTCCCCCGCGTTGCCCCAGACGATTGTCTGCCCGTCGACGAGTTTGAGTTCGACGGCGTCGGCGGAGGCGGCGGAGGCGTTGGAGAGCCGCGCCAGCACATCCGCCGGCAGTGCCCCCAGCACCGCGGTGATGGCCTGGAACAGGTCCTTCGGCAGCGTCCCGCTGCCGCCGTCGATCACCGGGAGCGATACCGTGGCGGCATCCGCGGTGGTGCTGAGCTGGACGCCGTCGACGTCCACCAGCTGGAATGTCTTGCCCTGCTTGACCAGGGCCACGGGAATGCGCTCGGTGACGTGAACCTGCAAGGTGGCGGGCGGCAGCGCCTTCACGGTGACGTCCTTGACCTGGACCAGCGGCTTGAGCAGGGCCGTGACCTCCTCCTCGCTGATCTGCGGCAGTGGCTTGCCCTGGAGCGGCGCGAGGGCGGCCTGAACCTGATCCGGGTTCAGCATCTTCGTGCCCTCCACCGTGACCGTCCGCAGGGCGAGCACAGGCGAGTACACGGCGGCTGCGACGATCCCCGCCATCAGCACGGCCACGATGCCGATGGTACTGAGCACGATGCGCCGGCGGCGTTTGCCCTTGGGCTCGGGGAAGGAGAGCACGTTGCCGGGCTCTTTGCCCGATGTGCCCTGCGGGTTCCGCGGGTTCTGTGCGTTGCCGCCGGCCGTGTCCGCGGCGTTCTTGGACGCCGAAATGACATCCGTGCCCGCTCCGCCGGGCGGCCGGGAGCCGGTTCCGGAAGCGTTGGATCCGCCCCGGTAGGTGGGGCGCCTGGTGCTAGGCACCGGCGGCCTCGACCGTGAGGGCGTCGACAATCAGCGGCCCGTAGGCCGTGACGTCGCCCGCGCCGGCTGTCAGGACGATGTCCCCGGGTCCGGCGTCCGCCAGCAGAGCCTCCACAGCCTCCCCGCCCGGTCCCACGAGGCGGCCGCCGGAGCCCAGGTGCTCGGCGATCAGCCCGCTGGTGACGCCGGGAATGGGATCTTCGCGGGCAGGATAGATGTCCAGGACCAAGGCCGTGTCCGCCGTGTTGAGGGCTTCGGCGAACTCGCGCGCAAACTCGCGGGTCCGGGAAAACAGGTGGGGCTGGAAGAGTACGTGCACCTTATGCTCCCCGGCGACGGCCCGTGCCGCGGACAGGGCGGCCCGGACTTCCGTGGGGTGGTGGGCATAGTCGTCGTAGACGCGGACGCCCCGCCCTTCCCCCTTGAATTCGAAACGGCGCGAGGCACCGGAGAAGTGGGCCAGTGCCGCAGCCGCGGTCTCCGGCGCGACGCCGAGTTCGACCGCCACGGCGAAGGCGGCGGCAGCGTTGAGCGCGTTGTGCCGGCCCGGAACCTGGAGTTCGACGCCGAAGGTGCCGGCCGCTGTCGAGATCCCCATCCGCCCCGGTTCGGCGTCGTGCAGCCGGATGGCGGCGTCGGCCGCCGTCCCGTACAGGACCACGCGGGTGTTGCCGCGGGCCAGGGTGCGCTCGGCGAGGGCCCTGGCCCCGGGGTCGTCCGCGCAGGCCACCATGACGCCGTCCGCCGGGAGCAGGGCCGTGAAGCTGTCGAAGGAGGCGTAGACGGCCTCGGCGGTGCCGTAGAAGTCCAGGTGATCCGGCTCGACGTTGGTCACCACGGCGATCGTGGGGCGGTAGTTCAGGAAGGAGCCGTCCGACTCGTCGGCCTCCGCGACGAAGATTCCCGAGGTGCCGTGGGCCGCGTTGACGCCGAGCGCCGGGACGTTGGCGCCGATGGCGAACGACGGGTCCAGTCCGGCGCCCTGCAGCAGCACCGTGATCATGGAGGTCGTGGTGGACTTGCCGTGCGTTCCGGCCACTGCCACCACGGTGTCGTCCGCCATGGTGGCGGCCAGCGCCTCGGAGCGGTGCAGCACCGGGAGCCCGGCGGCGCGGGCCGCTGCGAGCTCGGGGTTGTCGGGCCGGATCGCAGAGCCGGCGACCACCGTCTGGGCGTCGCCGAGGTTCCCGGGACCGTAGCCGACGGCGATCCGGGCCCCGGCGGCTGCCAGATCCGCCATGACGGGCAGCGCCTTGGCGTCGGAGCCGCTCACCGGGATGCCGCGCGCCACCATGATGCGGGCAACGGCGGACATGCCGACGCCGCCGATGCCGATGAAGTGGACGCGGCCGAGGGATGCCAGGGAACGGGTTCCGTGCTGGGGCTGGGTCATTGCTTTACTGCTTCCTGCCGTGCTGGTTTGTGGACGCGACTTCGAGGATGAGATCGGCCATGCGCCGGTCCGCGTTCCGGATCCCGAGCTGTTCGGAGCTGGCGGCCATCCGGGCCAGCTTGTCCGTGTCCAGCAGCAGGGGAATGATGTTCTCGCGGATCCAGTCAGCGGAGAAGGCCTTGTCGTCGACGATCAGGGCGCCGCCTGCCGCGACCAGGCCCGCCGCGTTCAGCGCCTGCTCGCCGTTGCCAATGGGCAGGGGGACGAAGACGGCGGGGACGCCCACCGCGGCCACCTCGCAGACCGTGGCGGCTCCGGCACGGGCCAGCAGCAGGTCAGCCGCGGCGTAAACAGTTTCCATGCCGTCCACGTATTCCACCTGCCGGTAGCCCGGCGCGGCGAGCGGCTTGCCGTCGGCGTCGTGCACGGACTTGCCGCGACCGGTGATGTGCAGGGTCTGCACGCCGGCGTCGGCGAGGGCTCCGACGGCCGCGGCGAGGGACCGGTTGATGCTCTGGGCGCCCGAGGAGCCGCCCGTGACGATCAGCGTCGGTTTGTCCGCGTCCAGTCCGAGCGCCTGCCGCGCCCCGGCCTGGGCGGCAGCGCGGTCGAGGCCGGAGATCTCGGGGCGCATGGGCATGCCCACGTGCCGCGCGCGGCCCAGTTTGGTCGCGGCGAAGGCGACGGCCACGTGGGCGCCGAGGCGTGCGCCGACCCGGTTTGCCAGGCCGGGGCGGGTGTTGGCCTCGTGGACCACGATCGGGATCTTCCGGCGCCGGGCCGCGAGGTACATCGGCGTGCACACATAGCCGCCGACTCCCACCAGGACGTCGGCGGCTGCCTCATCAAGGATGGAGCCCGCTTGCTTCACGGCACCGGCCATCCGCCCGGGAAGCCGGAGCAGGTCCGTGGAAGGCTTGCGCGGGAGCGGGACCCGGCTGATGGTGGCGAGGTCCAGCCCGGCGGCCGGTACCAGCCGCTCTTCCATCCCTCCTGGAGTCCCGACAGCCAGGAGCTGCACTCCGGGGCGGGACTGCCGGAGGGCGCCGGCAATGGCCAGCAGCGGGCTGATATGACCGGCGGTTCCGCCGCCGGCGAGGACCACGGACAAGGGCGACTCGGTGTTCATGAAGGGCTGTTTACGCTTTCGTACGGTTCTTGGAGGCGGGGTTCTTGCTGGTGGGGTTCTTGCCGGTGGGGTTCTTGCCGGTGGGGTTCTTGCTGGTGGGGTTCTTGCTGTTGGGGATTTTGGCCGATGAATTTTTGGCGGCACTCCGAGACGGGCTCCCGGATCCGTTCCCGGCGCCCTTGGTGGCGGGACGGGAGGCTTCACGGGCGGCGGATCGGCTGGCTGCATTGCTGGTGGCCCGGGCAGCGCGGGCGCTCCGCACGGAATTCGCGAACGCGGCCGGGCCGAACCTGAGCATCTTCTTCGGCTGCATGCCGGGGTCCATCTGGGCCCTGGCCAGGGACAGGACGACGCCGATTGCGCACAGCGACATCAGCAGGGCCGAGCCGCCGTAGGAAATGAAGGGCAACGGGACGCCGATCACCGGTGCCAGCCCCGTGACCACGGCCATGTTGACGCTGGCCTGGCCCAGCAGCCAGACCATGATCGCGCCGGCCAGGACGCGGTGGAAGACATCGTGCTGTGCGACGACGACGCGGTAGATGGCGGTGCCGAGGATAGCGAAGAGGACCAGGACCACGAGCGTGCCCACCAGTCCGAGTTCCTCGCCGATGATCGCGAAGATGAAGTCGTTGTGCGCTTCCGGGATCCAGCTGTACTTCTGCCGGCTCTGGCCCAGTCCGACGCCGAACCATCCGCCGGACGCGAGCCCGTACAGACCGTTGGTGGACTGGTAGTTCAGGTCGGAGCCATCGGCACAGGTCTGGCCCGTCCATGACAGGATACGGCACATCCGGTTCGGGCTCGTGACGGCGAGGACGGTCGCGCCTATGGCCAGTAACGCCCCGGAAATGCCGAAGAAGGAGAGCCGGACTCCGGCGAAGAACAGTGCGGCGGCCACAATGATCATCACAATCATGGCCGTGCCGAGGTCGTTTCCGGCGAGGATGAGGCCAAGGACCACAATAGCGCCCGGGAGCACGACCGGAATGAGCGCGTGGCGCCACTCCTGGAGGAGCTTGGCTTTGCGGTCAAGCACCGTGGCCATCCAAAGCGCCAGGGCAAGCTTGGCGGCTTCGGAGGGCTGGAAGGTGAACGGGCCGACGTCGATCCAGTTCTGGTTGCCCAGGGCGCTGCGTCCCACGAGGAGGACCAGGCCCAACAGCGCAATGGCCAAGAACATGAGCCCCCAGGCCACGCGCCTGAGCCAGGCGACGTTGACGCGCGAAAGGACAAACATGGCGAAGAGGCCAATGGCGGCGAATCCGCCCTGTTTGAGGGCAGCGGAGTACGGTGACTCCCCCGCAGCGATGGCTTCCACGCTGGAGGCGGAGAGGACCATCATGATGCCGATCGCCGTCAGGGCCAGGGTGGAGCCAAGGATCAGGTAGTACGTGGATCCGTTGCGGGACTTGCCGGTGCCTTCGAGCGCCGACCAGAATCCGCGGTTCCAGGCACGCACCCGGGCTGCCGGGGTGACGGAGGGCCTGCCGGCCGTTGACGCGGTAGCCGAAGGCGTCCTGCTGCCGGCGGACTTGCCACTGGTGGCACCGCCTCCGGCGGGTCGTGCCGCCGTCGTACGTGTGGGCGTGCTGACCATTGTTACTCCTCGCTGGTCTGAGCCTGCCCTTCCACGAGCTCGCGGACAGCTTCGATGAAGGCATCGCCACGGTGAGCATAGGAAGAGAACTGATCCATGGAAGCAGCCGCCGGCGCGAGCAGCACAGTGTCCCCGGAGGCGGCCAGCTGCGCCGCCGAGGCAACGGCCTGGGCCATCACAGTCTCACCGAAAATCGGCGAAGGGCCTGCGTCGGCTTTGGCCGTTACGGCAGTCTGCACGTCTTCAGTCTCGCCCTTGGCCGGCAGGATCACGGGGACATCCGGCGCGTGTCGCTTCAGTGCGGCCTGCAGATCGCTGGAGTCAGCGCCGATCAGGACCACGGCTTTGAGCCGGCTGCCCTGTTCCTGGATCAAGGAGTCGTAATTCACGCCCTTGGACAAGCCACCGGCGATCCACACCACGTTCTGGAAGGCGGATAAAGCAGCGGCGGCGGCGTGCGGGTTGGTGGCCTTGGAATCATTGACCCAGAGCACACCCTCATAGCGGGCCACGGGCTGGATCCTGTGGTCTCCCGGAAGGTAGTCCAGCAGGCCCTGGCGGACAGCCGACGGCGCCAGGCCGTAGGCCCGGACCAGGGCGGCCGCTGCCAGAGCGTTCGCCACCATGTGGCGCGGAGCCGCCGACCCCAGGTCAGCAATCGAGGCGAGTTCGGCCGCGCTGTCCTTGCGTTCGGCGATGAACGCGCGGTCCACCAGCAGCCCCTCCACGACCCCAAGCATGCTGATGGCCGGCGTCAGTGTGGTGAAGCCCACGGCCCGGCAGCCTTCCACCACGTCCGCGTCCTCGACCATGCGTTCGGTCTCGATCTGCTCGGCGTTGTAGATGCAGGCCTTCTGCGTATTCGCGTAGACCTTGGCCTTGTCGGCGAGGTAGGAGGCGTACGAACCGTGCCAGTCCACGTGGTCTTCAGCGACGTTGAGGCACACGCTGGCCACTGGGGACACCGAGTGGCTCCAGTGCAGCTGGAAACTGGAGAGTTCCACTGCAAAGACGTCGTAGTCCACGGGATCGCGCAGGGCGTCCAGGATCGGGGTCCCGACGTTGCCTACGGCGATCGCCTTGAGCCCGGCGGCCTGGAGCATGGACTCGGTGAGGCCGACCGTGGTGGTCTTGCCGTTGGTGCCGGTGATGGTCAGCCAGTCGGCGGTCTTGCGGCCCTTGCGTTCGCGGAGCCGCCAGGCGAGTTCGACGTCGCCCCACACCGGAATGTGCGCCCGCGCCGCAGCGGCGAGCAAGGCCTGGTCCGGGCGCCAGCCCGGGGACGTGACAACGAGGTCGGGCTTGTGCCCGTCGATCTTCGGAACCGACTCCACGGCTTCTTCGCCCAGCAGGACGTCCACGGCGCCGACGATGCGGAGCGTGTCGGCCTGGGCCAGCGCTTTGGCGCTGGTCGCGGCGTCCACCACGACCACCCGGGCACCGAGTTCGATCAGGGTATCGGCGGCGGCGAAGCCCGAGACGCCGATGCCGGTGACCACGACGCGCAGGCCGGACCAGTCGGAGTCCCACGTGGTGAGGCCCTGCAGCCGGGGTGAGGTGGTGAGCGGGGCGGGGATCGGTCCGGTCACAGGAGTACCACCCATTCAGCGTAGAAGATGCCCAGGCCGGCGGCGACAAACAACCCGCACAGGATCCAGAACCGGACCACCACCGTGACTTCGGCCCAGCCTTTGAGCTCGAAGTGGTGCTGCAGCGGTGCCATCTTGAAGAACCGTTTGCCCTTGGTGATTTTGAAGTAGCCCACCTGGATGATGACCGAGAGCGTGATGAGGACGAAGAGCCCGCCGATGAAGGCCAGCAGCAGTTCGGTGCGGGACAGGATGGCGAAGGCTGCGACGGCGCCGCCGATGGCCAGGGAGCCGGTGTCGCCCATGAAGATTTTCGCGGGCGAGGTGTTCCACCACAGGAACCCGACCATCGCCGCGCTCAGGATGGCGGCCAGCAGGGCCAGGTCCAGGGGGTCGCGGACGGAGTAGCAGCCGCCACCGGCCTGGCGCGGGGACCCGCAGGCCTGGTTGCTTTGCCAGATGCCCATGAGCGTGTACGCCCCGAACACCATGACCGAAGCGCCGGCGGCCAGGCCGTCGAGGCCGTCGGTGAGGTTCACGCCGTTGGTCGCGGCCGTGACGATCAGGTTGGACCACAGCACAAAGAGTATGGCGCCGAGCACGGTTCCGGCGAAGGCCAGGTTGAGCCACGGAATATCCCGCACCAGTGAGATCTGGGTGGAAGCCGGGGTCAGGCCGGCGGCATTGGGGAAGTTCAGCGCCAGCACGGCGAAAATGATGCCCACGGCACCCTGGAGGATCAGCTTGGCTTTGGCATCCAGCCCCAGGCTGCGCTGCTTGGAAATCTTGATGAAGTCATCCAGGAAGCCGACCAGCCCCATACCCACCATGAGGAACAGCAGGAGCAGCCCGGAGGCGCTTGGACCCGGGGAGTGCGGGTTCATCATCCACATGATCAGGTGCGTGAGCCCGTAGCTGACGAGGACCGCCACGACCACAACGGTGCCGCCCATTGTCGGGGTGCCGCGCTTGGTGTGGTGGGAGGTGGGTCCGTCGTCCCGGATGAATTGTCCGTAGCCCTTGCGGACCAGGAACCGGATAAACAGCGGGGTGCCCACAAACGCGAGGAGCAGCGCCATTCCGGCGCCCATCAGCAGTGCAATCACAGCTGTGCACTCCCTTCGGTGGCGGTGGCGGCAGTTCCCTCAGCAGATCGCTCGGGAGAGTCCTTGGTGGCATGTGGGGGTAATGCTATCCGATCCCCCAAGTGGCGCAGCCCGATGCCGTTCGATGACTTGAACAGGACCAGGTCGCCGGGCTGGAGCTCGGCTTGAAGGAGCTCGTAGGCCTCGTCCGCAGTCTCGGCGAAAACACATTCGTCGCCCCAGGAGCCCTCGTTGATGGCGGAGACATACAGCGACCGGGCTTCCCGGCCCACCACGACGAGACGGGAGATGTTGAGCCGCACCACCTGGGTGCCGACTGCCATGTGCTCGCGGATGGAATCCGGGCCGAGTTCCAGCATGGCGCCCAGGACCGCCCAGGTGCGGCGGCCGCGTCCCAGCTCGGCCAGCGTCCGCAGTGCCGCCCGCATGGACTCCGGGTTGGCATTGTAGGCATCGTTGATGACTGTCACGCCGTCGGGACGCTCCGTGCGCTCCATCCGCCAGCGGCTGGCGGCGGCCTGCGTACCGAGCGAGGCGGCGATCTGCGCGCCCGGAATGCCGGCCGCGTGCGCCGCGGCCGCAGCCGCGAGGAGGTTGGCCATGTGATGGGCACCGATCAGCTTGGCGGCAACGTGGTACTCGGTCGGTCCTTGCTGGCTCAAGTCGCCGGGGAGGAACAGCTCAAATTCTGGATGGCCGTCGGCGTTCAGTTCCACACCCTCTGCCCTCACCACATCGGCTTGGGCCATGCCCGTCTGGACGCTGTTGTCTTGGCCTATGCCGGCCGCGCGGGAGGTGTAGCCGAGCACGCGGGCCCGGGTCCGGGCGGCCATCGCTGCGACGCGGGAATCATCCAGGTTCAGCACGGCGGTGCCCGTGGCCGGGAGCGACTCCACGAGTTCGCCCTTGGCCACCGCGATGTTGTCGATACCGCCGAATTCTCCGGCATGGGCGGAGCCGACACCGAGGACGACGCCGATCTCCGGCTGGACCATGTCCGCGAGGTATTGGATGTGGCCGATACCCGTGGCGCCCATCTCGATGACGAGGTAGCGGGTGTCGAAGTCGGCCTTGAAGACGGTGAGCGGGACGCCGATCTCGCCGTTGTAGGACCCTTGCGGCGCAACGGTGGCGCCTTCAGTGCCGGCTGCCGCGAAGATTCCGGCGAGCAGGTCTTTCGTGGTGGTCTTGCCGGCGGAACCGGTAATGCCGATCACCGTGAACGCGGCGCCGGCAGCTGCGCGGCTGGCCCGGATCCGGCGGACGGATTCAGCAGCCAGTGCGCCCATGGCGAGGACAGCGTCCTCAACGACGACGGCGGGAAAGTTCGTTCCGGCGGCGTCGGCGACTTCGCGCTCGACGAGTGCCAGGACGGCGCCCCGGTCAAAGGCGGCGCCCACGAAGTCGTGTCCGTCGGCGTTCTCCCCCGGTTTGGCCACATAGAGGGAACCCGCCGTGGCCTCGCGGGAGTCGGTCACCACGGATGCGGGAGTAATTCCCGGTTCCGCGGCGAGCCGGCCGTTGGTTATGTCGGCGATTTCCGCCGCTGTAAGTGCAATCATCTCGGTTTAGGACTCTATCCGGTGGTCTTCGAGAACGGTGAATCCCCGTGCTGTCAAGGCGTTCCGAAGCTCCACCCGGTCATCCAATGCCAGGTTGACTCCCTTGACCTCYTGCCACACCTCGTGCCCGCGCCCGGCCACGAGGATGGTGTCCCCGGCTCCGGCGAGCTCTACGGCCTTCACGATGGCCGCGTCGCGCGGGAAGACCTCCAGGACAGTGCAGTCCAGGCCTTCGTCATCCTTGGCCGCCAAGGCCCCGGCAAGGACGTCCGCGCGGATGGCCGCCGCGTCCTCGTCGTGGGGATCGTCGTCGCTGACAATTACGGTGTCCGCCAGCCGGGCCGCAATGGCCCCCATGGCGGGGCGCTTGCTCTGGTCGCGTTGTCCGGTGGCGCCGAAAACGATGATCACCTTGGACCCGGGCTCCGGGGACCGGACGGCTTCGAGGGCACGTTCGAGGGCGTCGGGGTTGTGCGCGAAATCCACCACGGCCGCCGGGGCCGTGGAGACGAGCTGCATCCGGCCGGGCACGGCGACGGTGAAGGGGTCTGCGGCGTCGAGGGCGGCCTGCACGGCGGCAGGCTCGTGGCCGCCGGCGAGCACCATGACCGTGGCCAGTGCTGCGTTGGCGACGTTGAAGCCTCCCGGCAGGCCAGTGTGGACGCGCAGCTCGGCGCCGTCCAGGTGCCTGAGTACGAAGTCGGAGCCAAGGCCCCGCGGAGCAGTCCGGGCCACAGTCCAGTCCGCGGTCCAGTCTGCGTCAGTCTGCCCGCTGCCGGTGGTCCCGGCCGCGGCGAGGGTTGTGACCGGGATTTCGGCGGCGGCCGCGAGCTTCCGGCCCCAGGCGTCGTCGATTGTCACCACCGCGGCGCGGGCGCGTTCCGGCGTGAACAGCCGGGCTTTGGTCTGGAAGTATTCCTCCATGGTCCCGTGCAGGTCCAGGTGGTCCTGGGTGAGGTTCGTGAACCCGGCGACGTCGAACACCACGCCGTCCACGCGGTGGAAGGACACGGCGTGCGAGGAAACTTCCATGGAGGCGGCATCGAGCCCGCGTTCGCGCATGAGCGCCAGCAGGGCGTGCACATCCGTGGATTCGGGGGTGGTCAGCAGGCTCGGGATCGGCTCGCCGCCGGCCAGGATCTCAATCGTTCCGATCAGCCCGGTCCGTTTGCCCAGCGCCCGCAAGAGGGCATTGATGAAGTAGGTGGTGGTGGTCTTGCCGTTGGTGCCCGTCACGCCGAAGAGGGCCGGCGCCCCGGCGCCGTCGGGCCGGCTCTGGTAAATGAGTGCGGACAGCCGGCCGACCACGCTGCGCGGCTCGGCGGACAGCAGCACCGGGACGGGGATGTCATTGGCCAGTGCCAGCAGGCGCGCTCCGGCGTCGTCTGTCAGGACCGCCACGGCGCCGGCGTCGACGGCCTGGGACACGAAGTCGGCCCCGTGCCGTGCGGCGCCGGGCAGGGCCACGTAGAGGTCTCCCGGGCGGACCGACCGGGAGTTCAGGGAGATCCCGGTGACCGGGACGGAGCTGGATGCCCCGGGAACGGCGACGCCGATCGCCGCACCGATGGCTGACAGCGGCACTGCGGCAACCGCAGTGGGCCGAAAGCCCGGGGTGGCGTCATGGCCGGACGGCGCGGAAGCATCGGGGGCGGTGAGCTCTGACAAGTGGATCTCCGTTGTGGTGCTAGTGGATCGGGCACTGAATGAATCGGGACCTGCGCACGGAGATAGGCTCCGGCGGGCAGGCACTGGGCAGTGGCGCCGGCTGGTAACTTCCGGGTGCCAGGTGGAACGGGCGCTACTTGGCGTACTGCGGCAGCCGGGCAGGTTCGCCGGTGGAGGGCTGGACGTTGAACGTGCGCAGCGTCTGGCTCATCACCGATCGGAACACCGGTCCGTTGGTGATTCCGTAGATGCTTCCCTTGGGCCGTTGCAGGACCACCTCAACAATAAACCGCGGATTGTCCATGGGCGCCATTCCCACCATGGAGGCCGTGAAGCCGCAGAAGCCGGATTTGCCGTCGTCGCACGGGGACTCGGACGTGCCTGTCTTGGCGCCCACGCGGTACCCGTCGATCGCGGCCTCCTTGATCTCGCCCTCGGTCACCGCGCTCTCCAGGATGTCGCGGACCTGCTTGGCGGTCTCCTTGGAAACGATCTGCTGCGGGGCCTTGGCCGGGACTTTTTCCTCGGTTCCGTCCGGGTTGATGTAGCTGTCGATCAGCCGCGGCTGGAGCATCACTCCGTCGTTGGCGATGCTCTGGTAGGCCCGGACGGTCTGGAGGGTGGATTGGGCGACGCCCTGGCCGAAGAGGACGGTGTACTGCTGGCGGCCATCCCACTGGTCAGCCGGGGTCAGGATGCCCTTGGATTCGGCCGGGAGTCCAATGTCGGGGGCGTCGCCGATCCCGAACTTCCGCAACCAGTCATGGCGCTGGTCCTTGCTCAGGCGCTGGCCCACCATGACCGTGCCGGTGTTCATGGAGTAGCCGACAATTCCGGCCAGCGTCCGGCGCTCGGTGCCGTGTTCGAACGCGTCGCTGAAGGTCTGCCCGTCCACGGTGTAGGTGGGCGGAATGGTGAAGGTGTCCAGCGGGCTGGACTTGCCTTCTTCGATCGCGGCGGCGGCCGTGATCATCTTCTCCACCGAGCCGGGCTCGTAGGAGGCGGTGACGGCCCGGACGCCGCGGTCCTCGGCCGCGACCTTGCCGGGGTCGTTGGGATCCGGGGAGTCGGTATCGGCCATGGCGATGATGTTGCCGGTCTTGGCGTCGGAGACCACAATCACACCCCACTCGGCGCCGAGCTTGTCTTTTTGGCTTTGAATCGCCTGCTGGGAAAAATACTGCAGGTCCGAATTCAGCGTGAGCTTGATGTCCTTGCCGTTAATCGCCGGCGTCAGCTCGTCCACGCCCACGGGGATGCGCAGTCCGTCGGCGCCGATTTCGAACAGGCGCTTGCCGGGTGTCCCTTTGAGGATCTCGTCCTGGGTCTGTTCGAGTCCTGCCTGCCCGGTGGTGCCGTCCTTGAGGAACCCCACAATTCCGCCGGCCACGGAGCCGTTGGGGTAGACCCGTTTGCTGGTGCCTTCGGTGACAATGCCCGGAATCTGCAGCTTGGACACCCGGTCCTCGACGTCCGGTTTCAAGTCCTTGGCCACGATGTAGTAGCGCTGGGTTCCGGTCAGGGCATCGCGCAGCGCGTCGCGGTCCATGCCGAGCACGCCGGCCAGTTCGGAGATGCCCTGGTCACGGGTGACCTTGACGAGTTCGTCCTTGCCCTTGATGGTTTCGAGCCGGCGGAACGAGTCGGTCTTGGTGTTGACGGTCTGGTCCACCACGACGTTATAGCGGATGACGCTGCTGGCCAGGACCGTGCCGGAGGAATCGAGGATACTGCCGCGCTCCGCGGGCAGCTCTATGGGCGTGAGCCGGTTATTGAGGGCCGCCTCCGCCATGCCCCCAATGTCCAGGCCCTGGACCATGAACAGCTTGCCGCCGACCACCAGCAGGAGCGCCAGCATGATGCCGAGTCCCCAGCGGAGCCGCCGGGTGGCGTTTGGGGCTTTCGCCTTGCTTGCCTTGCCGGAGTTCTTCGCCACGGTGAGTCCTTGCTGCTTGCCTTGCTGGTGGTCAGTGAGCGTTACTGCCCGGGGGTCTTCTGCGCCGGGGCGGGAACCGATCCACCGTGGAGCTCCGCCGCGGGAGCGGGCTTTGCAGGTGCCGCCGCGGGAGCGGGCTTTGCAGCCGCCGGCGCCGGCACGGTGTCCGCCGCCTTGCGCTGGGCCAGCGGTTCATTTTCCGTGACAGGCGGAACGACGTTGAGCTGTCCTGCGACGGCCGGTGCGGCGATGACGGCGCCCGGGGCATCGCCCTTGACGGCCGGTTTGGCCTTGCCGGTGACACTGAGGGTGGAGAGATCGATCTGGCCCTTGGCCAGGGATGCCACCATGCCCAGTTCCGCGGCCTTGGCCGCGAGGTTCTGCGGGGCGTCGAAGTTCTGCACTTGCTGGGTGAGGTCCTGGTTCTGCTTGGTCAGGGTGCTCTGTTCACTGCGGAGCTGGACCAACTGGTACTGGGCGGAGGAAACGGAGATGTTCAGGACCAGTACGGCCATGAGGGCAATCGCCAGGAGACCGAAGCAGAGGACCACGAATGGTGCGCGGCGCTTGCGGGGCACGGAGCGGACCACAGAAAGCGGAGTGCGCGCCTTCCGGGTCTGATCAGTGCCGGGGCGGAGGCCGGGCAGGGCACGGGCAGTGGCGCCCTGGGCAACGGGGTAGCTGTTGACGGCGGCGGTGCTCATGCGGCTCTCCTGGCTTTGATGCGTTCGACGGCGCGCAGCCGGGCGGAGGCTGCACGGGGGTTTTCGGCGATTTCAGCGGCGGTAGGTACCTCGGTGCCCTTCGTCAGGGTTTTGAGTTCGGCTTTGTGCTCTTCGAGCTCGACCGGGAAGCCGAGCGGGGCCGAGGACTTCGACCCGGCCTGGAAGAAGCCCTTGACGATCTTGTCTTCCAGGGAGTGGTAGGACATGACCACCACGCGGCCACCGAGGGCGATGGCCGCGATGGCTGCCGGAATGGCACGCTCCAGGACGTCCAGTTCCTCGTTGACCTCGATCCGGAGTGCCTGGAAAGTGCGCTTCGCGGGGTGGCCGCCGGACTTGGCGGCACCGGCGGGCACCACGGACCGGATCTGTTCGACCAGTTCGCCGGTGGTGGTGAAGGGCTTTTCGGCACGCGCGGCCACGATCCTGTTCGCGATGCGGCCGGCGAACTTCTCCTCGCCCCATTTTCGGATGATCCGGACGAGTTCTTCTTCGCTGTAATTGTTGACGACGTCGGCGGCAGTCTGGCCGCGGCTGGTGTCCATCCGCATATCCAGGGGCGCATCAAAGGAGTAGGCGAAACCGCGCTCCCGCTCGTCCAGCTGGAGGGACGAGACGCCAAGGTCCATCAGCACACCGTGGACTTCGGTGAAGCCCAGGTCCGCGAGGACGTCCGGGATTTCGTCGTAGACGGCGTGAACGAGGTCGGTCCGGTTCGCGAAGGGCGCCAGACGCGCCCCCGCCAGCGCCAGGGCTTCCTCGTCCCGGTCGATGCCGATCAGGTGGAGGTCGGGAAAGCGCTGCAGGAGGGCCTCGGAGTGGCCGCCCATGCCGAGCGTCGCGTCGATCACCACGGGGGTCTCGCCGCGGCTCCGGGCAGCCTCGAAGCCAGGGGCCAACAAATTGATGCACCGGTCCTTGAGGACCGGTACATGGCGTTCGGACGTTGGCTTCGCCTGGTCGGGATCAGTCATGCCGTCGTCCTTTCGTTGCGGGAGTTTGCTGGTTGCGGCCCTTACGCAACGTTCCTTGGTCCAGATCCCCATCCGCGCCTACCCGGTGCCGGCCTGGCTCCGGGGAAGTGAGCCAGGACAACAACCGGATGGGCGGCTGGAGATCTCGATCAAGGAACGTTGTGTGCTTGTGGATGAGTGGGGGTTCAGAGAATCCCCGGAATAGCGTCGTCTGTTTCCGAGAAGGCGGTTTCCTTTTCGGCCAGGTACTCACTCCAAGCCTGGGCGTCCCAGATCTCCGCGCGGGAACCTGCGCCAATGACGGCGAGTTCCCGGCCAAGACCTGCGTATTCCCGGAGCGCCGGCGGAATCGTCACGCGCCCCTGCTTGTCAGGTACCTCGTCCGAGGCTCCAGAGAGGAAAACACGGATGTAGTCACGTGCCTGCTTGGAGGAAATTGGAGCCTCCCGCATCTGCTCGTGAACCCGGCCGAATTCCGCCTCACTGAAAACGTAGATGCAACGCTCCTGGCCCCTTGTGAGAACCAGCCCGCTGGCAAGTTCCTCGCGGAACTTCGCGGGGAGGATAATTCGACCTTTTTCGTCCAGACGCGGCGAATGTGTGCCGAGAAACACGGCCCACCGCCCGTCTGTTCTAGAAAGTCCAACGTCCCCTGAGTTGCAACTACCCTCTTACGCCCTCCACATTACTCCACATCGCTCCACAGTCAACGACACGCCCGGGATGTTTAGACAAATTTGCGGATGTTTATCCCCTTTCGTCCCAGCATTTGCAGGGAAACAGGATTGGTGGGGGAAAGTGGAGTGATTTTTCCTGCTTGCCTCACTCGCCCTGGCCGATTCACGGTTCGGACCGGCGCCAGGGTGAATCAATTCGACGGCGCCGCCCCTTTTATGGCCCGATCGCGGCGAACCCGGGCAAGAACCGGAGCAAAATTTCTGCTTTAAATGGCGAAAGACCCGCCGAAGCGGGTCTCGCGCCGTCCCCCGGAGAGCCGGTGGCGGAAAGTGGAGGGCCTAAGGGGCCGTCACGGATTGGTTCAGGACTCGCCCCCGTGCCGTTCGTCCCAGCGCTGTTCAAGGTTGCTCATGAACGAGTTCCTGGGTTTGCCCTGCTTGCGGCCGCCGGCTGCCCGGGACCTGCCCACAGCCGAACTGCGCATCGTGGCGAAATAGACGCCGGCGCCCATCACTACAAAGCCCACAACCCCGACGATGATAATTTGCGTGGACACGCCGACCAATAACAGAAGCACGCCCGCGAGAGTCGCGAGCACGCCCATGACGAGGTGGCGTGTGGACCAAGAGCGTCCGGGGACCGATCCCATCGAGCTTGCAAACTTTGGGTCGTCCTCATTCAGCTGCTTCTCAAGTTGCTCCAGCAACTTCTGTTCGTGTTCCGAGAGCGGCATCACGACCTCCTCAAGTCTGCCAACGTCCGGGCGTGACGTATCCAGTGCCCTAATCGCCTAACGCCCGGGATTCCGAAGAGGTTCCCATTCACCGCCCTTGGTGAAAGGGGCAATTCAGCAGTCCCGTGCCGGTCTTAGCTGGCCGGGTCGCCCGAACGGTCGATCCAGTAGTCCTAAACCTAGGTATTAATAAGGATAGATTGTTGCGGCCTGTTCTGAAAGACAGTCTTAAGGCCCTGTCCCGTGTCCGAAACCCCTCGCTGGAGCCCTTGTCGGGGCGGGGCCGCCATATTCCTGCGCCGGTCCCTGCGCCGGGCTCACTCGAGGGGGCCCCCGGGATCCAGGAGCCGTGCCGGTAGAACCGACTTATTGCCGAATTTCCGGGTGACAGCATCGAGGGCTTGTTCGGCGGCCCGCCAGTTGTCGTCCCGGCGGTCCAGGCTGAGCTGGAGCGGGGCGTGGGCAGCCTCTTCCAGCTGTTCGGCCCGAATGCCCACGAGCCGGACTGTCATGGGCCTCTCACCTACCGATTCCAGGAGCTGCACTGCCACGGCGTAAAGAAGTTGGGCGCTGTCGATCGGTGTGCTGACGGTGCGGCTGCGGGTGATGGTGGAAAAGTCCGCGTAGCGCAGCTTGAGCGCCACGGTGCGGGCGTGCATGCCGGCGCCCCGGAGGCGCTCCGCGGTCCGGTGCGAAAGCCGCAGCAGCTCACGGTGCAGCAGGGCGTCATCCGCAGTGTCAGTGGCGAACGTCTCTTCGGCTCCAATGCTCTTTTCCAGCCGGACCGGCGTCACGGGCCGCGGATCGATGCCCCAGGAGAGCCGGTAGACATGCTCCCCCGACGCGCCCAGCAGCTTCCGCAGCGAGGGCAGCGGCGAGGCGGCGACGTCTGCCACCGTCCGGATCCCCCTGCGGGCAAGCACTTCCACTGTCTTGCCGCCGACGCCCCACAGCGCACTGACGGGAAGGCTGTGCAGGTACGGGACGGTTTCCTCGGGCCTGATCAGCAGCAGCCCGTCCGGCTTGCACCGGGTGGAAGCGATCTTGGCCACAAACTTGCTGGCGGCAATGCCCACCGACGCCGTGATTCCCAATTCCCGGAAGACGCGGGCCCGGATCAGTTCGCCAATCTCACGGGGCGGACCGAGCCGCCGGATGGCTCCCCCGACGTCCAGGAACGCCTCGTCCACGCTGAGCGGCTCGACGAGATCGGTGATGGAGCCAAAGATTTCCATGATCTGGCCGGAGACTTCGTAGTAGAGCTTGTGGCGGGGCTCGATAATGACAGCCGAGGGGCACATGCGTGCCGCCACCACCATAGGCATCGCTGATCTGACGCCGAACGCCCGGGCCTCGTAGGACGCGGACAGCACCACGGAGCGGTCCGCCGGATAGCCCACAATCACGGGCCTTCCCTTCAACTCGGGACGGCTGCGCAGCTCCACGGAAACAAAGAACGCGTCCATGTCCACATGCATGATGCTGCTGCGCCTCAGTTCCAGCAGGGAATCCCCGCTCAGGCGGCCGGGAAGCTGGCTGTGGGGCTGCGCATTCGGCAGCCCCCGAGGGTGCACATTTGACTGCACTCTCTGCTGATTGTCTGCGTCCGGCCCCACGTCTTCAATCCTATGCCCGGGGACTGACTAAACTGGAGGCTGATTCCGCTTCAACACCAGGAGGAAAGTCCCTGTGAAGGTATTTGGACAGCGCAAACGTGCCGCAGCAGCCATCGCGGCGGCGGGCGCGTTATTGGCCTTGGCCGCATGCACGCCCGCCGGCTCCGCGAGCCCGGCGGCGTCGTCGGCGTCGAACCCGGCCGCATCTGCGCAGTCCTCCACCACGGCTCCCCCCAGCCCTTCGGCGCAGCCCGGCACGTCGGCGACGGTTGGCGCGCTGGTTCCCGGCTTCCCGCAGAAGCTCCTGCCGCTCATGCCCGGGGCCAAGTTGGTCTCCAGCAGCTTCGATAAGACCACCGTGCCGGCAACCGTGGCACTGGTCGGCAGCATCACCGCCCCTGCCGCAGATGTCCTGGCCTTCCACACCAAGACGCTGGAGGCACAGGGCTTCAAGGCCGTACCCGGTGAAACCGTGGGCGCCCTGCCCTCGAAGGACTTCCTGCGCGGGGACAACGAAACTGTGAACATCTCCGTCATGCAGAAAGCAGGCGTGTCCACGTTCACGATTGGCGCGAACGTCGCTGCCGAGTCCGTCAAGTGAGTCTCGCTGAACAGCTAAGGCTAGAGCAGGCGGATTACGTGGCCGCCGTCGCCGGCCAGCTGACGGAGTTCCTGACCAGCCGCCAGGCCGTCATGTCCTCGATCTCCCAGGACATCGATCCGCTCATGGGCTCGATCTCAAACCTGGTCACGGGCGGAAAGCGCCTGCGGGCACTCATGTGCTACTGGGGGTGGCGTGGCGCGGGCGGGGAGGCAGGCGCCACCGAGGTGGTCACAGCCGGCTCAGCCCTGGAGCTGTTCCAGGCTGCGGCCTTGATCCACGACGACATCATTGACCGCTCGGATACCCGCCGGGGCGGCCCCAGCGTCCACCGCCGCTTCATTGAACTTCACGAGGCCCAGGGCTGGGCGCTGGACAGTGAGCGGTTCGGCCACGCGGCAGCGATCCTGACCGGGGATCTCTGCCTGTCCTTCAGCGAGGAATCCTTCACGGAAATCGGCCACCGCGCCGCCTCGGGCAGCCCGGCACGGCTGATCTTCAACCTGATGCGTGCCGAAGTGATGGCCGGGCAGTACCTGGACATCCTCGAAGAGGTCGCCGGGCCCAGGCGGGACCGCGCCGGGGCAGTCAGCCGGGCCCAGTCCATCATCCGGTTCAAGTCGGCCAAGTACTCCACCGAACACCCGCTCGCTCTCGGCGGCGCCCTGGCCGGCGCCGGCGACGAGCTGCTGCGCGGCTATTCCGCCTTCGCCCTGCCGCTCGGCGAGGCGTTCCAGCTGCGGGACGATGTCCTTGGCGTCTTCGGCGACCCCGTCACCACGGGCAAACCTGCCGGGGACGATCTCCGTGAGGGCAAGCGCACGGTCTTGGTGGCTTTCGCCCTGGACCAGGCCTCGGCGGCCGAATCAGAGTTCATCGACGCCAAACTGGGCAGCCCCGATCTCAGCGACGCGGACATCGAGGAGATCCGGCGGATCATCGTGGACTGCGGTGCGCTCCAGGCCACCGAGGTACTCATCGAGGAATTCGGCAAGGCGGCCTTCGCCGCCCTGGACCTCCTGCCGCTTCAGGAGCTGCCCAAGACCGCGCTCCGCAGGCTGGCAGAGGCCACGGTCAGCCGCGCCGCCTAATCAGAACGAAACACCGGACCAAAACGCAGCGGGCCGTGCACAGCGGCTTGCGCTGTACACGGCCCGTCATGGCACGTCTTGGGGATGCTGCCGGCTCCTTGATGCTGCCAGCGGGCTCCTACCAGGCCAGTGACTGCGCCCTGCGTCGGATTTCGGTCTTGCGCCCTTCCCGGAGGGCATCGATCGGCCGGCCGCGGAGGGACTCGTCCGGGGTAAAGAGCCAGTTGATCAGTTCCTCATCGGAGTACCCGGCGTCCGAGAGGACAACAATGGTGCCTTTCAGGCTCTCCACTGCGTGCCCGTCCTGGATGAAAGCTGCAGGCACGGACCGGATGCGCCGGTCGCCGATTCTCACAGCCGCCAGCGCACGCTCGTCCAAAAGTGCATGGACCTTGGTAATAGATACGTTCAGAAGCTGTGCGACATCGGGCAGGGGCAGCCATTCGCCCACGAGGCTTTCTACATTACTCACGCATAAAGATTGCCACGACGGGTGCCCCGCCGCCTAGTCGGCAGGCGCAGAAATGACGGCAGCGGCCATAGCCCATCCCACCGGCGGCAATGCCGCCCGGGTTCACCCGGGACCCCGCCGGGACACCAATTGCCCGACACTCCGCCGGAGAGTGGTTTGTGGAATGCCAAACAGTTCTTGTGCTAATTGCCAATTCATGAGACATTCACATAGATCACATTTGTAACAGAAATAACTTTTGTCACACTGGTAACACCAGTTCCACCGGCCTGACCGCAGCGTTGCCGCTGAGAAGAGGATCTTTCCAATGACGACCTCACGTTCGCCACAGCTCCGTCCGGGGCGCAGCCTGCCGCTGATCGCGGCCACGACGGCGGCGCTTCCCGCCGTCGTGCTTTCCTCCCTGGCGATCGCCCAGCCGGCCGCAGCCGAATCGCGTGTACGCTCGGTCCCCGCAACCCTCGCGGCTGCCATGCGAGCCCAGGCGCAGGCGGACGCAACGACGTCCCTCAAGGCGGCACTGATCCCCTCCGCCTCCGTGCCGGCAACGCTGCCAAGCGCCATGCGGCCCGCGCAGTCCGCGGCTCCCGCCGTCTACACGATCGCCCGCGGCGACACCATCAGTGCCGTTGCCGGCCGCTACGGCCTGGACACCTTCGCCGTGCTGAAGCTGAACAATCTGCAGGCGAACACCATCATCTACCCGGGGCAGAAGATCAAGCTCACGGGCTCGACGCCGGCCCCGGCAACCAAGCCCGCCGCCCCGGCCAGTTCCGCCTCTGTTACCTCCGGCTCTGGCCGCGTCTACGTCGTGAAGGCAGGCGACACCCTGAGCGCCATCGCCGCACGCCACGGCGTTGGGCTTTCCGAGCTCTTCAAGTGGAACGGGCTTGGCATGAGCTCAGTGATCTACCCCGGCCAGAAGGTCAAGGTCGGCGGCGGTTCCAGTACCCAGGCTCCGGCCGCGACAAAGCCCGCGTCGTCGGCACCCGCGCCGGCCAGCTCGGGCTCTTACACCATCAAAGCCGGCGATACCCTTTCCGGCATCTCGGCCCGCAACGGCGTCAGGCTCTCGGATGTCCTCTCGGCCAACCGGCTGACGATGTCGAGCATCATCTACCCGGGCCAGAAGCTCGTCATCCCCGGTGCGTCGACGATCGCGCCGGCTTCGAGCAAGCCTGCTGCCACCACGCCCCTCGTGCCCAGCACGTTCCTCGGGTTCAGCTACCCGGCCGCCGTGGTCAGCTCGGCCAACCAGAACAAGGCGCTGCTCAACGCCTCTCCCGTGCCCAGCCATCAGCAGATGAAGTCGATCGTGGCGGACACGGCACGGCGCATGGGCGTGGATGCCAGCCTCGCCCTGGCCTTTGCCTTCCAGGAATCCGGCTTTGACCAGCGTGCCGTGTCACCGGCCAACGCGATCGGCACCATGCAGGTCATCCCGTCCTCCGGCCAGTGGGCCTCCGATCTCGTGGGCCGCAAGCTGAACCTCCTGGACCCGTACGACAACGCCACGGCAGGCGTAGCGATCATCCGCCAGCTGGTCCGCACGAGCCCTGACTTGGACACTGCGATCGCCGGCTACTACCAGGGCCAGTACTCGGTGAGCCAGAATGGCATGTTCGAGGACACCAAGGGATACGTCGCGGCCATCAAGGCCAACCGGAGCCTGTTCGGTTAAGCACAGACACCAGCACAGGCTCCCTGACAACGGAGCGTGACGCTACGGGCCCGGATCGCATGTTGATTCGGGCCCGTTTCTGTCCAGCGACTACGATTGTAAGGTGCAAGAATACGTGTCGGACGCTCTCGTAGGGAACCTGGTGGACAACCGCTACCAGGTTCAATCCAGGCTTGCCCGCGGCGGGATGTCCACCGTGTACCTCGCCACAGACCAGCGCCTCGAGCGCGACGTCGCGCTGAAGGTGCTCCATCCCCATCTGGCCGACGACCCGCAGTTCCTTGACCGGCTGGGCCGCGAAGCCAAGGCCGCCGCCCGGCTTTCCCATCCCCACGTGGTGGGCGTCCTGGACCAGGGTGAAGACGGCCGGCTCGCCTACCTGGTCATGGAGTTCATCAAGGGCCACACGCTGCGGGACGTCCTCAACGACAAGGGCGCCCTGTCTCCCCGGCTGGCCCTGGCGCTGATCGATCCGGTCGTCGAAGGGCTCGGCGCCGCGCACGCCGCCGGAATGATCCACCGGGACATCAAACCGGAAAACGTCCTGATCGCCGACGACGGGCGGATCAAGCTCGGCGACTTCGGCCTGGCACGCGCCATCTCGACGTCCACGAGCACCGGCGCCCTGATCGGGACTGTCGCCTACCTCTCCCCCGAACTCGTCCTGGGTAAACAGGCAGACGCGCGCAGTGACATCTATTCCGTAGGGATCATGCTCTACGAGATGATTACGGGCCGGCAGCCGTTCGACGGCGACGTGCCCATCCAGGTCGCCTACCAGCACGTCAATTCCACCGTGGGAGCTCCCTCGTTGGAGGTTCCCGGACTGGCTGCGGAGATCGACGAACTCGTCCAGTGGTGCACGGACCGGGACCCGGACAAACGCCCCGTCGACGGGAGCGCACTGTTGTCCGAGCTCCGGCACATCAGGACCAACCTCAGCGACGCCGAGCTCGACCTCGTACCGCCGGCGGCTATCCTCAGCCCGCTGCCGGCCGTGGCCGCCCCGCCGAACCGGCGGCCCGGCAGTGCCGGCCCGGCGCCGGACGCGCACGACACTCAGGACACAACCTACGTGAAGCCGCCCACCGAGGCGCCCACGGAATTACACACTGAGGTATACGGCAGCCTTGCCCGGCCCACCGAGATGATCTCCCGCGCCAGCGGCAACCCGACCACAGTGATGTCCGGTGCCCCGCGGCGTCCGTCCTACGGTCCGTTGTCCACTCCGGACGAGGCGGCCTACGACGGCGCCGCCGGCTACGACGACCCGGCGGCAGTTGCGGTTGCCCCCAGCAAGCGCGCCCAGCGCAAGCTGGACCGGGACGAGGAGAAGGCGCGCCAGCGCGCCGCGGCCACGCCCACCAAGACCCTGCACGAGGGGAACCCGCGACGCCGCGGGCTGCTGTGGATCGTCCTGCTCGTCGTCGCGGCGCTGCTCGCCGCCGTCGCCGGCTGGTTCTTCGGGATGGGACCGGGCTCGCCCGGAACGATCCCCCCGGTGGCGAACAAGACCGTTGCCGAGGCCCAGGACCTGCTCCGCACCGCCGGGTTCCAATCCACCGTCAAGGATGTCTTCGACGACGACGTCTCGCCGGGGCTGGTGGTCGGCTCGGAACCAAACGCCGGCGAGGTCATCCGCAAGTTCCAGCCCGTGTCCCTTGCCGTTTCCAAGGGCCCGGAACTGTTCCCGCTGCCGGAACTGACCGGCAAGACCCTGGACGAGGCCAAGACCACCCTCAACGCCGCCGAAATGGCCCTGGGTCCGATTACCGAGACGTTCGATGAATCGGCGCCTGCCGGCACGGTGCTTGCCCAGGCGCCTCGCAGCGGCAATCCGGTGCGGCACGGGACGCCCGTGGGCCTCACCGTCTCGAAGGGCCCGCAGCCCATTCCGGTCCCGGATGTCCGCGGCCAGGAGCAGCGTGCCGCCGTGAGCGCGCTCGAAGCCGCCGGGCTGAAGGCCGTGGTCTCCCCGGAGACAGTCAATGACCGGAAGGTGCCCAAGGGTTCCGTCGTGGCGCAAGACCCGGCCTCCGGCAACCTGACCAAGGGCGGATCGGTCACCCTGACGATCTCGAAGGGTCCGAAGCTCGTCGAGGTACCCAGCTTCATCGGGAAACAGGCCTCGGAAGCCAAGGAGGCCCTCGAAAAGCTCGGCTTCGAGGTCCAGATCGATGAGATCCTGGGAGGATTCTTCGGAACAGTCCGCGCCCAGGATCCCGTGAACACGGCCGTCCCCGAAGGCTCGCTTGTCACCCTGACCGTGGTCTGACCGCACGCGGCTCAAGGCAGACCTGCTCCACATAAAAGCTCCGCCCGGCTGCATCAGCCGGGCGGAGCTTTTTTAGCAGCGTTATTGTCTGCGTTTTTCAGCGAATTCTGTTGTCGATTAGTGCCGCGGGTCAGCGCTTGGCGAGGGCTCCGGCCACAAGGAACGCCATTTCGAGCGACTGCATGTGGTTCAGGCGCGGATCGCAGACCGACTCGTAGCGGTCCAGGAAGGCTTCCTGGTCGATCGGGTCGGCTCCGCCGAGGCATTCGGCGACGTCGTCGCCGGTCATCTCCACGTGCAGGCCGCCGGGGACGGTGCCGAGCGCGTGGTGGACTTCGAAGAATCCGCGCACTTCGTCGATGACGTCGTCGAAATTGCGGGTCTTGTAGCCGTTGGGCGAGGTGACCGTGTTGCCATGCATGGGGTCGGTGACCCACAGGACCTGAGCCCCGGAGGCGGTGACGCGTTCGACGATCGCCGGCAGCTTCTCGCGAATGTTGCTGGCGCCCATGCGGGTGATGAAGGTAAGCCGGCCGGGCTCCCGGTCCGGATCCAGTTTGTCTATCAGGCGCAGGGCGTCGTCGCCGCTCGTTGACGGGCCGAGCTTCACGCCGATCGGGTTACGGACGCGGGAGAGGAAGTCAACGTGTGCATGGTCCAGCTCGCGGGTGCGCTCCCCGATCCACAGGAAGTGCGCCGAGGTGTCGTAGGGCAGCCCCGTGCGCGAATCGATGCGGGTCAGGGCGCGCTCATAGTCCAGCAGCAGCGCCTCGTGGCTGGCGTAGAATTCCACGCGCTTGAGTGCCTCGAAGTCGGCGCCGCAGGAGGACATGAACTTGATGGCGCGGTCGATGTCCCGGGCCAGGGACTCGTAGCGGGCGTGCGCCGGGTTTTCGGTGAAGCCCTTGTTCCACTGGTGCACCAGGCGCAGGTCCGCGAAGCCACCCTGGGTGAAGGCACGGATCAGGTTCAGCGTCGAGGCGGAGGTGTGGTAAGCCTTCAGCATCCGGCCGGCGTCGTGGGCGCGGGAAGCGGGTGTGAAGTCGTAGCCGTTAACGATGTCGCCGCGGTAGGCCGGCAGGGTGACGCCCTCGCGCGTTTCGTCGTTGGAGGAGCGGGGCTTGGCGAACTGGCCAGCCATGCGGCCCATCTTGATGACGGGCATGGCCGCACCGTAGGTGAGGACGACGGCCATCTGGAGGATGGTCCGGACGCGTGCGCTGATCTTGTCCGCCGTCGCCGCTTCGAAGGTCTCGGCGCAGTCGCCGCCTTGGAGCAGGAATGCCTTGCCCTGCGCGGCAGCGGCGAGCCGTTCACGAAGGATGTCCACTTCGCCGGCGAACACGAGGGGCGGGAGGACGGAAAGTTCCTTGACGGACGCCTCAAACACAGCCGGGTCGGACCACGTGGGCTGCTGCGAGGCCGGGAGTTCCCGCCAGTTGTCCAGTCCGGGATAGTTGGCGGCTCCGCTCTGGGCGGTGCTGGTCAGCGGGGAAACTGGTTTCTCAGATAGCTCGGTCACCCTCTAAGGATAGTTGCCCCAACGAGGTTCGGCGGCCCTGCCTGTCATTGACTGCTCCGTTGCCGTCACATGGCACCCGTGGCGCCAGTTAGGCAGTCCCGGGAACCTCGGGGCCGTCTTCCGTGGCCGCCGTCGGCGCACCGGGGTTGTGAGCGTTGTCTGGCGTTTTTTCCGATGTTTTGTCGGCGGCTTTGTCGGCGGGCGCTTCCTGCGCCGCATCGGGGCCCGCGGAGGCCTTGTCCGGCGCTGCTTCCTGCGCTTTGCCCGCCAGGCGGAGCTTCACGACGGCGGCGTACTCGTCCACGTATTCCTGACCGGACAGCCGCATGAGTTCATACATGATCTCGTCAGTCACCGAACGCTGGACCAGCCGGTCATCCTCCATCCCGTAGTAGCGGCTGAAGTCGAGCGGTTCGCCAAAGATCATGCCGATGCGACGGATATTGGGGACGCGCTTGCCGATCGGCTGGACTTTGTCCGTTCCGATCATCGCCACGGGAATGACCGGTACACGGGCCTGCAGCGCCAGGCGGGCAACGCCCACCTTGCCGCGGTAGAGGCGCGCGTCGGGGCTGCGTGTCCCCTCGGGATAGATGCCCAGGAGCGAGCCGTTCCTGAGTACGTCCATGCCAGCGTTCAGGGACTGCGCGGACGCGGCTCCCCCGGACCTGTCCATGGGGAGCTGGTTGGTGAGCCGGAAGAAGGCGGCGGTCAGCCTGCCCTTGATCCCGGTGCCGGTGAAGTATTCGGATTTTGCCAGGAATGCGACGGGCCGCGGCACCATGACCGGCATGAAGATGGAATCCGAGAAGGAGAGGTGGTTCGAGGCCAGGATCGCGGCGCCCTCGGCCGGGACGTTGTCCAGGCCCTTGACCCAGGGCCGGAACAGCAGCTTCAGCACCGGTCCCAGGACAAACGTCTTCATGAACCAATAAAACACTCGGTGACCTCTCCGGAAGGCGTCTGGCCGGCCGCCCAAATCGGGTCCGGCCAGGACTTCAATGGACACCTTACTCTAGTGAGTTTTGCCGCCAAGGGTGACACGATGGGCTCATGACTGAAAGCAGCACTCCCCCGGCGCCCGCCGCTTTCAGCTACCCCGGCCACGGCCCCAACGCCCGGACCGGCGTGGCCATCTGCCACGGCTTCACGGGCAGCCCGCACAGCGTCCTGCCGTGGGCCCACCACCTCGCCGCCCAGGGCTTCGCGGTATCGGTGCCACTGCTGCCCGGGCATGGCACCCACTGGCGGGATCTCGCCCGGCAGCGCTGGCAGGACTGGTACACGAGCTTTGAAACGGCGTACCTGGACCTGGCCGCCCGGACCAACGACTGCTACGTCGCGGGGCTGTCCATGGGCGGCACCATAGCGCTGCGCACCGCGGCCCGCCACAGCGTGGCCGGCGTGGCCGCAGTCAACCCCGGCCTGAGCTTCTATGACCGCAGGGTCAGGATCGTGGGACTGCTCAAATACTTCCAGCGCACCACCATGCCGCTTCAGGAGGAGAATTCCACGGCGGCCGCCACCGACGACGGCGACTACTCGCTGACGCCGTTGGCCGCCGTCCACCAGCTGCGCCGGCTGTTCTCCGCGACCCTGCGGGACCTGCCGGCAGTGCAGGCTCCTGCCCTGGTCTTTAAGTCGGCCACCGACGCCGTGGTCCCGCCGTCGTCCCTGGCGCTGCTGCGCAGGAGGCTCGGATCCCGGGAACTCACCGTGATCCCGCTGCCGCACAGCGGGCACGTTGCCACCCTGGACGCCGATGCGCCGCTACTCTTTGAAGAATCAGTCCGCTTCTTCCTTCAGCACGCCCACGCCACCCACACACGGTCCACCATGCCGCCCACCGCCCCCTCGGAGACCACATGAGCATCCTTCCGGACCACTCGCCGTTCAGCAGCCCGTTCACGGGAACCGGCCCCCGGACCGGCGTCGTGGTGTCCCACGGCTTCACCGGCAGCCCGCACGGTGTGCGGGACTGGGCGTCGTCGCTGGCCGGTGCCGGGTTCGCCGTCCGGCTGCCCCTGCTGCCGGGGCACGGAACGAGCTGGCAGGAGCTGGCCAAGACCCGCTGGCAGGACTGGCATGCGGCCCTGGACGCGGCCTACCTGGAGCTAGCGGAAGAATGCGACATCGTGGTCGTGGCGGGGTTGTCAATGGGCGGTGCCCTGGCGTTGCGGATTGCGGCCACCCGTCCCGTGGCGGGGGTTGTGGTGGTCAACCCCGGCCTGGTCATCGATGATCCCCGTGCCCCGCTGGCCGGCGTCCTGAAGTTCGTCCTCAAGAGCACCCCTGCGATCGCCAATGACATCCTCAAGCCGGACATGGATGAGGGTGCCTACCCGCGCACGCCGGTGGCCGCGGCGCACGAGCTCAACAAGATGTTCAAGGACACCGTGCGCCTGCTGCCCCGCATCACGGCTCCTGTCCGGGTGTACCGTTCAGCAGTGGATCATGTGGTGTCCGAATCCAGCATGGTGGCCCTGCGCCGCGGGTTGACCAACGCCCCGCTCGAGGTGGTCCGTCTGGAAAACAGCTACCACGTGGCTACTATGGACAACGACGCGCCCGAGATCTTCCATGGCACAGCCGAATTTGTCCGGTCCGTTGCCTCCGCAGCCAGTCCGGGCGCGGCCCGCGCCAGCCGGAAGGACACGGCCAATGAGTAAACCAGACCCCGACCTCCCGGATCCCGAGACTCCGGACCCGGACCCCGCCGATGCCCGGCACTCCGGCCCGGACGCCACCGCGCACCAGGAGCCCCAGCCCCCTGAGTCCCAGGCCGATGAGTCCCAGGACTCCCCCGCCTCGGACGCACAGTTGGCCGACGACGACGCCGTCTGGCTGGATCTCGTCGCCAGGCTTGAAGGGGTCGGGGCAGCCGGGGACGAGGCAACCGGCGGGCCGGCCGACGGAGCCGAAAGCGCTGCCGGCGGCGGGGCCGGCTCCGGCGCTGGTTCCGGCGCTGGTTCCCCTCCGGGTCGGACGTTCCGGGATTTTGACCCGTTGGGCCTCTCCGGCGCCGCACCGATCGAGCTCTCCGCCAAGGAGCGCCTCGCCCCGGCCCCGGGGCAGCCGGCTGCGGGCACCAACGAGATACCGGATACTGCGCCCGGCCCCCGCGACTACGAGCCCGACGACGACGACGGCGCGTTCGTCCCGGAGGAGCCGCCCAGCCTGGCCGGGGCAGATCCGATGACTGTCCTTGCCTGGATTGGCGCGGTGGGCGGCCCGATTGCGCTCGTGCTCTCGGCAATGTTCTGGCGGTCGGCGCCGCTGGTGGCCATCCTTGGCATGGTGGCCGCGTTCGCGGCCGCAGTGGTCTTCCTGATCATGAAGCTGCCCGGCGAGAAAGACGAGCACGACGACGGGGCGCGCATCTAGCCCACCCGCTCATTTAGGCCACCAGCTACTCCGCCTGTATCTCAGGGCTGGCTACATCGCGCTGCTACGTGTGCATCCGGCTGCTGACCCGGGAGAGGTCGGCCGCGCCGATCAGTCCGGCGTTGGGTCCGAGGGCAGCCAGTTCGATCTCCGCCGCCGGGCGGAAACCGCGGCCGGTTAGGTTCCGGGCGAAGGCCTTCCGGGCCGGCGCGACCAGCAGCTCGCCGGCATCGCACAGTCCGCCGCCGATCACGAACTTTCCGGGGTCCAGGGCCGCTGCGAGGTTCGCCAGGCCAAGGCCCAGCCATTCCCCGACGTCCTCGAGGAGTTCGCAGGAGGTCTGGTCCCCGGCCTTGGCCAGCTCGGTCACAATCACGCCCGTGATCCGTCCCACGTCTCCGTCCACAGCCTTGAGCAGCTCCTGGGCAACCGGAGAATTAGCAGCGGCCAGTTCCCTGGCCTCGCGGCCGAGCGCATTGCCTGAGGCGTACTGTTCCCAGCAGCCGCGGTTGCCGCACTCGCAGCGGTGCCCGCCCGGCATGATGATCTGGTGGCCGAACTCCCCCGCCACGCCGAAGCGGCCGCGTTCCAGCCGTCCGTCCATCACCATGGCGCCGCCGATCCCGGTGCCCAGGGTGATGCAGACCAGGCGGTTCTGTCCCTGTCCGGCGCCGAAGCGCCATTCCGCCCAGGCGGCAGCGTCGGCGTCGTTGGTCAACAGGACGGGGCGGCGCAGCAGCCGCTGCAGGTTCTCGCGCAGCGGTTCATTGCGCCAGGCCAGGTGCGGGCTGAAGAGAACGGTACCGCCGTCGAGGTCCATCCAGCCGGCGGCGCCGATGCCGACCGACCAGATCCGGTGCCCGGCGCCCAGTTCCTCGACCAGCTCGACAATGACCTGCTCCACGGCGCGCGGGTCATTGCCCGGAGTGGAGCGTTTAGCCTGGCTGAGGATCCGGCCCTCGGCATCGACCACCCCGGCAGCAACCTTGGTTCCCCCGATGTCGACGCCGATCGCCAGGCCCTTGCGGCCCAGCCGCAGGTGTGAGCGGATGTCGTGCCCGGCCGTGGCGGCCGCCGCTCCGGCCACGGTCCTGCTCCGCCAGGCGGCGGTCCGGCCGCGCAGGCCGGGCTGCCGGCCAGGTGTTGGTGTCTGCATGGTGCCCCATTCTATTCGCCGGGACCGCCGCAGCCGCGAACGCCCCCGCAGCACGACGCGCCAGCACGACGCGGAGCATTACGCCGCGCCGGTGTCCGCAGCATCCAGACTGGCGGAAAGTCGGGCCCGCCCGTAAAGTTACCGGCCAGTAGGTGTCGCAGAACACACCTTGGGGGAACCGCATACTAGGCTTAGCGGTACCCCTTGCGGGCCTATGGATACCTAAGGAGCTGTCGTGCGAGAAATCATTGTCCCGCCACTGGTGAATGTCGATCCGGACACCAACGTCACCGATCTCGTAGTGCGCCAGGCGGCCAAGGCCTCCAACCCTGCGCTTTTCTCGCGGCTCGACGCGGCGGGCCAGTGGCAGGACGTCCGCGCCACGGATTTCCTGGCCGACGTGTCGGCCCTGGCCAAGGGCCTCATGGCCAGCGGCGTGGCGGCCGGCGACCGCGTGGGCATCATGTCCCGCACGCGGTATGAATGGGCCCTGATCGACTTCGCCATCTGGTTCGCCGGCGCCGTTTCGGTCCCGATCTATGAGACCTCCTCCCCCTCCCAGGTGGCGTGGAACCTTGGCGATTCCGGCGCGGTAGCCGCGTTCGGCGAATCCGCGCATCACGAGGACATCATCCGTCAGGCCGCCACCTCCGAAGGGCTCACGGCCCTGCGTCATGTCTGGCAGCTCGAGGGCGACAGCCTGGAGGAGGTCCGTGCGGCTGGAGCCGGCATCAGCGACGCCGAGCTCGAAGCGCGGCGCGGCCAAGCGTCCCTGAACGATATCGCCACGATCATCTACACCTCAGGAACCACCGGCCGGCCCAAGGGCTGCGAGCTGACCCACGGCAATTTCGTGGAACTGTCCGAGAACGCCCTGGTCACGTCGCTGGGCAAGATCGTGCACGAGCAGGCCAGGACCATCATGTTCCTGCCCATGGCCCACGTCTTCGCACGCTTCATCTCCGTGCTGGCCGTCGCAGCCGGCGTCACGGTGGCGCACACACCGGATATCAAGAACCTGCTGCCGGATCTGCAGAGCTACAAACCGACCTTCATCCTCGCCGTCCCGCGCGTCTTCGAAAAGGTCTACAACTCCGCCCTGACCAAGGCCGAGGACGGCGGCAAGGGCGCCATCTTCCACCGCGCTGCGGACACCGCCATCGAATTCTCCCGGGCCCGGCAGGCCGGCAAGGTGGGGCTCGTGCTGAGGCTCAAGCACGCCTTGTTCGACAAGCTCGTGTACAGCAAGCTTCGGGCCGCCATGGGCGGGCACGTCGCCCATGCCGTTTCCGGCGGCGGCCCGCTCGGCGAACGGCTGGGCCACTTCTTCCAAGGCATCGGCATGCAGATCCTGGAAGGGTACGGGCTGACCGAAACCACGGCGCCGGTCACGGTCAACACCCCGGACCTGATCAAGATCGGCACCGTTGGCGCCCCGATTCCCGGCAACTCCGTCAGGATCGCGGACGACGGCGAGATCCTCACCAAGGGCGTGTGCGTCATGCGCGGCTACTACAAGCGCGATGACCTGTCCGCCGCGACCTTCGACGAGGACGGCTGGTTCCGCACGGGAGACATCGGCCAGCTGGACGAGGCGGGGTTCCTGACCATCACGGGGCGCAAAAAGGAAATCATCGTCACGGCGGGCGGCAAGAACGTGGTTCCTGCCCTGCTGGAAGACCAGATCCGGGCGGACGCGCTTGTCTCGCAGGTGCTCGTGGTGGGCGACAACCGCCCGTTCATCGGCGCCCTTGTGACCCTGGACGAAGAGGCCCTTCCCGGCTGGCTGGGCCGCCACGGACTCCCGGCCTCGACCTCGCTTGCCGAGGCTGCCGGGCACCCGACGGTCAAGGCCGCCGTCCAGGAGCTCATCAACCACGCCAACCAGTCTGTGTCCCAGGCTGAGGCGATCAAGTCCTTCCGGATCGTGCCGGCCGACTTCACCGAGGCCTCCGGCCATCTGACCCCTTCCATGAAGGTCAAGCGGGCGCAGGTGCTCAAGGACTTCGAGAACGTGATCGAGGAGATGTACAGCGCCAAACGTCCCACCCTCGCGTAGGCAACGGACGCCCGCACCACAGCAAAGGGCCCTTCCAGCTTCGGCTGGAAGGACCCTTTGTCTGTGTTCCGGGTTGTTTCTGCTGCCGCTATTCGACGACGAGCAGCAGATCCCCGCCCTGGACCTGTTCGATCGAGCCGACGGCGAGGCGCGCCACGGTGCCGGCCACCGGCGTCGTGATGGACGCTTCCATCTTCATGGCCTCGATCGTGGCCACCGTGTCGCCGGCCTTGACCGTGTCGCCGGCTTTGACGGTCAGCGTGACGGCACCGGCGAACGGCGAGGCCACCTGGCCCGGCTGGGAGGCATCGGCACGTTCGGCGGCCTTGACGTTGCTCACCACTGAACGGTCACGGACCACCACGGGCCGGGACTGGCCGTTGAGCGTGCACATGACCGTCCGCATGCCCTTTTCGTCCGGCTCGGAGACGGCCTCGAGCGAGGCGATCAGGTGGACGCCCTTCTCGAGTTCGATCTCGTGCTCCGCACCGCGCTGCAGCCCGAAGAGGTAGTCGCGCGTGTCCAGCACCGAAAGGTTGCCGTAGGACTCGACGCTCTTCTCGTAGTCCTTGGTGGGACCGGCGAAGAGCAGCCGGTTGAGGGTGCGCCGACGGGTCTTGGAGTCGCCGTTGAGCGCGGCGCTGTCCTCGGTGCTGAGCTCGACGTCGCGGACCTTGACGTTGCGGCCCTGCAGCGCCTTGGTCCGGAAGGGCTCGGGCCAGCCGCCGGGCGGGTCGCCGAGTTCGCCGGAAAGGAAGCCGATCACGGAATCCGGGACATCGTACTTCTGCGGGTTCTCGTTGAAGTCCGCGGGATCGGCGTTGAGGCCCACCAGGTGCAGGGCGAGGTCGCCCACCACCTTGGACGACGGCGTCACCTTCACCAGGCGGCCGAGGATCCGGTCCGCCGCGGTGTACATGTCCTCGATCGCCTCGAAACGCTCGCCCAGGCCCAGCGCCATCGCCTGCTGGCGCAGGTTGGACAGCTGTCCGCCCGGAATCTCGTGCTGGTAGACCCGGCCGGTGGGGCCCGGCAGCCCGGACTCGAACGGCGCGTAGACCCGGCGGACGGCTTCCCAGTAGGGCTCGAGGGCACAGACGTTCGCGAGGCTGAGGCCGGTGTCGCGCGGCGTGTGGGCCAGCGCGGCGACGAGGGCCGAGGCCGAGGGCTGGCTGGTGGTTCCGGCAAGGGAGGCCGAGGCCACGTCCACGGCGTCCACGCCGGCATCCACGGCCGCGAGGAGCGTGGCCAGCTGGCCGCCTGCGGTGTCGTGGGTGTGCAGGTGGACGGGGAGGTCGAACCGCTCCCGCAGCGCCGAGACGAGGCGTGCCGCGGCAGCCGGACGCAGCAGCCCGGCCATGTCCTTGATCGCGAGGATGTGCGCCCCGGCGTCGACGATCTTCTGCGCCAGCTCCAGGTAGTAGTCCAGGGTGTAGAGCGTTTCCTCCGGATCCAGCATGTCCGCGGTGTAGCAGAGGGCGACCTCGGCGACGGCGGTACCGGTCTCGCGGACGGCCCGGATGGCCGGGGCCATCTGGTTGACGTCGTTGAGGGCGTCGAAGATGCGGAAGATGTCGATGCCCGTGGCGGCGGCCTCGTTGACGAACGCCACCGTGACCTCTTCCGGGTAGGGCGTGTAGCCGACGGTGTTGCGGCCGCGGAGCAGCATCTGCAGGCACAGGTTCGGCATTGCCTTGCGCAGGGCAGCAAGACGGTCCCACGGGTCTTCGCCGAGGAAGCGCAGGGCGACGTCGTAGGTTGCCCCGCCCCAGGCCTCGACCGACAGCAGCTCCGGGAGCAGCTTGGACTCGGCCGGACCGGCCGCCACGAGGTCGCGGGTGCGCACACGGGTGGCCAGCAGGGACTGGTGCGCGTCGCGGAAGGTGGTGTCCGTGACAGCCACGGCGTCCTGCGCGCGCAGGGCCCGCGCAAATCCTTCCGGGCCGAGCTCCAGGAGCCGCTGCCGGGACCCCGGCCGGGCCTCAGTGTCATCGAGGGCCGGAAGCTTGTCCGCCGGGTCCGTGTGGACCCGCAGTTCGCCGTTGGGCTTGTTGACGGTGACGTCGGCAAGCCAGGTCAGCAGCTTGGTGCCGCGGTCTGCGGAGACCCGCGCCTTCAGCAGCTGGGGCCGTTCGTCAATGAACGAAGTGGCCACATCCCCGGCGACAAAGTCGGCGTCGTCGAGGACGGCCTGCAGGAAGGAGATGTTGGTGGACACCCCGCGGATGCGGAATTCGGCGAGGGCGCGGCGGGCGCGGGCGACGGCGGCCGGGTAGTTGCGGCCGCGGCAGGTCAGCTTGACCAGCATCGAGTCGAAGTGCGGGCTGATCTCCGCACCCGAGTAGACGGTGCCGCCGTCGAGCCGGACACCGGCGCCGCCGGCCGAGCGGTAGCCGGTGATCTTGCCGACGTCGGGCCGGAAGCCGTTGGCCGGGTCCTCCGTGGTGATGCGGCACTGCAGGGCGGCGCCCTTGAGCTGGACGCTCTCCTGCGACAGGCCCAGATCCGCGAGGCTCTCACCGGCGGCGATGCGCAGCTGCGCCTGGACGAGGTCGACGTCGGTGACTTCCTCGGTGACGGTGTGCTCGACCTGGATGCGCGGGTTCATTTCAATGAACACGTGCTGGCCGGCGCGCTCCCCTACTGTGTCGACAAGGAATTCGACCGTACCGGCGTTGACGTAGTTCAGCGCCTTCGCGAACTTCACGGCGTCGCGGTACAGCGCCTGCCGGATGCCTTCGTCGAGGTTCGGGGCCGGTGCGATCTCCACCACTTTCTGGTGGCGGCGYTGGATGGAGCAGTCACGCTCGAAGAGGTGCATGATGTTGCCCTGGGCATCGGCCAGGATCTGGACCTCGATGTGCCGCGGGCGCAGGACGGCCTGCTCGAGGAACATGGTGGGGTCCCCGAACGCGGCGTCCGCTTCGCGCATGGCGGCCTGCAGGGCCTCCGGGAGCGCTTCGCGGGTGTCCACGCGGCGCATGCCGCGCCCGCCGCCACCGGCGACGGCCTTGGCGAAGATCGGGAAGCCGATCTCATCCGCGGCGGCGATCAGCTCGTCCATGTCCTTCGACGGCTGGCTGGACTTGAGCACCGGGACGCCGGCCTTGCGGGCGGCCTCCAGGGCGGCAACCTTGTTGCCCGCGAGTTCCAGGACCTCCGCCGGCGGGCCGACGAACGTGATGCCGGCCGCCTTCGCGGCCCGCGCCAGGCGCGGGTTCTCGGAGAGGAAGCCGTAGCCGGGGTAGATGGCGTCCGCCCCGGACTCCTTGGCGACCCGCACCACCTCGTCTACGTCGAGGTACGCCCGGACCGGGTGGCCCTCTTCGCCGATCAGATACGCCTCATCGGCCTTCTGGCGGTGAATAGAGTTGCGGTCCTCGTGGGGAAACACAGCGACAGTCTTGGCACCCAGCTCGTAGCTCGCGCGGAAAGCGCGAATCGCGATCTCGCCGCGGTTGGCCACCAGAATCTTAGAAAACATACTTCTCCTGCATCATCGCGGGCGTATCGGTAAGTGCTCACAGTGTCTAGGACCTGTGCGGGCAAACACAAATCATTGTGGCCACTGTCACAGCATTATCCGTCACGGACGCTGCGATGGGCAGGGCCCCGGCCATAGAGCTTTCCCCGCCGGCCCGGTTCGCGAGGTTCCGGCGCCCCCGCGCCGGATGAAACGGGATTCGCCGGAGCATCAACATATGATGAGTGGGTGGGTGGCGCATGCACGCCCCGGCTCCGAAGAACGCAGGAGCCGGCACGACCCCGTCTCGGCAACCGGCGTTAGGTATTGGTTTTTCAAGTGCAAGTAGTGAGCATCAGCAGCCTCAAAGGCGGTGTCGGCAAGACATCCGTGACCACTGGACTGGCATCGGCAGCATTGGCCGCCGGCATCCCCACCCTCGTCGTTGACCTTGACCCGCACGCTGACGCCAGCACCGCCCTCGGCGTGAGCCCGGACGATCAGCTCGATATCGGCAGGATGCTGAGGTCGCCCCGGCGGGCGCACCTGGCGGACAACGTGGTTCCCAGCGGCTGGGTGGAGCGCGCCAGGATCAACGGCGCYGCCAACGGCCGCGCCAATGGTAGAACGCAAGCCGGCGCTGCAACCTCAGTCCTCGACGTAGCCGTCGGCTCTGCCTACACCGGCATCTACGACCGGCCTGACCTGGGCCGCCGCGACCTCCGCCGGCTTTCCACTGTGCTGGCCGGCGCCACGAACTACGAACTCGTCCTGGTCGATTGTCCCCCGTCGCTGAACGGCCTGACCCGGATGGCCTGGTCCGCAAGCGACAAGGTGACCCTGGTGGCCGAACCCGGACTCTTCTCGGTGGCCGGCACGGAGCGCACCATGCGCGCCATCCAGCTGTTCCGGCAGGAATTCGCGCCCAATCTGTCCCCCGCCGGCATCGTGGCCAACCGGGTGCGCAGCGGCTCGGCCGAACACACGTTCCGGCTCTCGGAGATGGAATCCATGTTCGGCCAGCTGCTGCTGAGCCCGCACATCCCTGAGCAGGCCAACTGGCAGCAAATCCAGGGCGCGGCCCACTCCATCCACCACTGGCCCGGAGACTCGGCCAAGAATGCGGCCGGACTCTTCGATGCCCTGCTGCAGAACCTGCTGCATCCCAACGGCGCGGCCCCGGCCGGCACCGTCCGCGACCGCAGCCAGCGCTGACCAGCGACCGGCGCACCCGGGCGCAACGCTCAACGAACTGAGGCCGCCTCCCTGTCCGGGAGGCGGCCTCAGTCTTGTCTGTAACGGTGTGTGCTAGCCGATCTTGCGGGCCGCGCGGCGCTTGCTCAGTTCGTCGTCGGGAAAGGACTGGTCCGCGGCGTGTTCGCTGGGAAGGGCTGCGAGGCTTCCTTCAACTTCGCGCCACACACGGCCGACGGCGATGCCGAACACCCCCTGGCCGCCCTGGACGAGATCAATCACTTCATCCGCCGACGTGCACTCGTAGACGCTCGCACCGTCGCTCATCAGCGTGATCTGGGCGAGGTCTTCGACGCCGCGCTCCCGCAGGTGCTCCACGGCGGTGCGGATCTGCTGCAGGGAGACGCCGGTGTCCAGGAGCCGTTTGACTACTTTAAGGACCAGGATGTCGCGGAAACCGTAGAGCCGCTGGGAGCCGGAGCCGGCTGCGCCGCGGACGGCGGGCTCAACCAGTCCGGTGCGTGCCCAGTAGTCGAGTTGGCGGTAGGTGATGCCGGCCGCCTTGCAGGCGGTGGGCCCGCGGTAGCCCGCATCTTCGTCCAGAACGGGAAGATCCTCGGTGAACAGCAGGCCTTGGGCACCGCTGGCGGGCACAGCAACGCCGGCCGTTGCGGCCTGCTTCAGCTCGCCTGCTTCGCCTTTCGGACTCACGTGGACCCTCCTTGTTGTGGGTTCCCCTGGGTAAGTTGCATCGGCAGCATTATCTGTGAACAGCTGCACGACACAGGATGATGACTTCACCCGTGTAATTCAGCCGGGGCTGCACTTTCCAGTGTGACTTGCGCGGCTACCGTATGCAATGGGAACTTGTACCTCCGACGTTAGGCCTGCCAGGGCCCAAGGTCAAAGACGTTGGGGCTATTCGGCGGGCGTGTCGAAAGTTTCATCCTCGGCTTTAACGTTTGGCGCCGCCACAGCTGTCCCCGGCGTTTCAGAAACCTCACCCGTAACAGGCGCACCAACAACCCCGGCAGCCTCCTTGGCTCCGGTTGCCGGGCAGTTCAGCCGCCGAAGTCTTCCGGTTCGACGTCGTCGAGGAACTCGCGGAAGCGCCGCAGTTCGCCTTCCTCGTCCACGGCGGGTCCGGGATGCGTGTCCTCGCCCTCGTCGTGTTCGGTGATCCGGACGCCGGCCTCGTCCATGACGGCGTCGGCACACCAGATCCGGCACTTGGCGCGCAGGCCAAGCGCCAGGGCATCCGAGGCGCGGGAGCTTACGGTGGTTCCGTTCTCGAACTGCAGCTGCCCGTAGAAGATGTTGTCCTCCACTGCGACGATGTTGACGCTGACGATGCTGTGGCCGAGGGCCTCGACAACGTCCACCAGGAGGTCGTGGGTCATCGGCCGGGGCGGGACGACTCCCTGCTGGGCCAGGGCAATGGCGCTGGCTTCCGGAGTCCCGATCCAGATCGGCACGTGGCGCTCACCATGGATTTCCTTGAGCAGGACAAGCGGCTGGTTGGACGGCAACTCAATCCGCACGCCGACAATCTCCACCTCAATCATCAGATGTCCATCCTTGAGATGCGGTCATGGACCAGCGCCTGGTGCAGGGACAGGCAGAGGTCGCTGATTTCCCGGGCAGCCTCGGCGGCGCGGGCGTGGGAGGCCGCGTCTTTGCGGGACGTCAGCGTGGCCACTGCGCGTTCCACGAGCCCGAATTCGCGGTCGGCAGCCGCCTGGAACGGCCGCAGGTGGCGGGGCTCCAGGCCATGGCTCTCCAGCTGGACGCAAGCCCGCGCCACCTGCAGGGCGTGTTCGTCGAACTTGCCGTTCACGTGCCCGATCAGGCCGTAGCTCAAGAGGGATTCCAGCAGCGGGACGCTCGCCCCGGATTCAGCACGGAGCTGCTCCTCGCTGAGCCGGCGCGCACGGCTCTGCAGCTCGGTGGCGAGCTCCTCGGAGACGACCCGCGGGGAGACCCCTGCCGGCAGGTTTTCCGGCCGTTCGCCCCGGTCGATCGCGTCAAGGTAGTCCTTGATGACCTTTAGCGGCAGGTACTGGTCACGCTGGAGGGACAGAACGAAGCGCAGCCGTTCGACGTCGTTCTCGGAATACTGTCGGTAACCGGCAGGGGTCCGCTGCGGGTTGATGAGTCCCTTTTCCTCAAGGAACCGGATTTTTGACGCCGTCATGCTGGAAAAGTCGTCGCTCAGTTGAGCCAGGACTTCCCCGATGTTCAGAACCTGGGGTCCGCGCCGATCCGCATGTGCCGTGGCCACAGGCAGCTACCCCCGGAATCAGACGTTGCCTGCTGCGCGGGCAGGGCTGAGGTAGAAGGTGAGGCGGAACTTGCCGATCTGGACCTCGTTGCCGGACTTCAGTTCCACGGAGTCCACGCGGTCGTGGTTGACGTAGGTGCCGTTCAGGCTCCCGGTGTCCACTACCTCGAAGCTGCGCGCGGTGCGGCGGAATTCCACGTGCCTGCGGGACACGGTGACGTCGTCGAGGAAGATATCGGCGTCCGGGTGGCGGCCCGCCGTCGTGACGTCCGAGTCCAGCAGGAACCGCGCGCCGGCGTTGGGGCCGCTGTGTGCCACGAGCAGGGCCGATCCGAAGGGAAGGGCCTCGACCGCTACCCGCTCCTCGGCCGAGAGCTTCGGCGTGAAGTTGGGTTCATCGCGCACCGGAGTGAGGTTGATCGACGTGGTCTCCGAAGCTTTCACTCCACCCGTGCCGTAACCGTCACCGGTGTCGTTCCGTTCGTGCCCAAACATTGAGTCCTCCTCATTCGTTGCAGGTGTCCCCCCTGCAAACAACGCATGCCGTCCGGAAAAGCCTCGCAGTCCCGGTATTGAGGCCTTTCGGCGGGGCGCGGCTTGTTTTGTTATCCCAACAACACACTCCGGCGACCCCGGACCGAACGACCTCTGTCTTTAGCCTACCTGCTGTTCATACTCGGATGCACTGAGCAGGGACTCTACCGCGTCGGCTTCCGCGAGCTTGATTTCGATCAGCCAGCCGTCACCGTACGGATCCGAGTTAATAAGGGCGGAATCGGTGTCCAGAGCCTCGTTCCGGGCCACCACCTCGCCCGTCACGGGGGCGTAGATGTCGCTGACGCTCTTGGTGGATTCGACTTCTCCAACCACGTCATTGGCCTTGATGGTTGTCCCCACTTCAGGCATCTGGGCGTAGACGACATCCCCGAGGGCGTCCTGGGCAAAATCGGTGATGCCGACGCGCACAATCCCGTCAGCATTGGGGGCCGAAACCCATTCGTGTTCTGCGGTGTAGGACAGGTCTTCGGGAATGATGCTCATGACGGGCCTTTCATCGGGTCAATCACCTATGCGGCGGCAGTCGTTTGTTCTAGCCGCCGCTGAAAGTATAGGCATATCCGGCAGGGGCCGGGGAGGGATCTGAGAAGATGGTGCGATGTCAGAACATGCGCCGCTGTGTGTCAGGAACGTGAACAACCGGGGCGCCGGGACCCTCCGGACCCGCAGGGGCTAGGCCATGCCTGAGCTTCCGGAAGTTGCGGCCCTGACGGACTTTCTCCACGAGCACCTGCGCGGGGCAGTTGTGACGAAGATCCAGCTGGTCTCCTTCGCCGTGCTCAAGACGGCAGACCCCCTCTTCACCGACCTCGAGGGCAGGGCCGTCAGCGGGGTGCGGCGGTTCGGCAAGTTCGTCAGCATGGAAGCCGACGGGCTGCATTTTGTCTTCCACCTGGCGCGGGCCGGCTGGGTCCGCTTCACTGACACGCCCACCGACGCCCAGCTGAAAATGGGCAAGGGGCACATCGCGGTGCGGCTGACATTTTCCGGCGCTTCCGGCCCGGTGGGCATGGACCTGACCGAGGCGGGCACGAAAAAGAGCCTCGCGGTCTATGTGGTCCGCGATCCGAACGACGTTCCCGGCATCGCCGCGCTCGGACCGGATCCGTTCAGTCCAGACTTCGACGTCGACGCCTTGGCCGGGATCCTCGGTTCCAGTTCCCACCAGATCAAGGGCGTCCTGCGGAGCCAGAGCATTATTGCCGGGATTGGGAATGCGTACAGCGACGAGATCCTGCACGCCGCCAGGATCTCGCCTTTCGCCCTCGCCAAGTCCCTGGACCGGACGGACGTCCAGCGCCTCTACGACGCCGTCCACACCATTCTGGGCACGGCCGTGAAGGAAGCCCAAGGCAAGCCGCCCAACGAACTCAAGGACACCAAGCGGAGCCACATGAGGGTCCACGGCCGCACCGGCGAAGCGTGTCCGGTGTGCGGCGACACGGTTCGGGAGGTCTCCTTTGCGGACACCGCCCTGCAGTACTGCCCGACGTGCCAGACGAAGGGGAAGATCCTGGCCGACCGCCGGACTTCGCGCTTCCTGAAATAGGCGCTTCTTGAAACGGGCACCGGCGTCTGAATCCCTTGCGCTGGCGCCTCCTGAGCGAACACGATACAAGGACACCTTTCAACGGCGCCTGAGGGAGTTGTCTCCAAGATGCGAATGCTGATTATGGGTCCCCCGGGGTGCGGCAAGGGCACCCAGGCCGAACGTTTGTCCCGGCGCCTCGGCATCACCGTGGTGTCAACCGGCGAGGTATTCCGCGACCATGTGAGGAACCTGACGCCGCTGGGCCGGGAAGTCATTGTGCATCTGGATGCGGGCGACTTGGTGCCCGACACCCTGACGAACCGTGTGGTGCGTGAGCGGCTGAACCAGAAGGACGTCAGGGCAGGGTTCCTCTTGGACGGGTACCCCCGAAACACGGCTCAGCTGGCTGAACTCGACGTCATCCTTGCCGCCAACGGACAGGTTCTGGACGTTGCGGTCCAGCTGACGGTTGACGACGGCGAACTTGTCCGCCGAATGCTCCACCGCGCCACTTTGACCGGACGCAGCGACGATACCGAGGACGTCATCCGGCACCGTTTGGAGCTGTACCACCACGAGACTGAGCCTGTGGCCTCAGCATACTCACAGCGCGGGATCCTCCTGAGCGTCAACGGCATGGGAAGCGAGGATCAGATCTTCGGCCGGCTGCTCGCGGCGCTCCGCGCGTCCTTCCCCGCGGCCATACCCGATGCCAACACTGCCTCCATGGACGGAACGGCGCCGAACTGAGTCGCCCTCCAAAACAGAAAACCCCGCCATTCCTTCGTCAGGAATGGCGGGGTTTCGTCTGTTGGTCGGGCTGACAGGATTTGAACCTGCGACCCCTTGACCCCCAGTCAAGTGCGCTACCAAGCTGCGCTACAGCCCGCTGGTTCCACCGTTCTCCGCTGGGAAGTCTGCCCGGATTCGCTCCAGGTTTTCTTCCAAGCAGTCCGGCCGAACCACCTCCAAAAGCTTACACGATCCCGGAGGGTGCCTGTGACAATTTCATGCTGTCACGCCCAAGGTGTGTCGGAATTAACGTTTCTTGCCGCGCTTTTCACGTACACGCATGTTGACCTCGATCGGCGTGCCCTCGAAACCGAAGGTCTCGCGGAGGCGCCGGGTGATGAAGCGGCGGTATCCCGGATCCAGGAATCCGGTGGTGAACAGCACGAACTTCGGCGGCCGGCTGGACGCCTGGGTGCCGAACAGGATGCGCGGCTGCTTGCCGCCGCGGACCGGGTGCGGGTGCGCTGCCACGAGTTCGCCAAGGAACGCGTTGAGGCGTCCGGTGGGGATGCGCTTGTCCCAGTTCTCCAGGGCAATGTCCAGGGCCGGGACCAGCCGGTCCTTGTGCCAGCCAGTCAAGGCTGAGATGTTCACGCGAGGGGCCCAGGCGACGTGTGCCAGGTCCTGCTCGATTTCGCGTTCCAGGTAGCGGCGGCGTTCGTCGTCGAGGAGGTCCCATTTGTTGAAGGCGAGCACCAGGGCGCGGCCGGATTCGACGGCGAGCTGCAGGATGCGGACATCCTGCTCGCTGAGCACTTCGTCCACGGCCAGGAGCACGACGGCGACCTCAGCCTTTTCGAGCGCGCTCTGGGTGCGCAGGGAGGCGTAGAAGTCTGCGCCCTGGGCCATGTGCTGGCGGCGCCGGATGCCGGCGGTGTCCACGAAGCGCCACGTGCGGCCGCCGAGTTCGATGAATTCATCGACCGGGTCACGGGTGGTGCCGGCGGTGTTGTCCACCACCACGCGCTCGGAACCGGCGAGCTTGTTCAGCAGCGAGGACTTCCCGACGTTCGGGCGGCCGATCAGGGCGATGCGGCGGGGTCCGCCGGAGCGCTCGAGGCCCTCGATCAGGGAGTACTCCGGGAGGGTGTCCATGACGTGGTCCAGGAGGTCGGCCACGCCGCGGCCGTGCAGGGCCGAAACCGGGTACGGTTCGCCGAAGCCGAGGCCCCAGAGGGTTGCCGAATCGGCTTCCTGGGCGAAGTCGTCCACCTTGTTGGCCACCATGATGACCGGCTTCTTCGACTTACGCAGCATCTTCATGACGCCTTCGTCGGTCGCGGTTGCGCCCACGGCGGAGTCGACGACGAACAGGACGGCGTCCGCGAGTTCTACAGCCATCTCGGCCTGCTCCGCCACACGGGCGTGGATGCCGCGGGCATCGTGTTCCCACCCGCCGGTGTCCACTACCGTGAAGTTGCGGCCGTTCCAGTTCGCCGAGTACATGACGCGGTCGCGGGTGACGCCGGGGGTGTCCTCGACGACTGCCTCGCGGCGGCCCAGGATCCTGTTGACCAGGGTGGACTTGCCCACGTTGGGCCGGCCGATGATGGCCAGGACAGGATCCAGTTTGACCGGACCGTCAAAGTCCTGGTCGTCGAACTGGCCGCTCAGCAGCGCGGCGTCGTCCTCGTCCAGCTCGTAGTCGTCAAGGCCGGCCCGAAGGGAGGCCGCGCGTAGCTCCGCTTCGTCATCGTCCAGGGCGGCGAGGTGTTCAGCCACCTGGTCGGTGCCGGTGGGCGTGTATTCGTCTTCGCCGGCGCCAAAATTGCCGGAGGTTTGAGTCGTATCGCTCATTGCACTTTCCTTAGGTGGTGATCTGCCGGCGTCCCGGCTACTGCAACATGTCGTTCGTGCGGGGATTCCGCGTGGGGCAGGGACTGCCCGGTTCTTAGTACTGAGTCCTGGACATGGCGCGCTAGCGCGGCCCGGATTTCGGTTCCCGCCCTGTCCATTGAAACACGCCCGGTCTCACCGGGCCTGCGGCTGACGTTGATGGCACCGCCGAAGCTGACATGCAGCCGCCGGCGGGGCGGGGGAACCGTGTCCAGGTGTTCGCCGCCGATTCTGGTGCCCAGGATGGCGACGGGAACCACTGTGGCGCCGGAGTTGAGCGCCAGCCAGGCGACGCCGTTGTTGATCGCGGCTGCCTCACCGCTCCCCCGGGTGCCTTCGGGCAAAATCCCGACACACCGGCCGGCGTCGAGCAGGCTCCGGGCCGTGGCCAGCGCCGCACGGCCGCCGCGGCGGTCGACGGGCAGCTGGCCCGACGCCGCCAGCACGCGGCCGAGGAGCCCGGTGAACATCTCCTGCTTGACGAGGATGTGCATGGGCCGGGGCGAGGCGCCGTACATGACGGGTCCGTCGAGGAAGCTGATGTGGTTGCCCGCGAAGATGACAGGGCCGGCCGCCGGGACGTTGGACCGTCCGGTCACCGAGGTGCGGTAGACGAGGTGGTCCAGGATCCAGCCGACCGGCCGGCTCCACGCCGTCGTCCAATGGCCGGGCAGGGAGGCGTGCACGCCCGCCTGCCAATCTGCGCGCCCCTCAGTCACCGTGGACGGTCCGGTGTGGGACAGCGGTGTGGTTGACCACCGTGTCCACGATGTCGAGAGCGGCCTGAACCGTCTCGTCGAAGTCCAGCTCCGAGGAGTCGAGCGTGACGACGCCGTCGGCGGCTGTGGTGAAGTTCACAACGGTGGAGTCCCTGGCATCGCGGTGCGTGACCTGGGCTGCCAGTTGCTCGGCATTCTGGCTCCCGCCCAGCTGGATGCCGCGGCGGCGCAGCCGGGCTTCCTCGCTGGCGGTCAGCAGCATCCGGACCTCGGCATGGGGCGCGACGACGGTGGTGATGTCCCGGCCCTCGACCACCATGCGGCGGTGGTGCTTTTCGATCAGCTCCCGCTGCCGGCGGATCAGTTCCGTACGTGCGCCCAGGGTAGTGGCGACGGCGCTGACGGCCGCGGAAATGGCCGGCTCCCGGATGGCGAGAGTGACATCGTGGCCGCCGACGCGGACGTACTCTTCCTGCGGACTCGTGCTGATTTCCAGCGGGAGCGCCTCAGAGGCGGACTCGACGGCCGCCCCGTCGTCCAGGTCCGTGCCGTTCTCCAGGCAGAACCACGTCAGGGCGCGGTACATCGCGCCTGTGTCGAGGTAGGCCAGCTTTAGCCGGCGGGCCACCTCTTTGCTGACGCTGGATTTGCCGGAGCCGGAGGGGCCGTCGATGGCCACCACGAGGCTTTTCCCGGGGCGGAGCACGTCCACTGTCTCGATGAGTTCCTGGGTCATTACTGGAGTACCCGCCATCCGCGGTCGTTGAGGGCTTCGATCAAAAGGTCGTGCTTATTGGGCAGGACGGAAATTTCCACCATGCCCACATTCTGTCCCGAGGAGTGGTCGAGGCGGAGGTCCTCGACGTTGACGCCGATCTCGCCGATCTCGGTCAGGAGCTTGGCGATCTGTCCCGGCGTGTCATCCACCAGGACCGTCAGCCACGAATAGGCCTGCGGGGGTCCGCCGTGCTTGCCCGGGATCCGGGACTGGCCGGCGTTGCCTTCGCTGATCAGCTGGGCAAGGTCCAGCCGGGCACCAGGAGCGGTCGGGGCCTCCAGAGTGCCGATCAGCCGGTTGAGGTCCTCGCGGACTCCGTGCAGGATCTCCACCACCTTGTCCGCGTTCGCGCCCAGGATCTGGACCCAGAGCGTGGGATCGCTCGCAGCGATCCGGGTGACGTCCCGCAGCCCGTTCCCGGCCAGGGAAAGGGCGTGCAGGGGCGTGCCCTGCAGGCGGCTGGCCACGAGCGAGGACATCACCTGCGGCAGATGTGAGACAAGCGCCACGGCTTCGTCGTGTTCGTCGGCGGCGAATTCGGACACGACGGCGCCGAGATCGCCGGCCAGCGAACGCGCCACCTGCAGGGACTCCGGCAGAGTCTCTTCCGCGGGGCACACGACCCACGGCATGGAGGTGAACAGCTCGCCGCGGGCTGCGACGGGGCCGGATTTCTCGCGCCCCGCCATGGGGTGGGTCCCCACGTAGCGGCCCACGTCGGCACCGCGGCTGCGGAGATCGGCCAGGATGGACGCCTTCACACTCGCGATGTCCACCACGACGGCGTGCGGGTAGTCCCGGAGCGCGCCGGCAACGACGTCCGCCGTGACATCCGGCGGCGCCGCCACTACGACGAGCTCCGGCTGGTCCCCGTCGAGGCGCGCCAGTGGCAGGCCGGCGCCGATGTCAACGGCGACGGCCTGGTTGGTCGGMGAGGGATCCGAGAGGAACACAGCGACACCGCGCCCCCGCAGCCCCAGCCCGATGCTGGTGCCCAGGAGCCCGGAGCCCAAGACGACCACCGGGCCGTTCAGGTGGCCGCGGCCGTGCGTGCGGAAAGCGGACATGCTTACAGCCCCACGGATGCCAGCAGGTGGCCGACTTCCTGCTTGCCGAGGTTGCGGATGCTGCCCTGGCGCTGGTCGCCCAGACCGATGGGGCCAACCTTGACGCGGACCAGGCGCAGCACGGGGAAGCCAACGGCGTCGAACATGCGCCGGACGATCCGGTTCTTACCCGAGTGGAGCACGACCTCGATCAGCACGTGGCCGGGGGTCGAGTCGACGAGCTTGAAGGAGTCCACCGAGGCGATACCGTCCTCGAGTTCGACTCCGGCCTTGAGTTCGGCGCCGATGCCCTGCGGGAACGGCCCGCGGACCTGCACGAGGTAGGTCTTGGGCACTTCGTAGGACGGGTGCGTCAGGCGGTTGGCAAGCTCGCCGTCGTTCGTCAGGAGCAGCAGCCCTTCCGTGGCGACGTCGAGCCGGCCCACGTGGAACAGGCGTTCGCCGTGGTGGTTGCGGACGAAATCGCTGATGCACGGGCGGCCATCCGGGTCCTCCATGGTGGAGACAACGCCCTTGGGCTTGTTGAAGACCATGTAGACCATGTTCTCGTCCAGCTGGATGCGCAGTCCGTCGACGTGGATCACTGCCGTTTTCGGGTCGACGCGCACGCCGAGCTCGGTGACCACCTGGCCGTCGACCTCGACGCGGCCTTCGGCAATCATTTCTTCGCAGACGCGCCGTGAGGCGACTCCGGCGGAGGCCATGACCTTCTGGAGGCGGGTGCCGTCGGCGTCGTGCAGCTCAGACTGCGGCACCTCGCGGCGCGGTCCGCGGTTGCGGACTGGCTTGCTCACCGGTCCGAGGTTCTGGCCGAAGCGTTCGCTGCCGAAGGCCCGGGGACCGGCGAACTTGGCGGCGCCGGTGCGCGGCTTGGGCTTGAGGGCACCGGGGGTGCCGGGGGTCTTGCCGAAGCCGGGCTTGCGGGCGGCGGCCTTGCGGGCTGCTTCCTTGCCAGATGGCGCTTTGGACTTCCAGTCAGCGGAGGCCTGGCGGGCAGCCGACGGCGCGCCGTCGGGACCCTGGAGGTCCGGATCGATGAAGGCCTCTTCGCGAGGCTTGGGGTGCTTGAAGGGGCGGTCTCCGCCGCCCTTGGAGAAGTCACGGCCTCCCTTGCCGCCGGCGGCGCGCGGTCCGCCGCCCTGGACCGGGCCGCGTGCGGTCTTGCCCTGGCCTCTGCTTTGTCCGGCACTGCTTTGTCCGGCACTGTTGCGTCCCGAACTGTTACGTGGTGAACCCTGGCGTCCCGCCTGTGTCATGACCCGTCCTTACGTTGGTGGCCCGCGGCCGCTGTCTCCCGACAACACCCGCCGGCCGGGCAAATTATTCTGCCCGGTGGATACTCTTGTGCAGACGTTGTGCCCGCACAAGATACTTCTTACATTCTTCCTGCGTCGTAGTACTCCTCGATGCCTTCCAGACCCGGAAGGTGGGGGGAAAGCTGTGGCAATTCAGCCACAGAGCCGATTCCCATCCGCTCAAGGAAATACGATGTCGTGCGGTACAGGATTGCCCCGGATTCGGGATCAGTTCCCGAGTCCTCGATCAGCCCCCGCTGCGTCAGCGTCCGCACGACAGAGTCGACGTTGACTCCTCGAATTGCAGACACCCGCGCCCTTGATACGGGCTGGCGGTATGCGATGACGGCGAGCGTTTCGAGCGCCGCCTGCGTCAGCCTGGCTGTTTGTCCTTCCAGCACGAATCCGCCAACGATCTCGGCGAACTCCGCGCGGGAATAGATCCGCCAGCCTCCGGCGATATTCCGCAATTCAAAACCCCGGGGGGCGGCATTGTTGCCGTCAGTTTTGCCAGTGTTGCTACTGGTGTTGGTGCTGTTCTGGCTGGCGACGTCCGCATCCGGGGCATTAACAGTATAGCCGTTATAATCACGCTGCAGTTCAGCCAGGAGGGACTCGACGACGTCGACCGTCAGGTCCAGTCCGGCGGCGAGGGCCATGGTTGTGGCCGGTTCGTCGATCACCATCAGGACGGCTTCGAGGGCCGCGCGGGCCCCGCCGGGCAGGCTCTCGACGTCCGGCCGCGTGTCCGGTTCGGCGTCCGGTTCGGTGTCCGGCAATCGTTCGTTCACGGCTGGTCCTCGTATTCTTCACTCAGGTTTTCGCTGCTCCACCCRTCGGCATCGGCCGTCCAGTGCACGGTCAGCTCGCCCAGCGGCAGCAGCTGGTCAAAGCCCACCGCGCGGTCGCGGAACAGTTCCAGCAGGGCCAGGAACCGCGCCACCACCACCAGCGTGGATTCGGCGTCGGCGATCAGCGCCCGGAACGTCAGCGGCGTCCCCAGCCGCAACCGGTTCCCCAGCAGCTCGGCCTGTTCCTTGACGCTCACGGGCGTACCGTGCAGGTGCGCGAGGCCTACTTCCGTGGGGGCGGCCTCCTTGGGCTTGAGGGCCGCCTCGGCCAGGGAAGCGAACTGCTCCGGGGTGTGCCGCCAAAGAAGTTCCGGAAGGAGGGCAGCAAAGTGTCCCTCCAGGGCAACCTGCCGGGGATACCGCCGGGCTTCGAGCTCAAGGGTGGAGCCGATCATGCCGGCCACGTGTTTGAAAGCCTTGTACTGCAGCAGCCGGGCGAACAGGAGGTCCCGGGCCTCCAGCAGGGCAATGTCCTCATCGTCCTCGACCTCGCCTGCGGGCAGCAGCCGGGCCGCTTTGAGGTCCAGGAGCGTGGCCGCAATCACCAGGAATTCGCTGGCCTCATCCAGTGCCCATTCCTCCCCCAGCTGCTGCAGGCCTCGAATGTACTTGATGAATTCGTCTGTGACCGTGGACAGCGCCACCTCGGTGATGTCCAGCTGATGCTTGGAGATCAGGCCGAGCAGGAGGTCGAACGGGCCGGTGAAGTTGGCGAGCCGCACTTCGAATCCGGGCTTCTTCCCGGACGACGCAGCCAGGTCAGGTGCTGCGGGGACGGCCGGGCCTGCGGACTGCGCGGAATCCGCGCGTGTGTCGAACTCCGCCGGCATGTCGAGAGTCGCCGGCATGTCGAGCTCCGCTGGCGGAGAGAAGGCGCCTGCCACGATCCTGGCTAGGGCGCGCCGCCGCGCGAGATCAGCTCTTTGGCCAGGCGGCGGTAGGCGTCGGCACCGACGTGGTTGCCCGCGTAGGTTGTGATGGGCTCGGCTGCAACCGTGGCGTCGGCGAACTTGATGGAGCGCTTGATGACGGTTTCGAAGACCTTGTCACCGAAGGCCTCCACCAGGCGGGCGATCACTTCCCGGCTGTGAAGGGTCCGCGCGTCGTACATCGTGGCGAGCACGCCGTCGACCTGCAGGCGCGGATTGAGGCGGTCCTGGACCTTGTCGATGGTTTCCACGAGCAGCGCGACGGCGCGCAGGGCGAAGAATTCACAGATGAGCGGGATGATGACGCCGTGGGCGGCGGTCAGCGCGTTGACCGTGAGGAGCCCGAGTGAGGGCTGGCAATCGATCAGGACGACGTCGTAATCGTCTTCGACCTTTTTCAGCGCACGGTCCAGGACCTGCTCGCGGGCCACTTCGTTGACCAGCTGCACCTCGGCGGCGGAGAGGTCGATGTTGGCAGGGAGCAGATCCACGTTTTCCACGCCGGTCTTCTGGATGGCGTCGCGGATGTCCACTTTGCGGTCCATCAGCACGTTGTAAACGGTGAGATCGAGCTCGTGCGGGTTAGTGCCCAGGCCGGCGGACAGGGCACCCTGCGGATCGAAGTCGACCAGGAGCACCCGGCGGCCGTATTCGGCCAGGGCTGCGGCGAGGTTGATCGTGGACGTGGTTTTGCCCACGCCGCCCTTCTGGTTCACCATGGCAATCACCCGCGCAGGACCGTGGGAAGACAGCGGTGCGGGCTCCGGAAAGTCGCGATGGGGCCGCCCGGTGGGACCCATAACGGCGTCTTCCAGGTCGAATTCGGTGCCTTCCAGAGTTGCTGAACCCTGCTCGCTGCTCACGTATCTATCCACACTTTCGATGACGGTGATTGTCGTGCTTCATATTGCCGCCTCCGGGCTCCCAGAGCCCAGCGCGTTCCTCCCAAGGTTACAGCGCCCGACACGGTATTCGCCGGACCTTGACACTGGCGCGGGCGCTGTGCCTTGACGTTCTGGTTGAAGTCGAAGGTTGCGGCCTCCGGCCGGGCACGACGGCCGGAGCACGCCGGCAGCTTTGGCGGGAGCGGCTACGGGAGGAAGACAGCCGGCGAGGGGCGGCTCCGAGCCTAGTGCAGGCATATTGAAGTTTGTACCCCGCGGGCCTACATTGAAACGACGAGGTGGCAGCAGCTCATGCACGAACTTGCGATTACCCAAAGTCTTGTGGAGGCGGTCCTGAACCGGACCGGCGACCGCCCCGTCACGGGCGTCAACCTGCGAATCGGCCCCTTGAGCGGTGTCCTGCCGGACGCAGTGCGCTTTTGCTTCGAAGTGGTTTCAGCTGACACGCCGCTGGCCGGGGCAGCCCTCACTATCGATGAATCCGAGGGCCGGGCCAGGTGCCGCAGCTGCCGCGACGAATTCGTCCTCGAGGACATATTTCTGCTCTGTCCGTGCGGCAGCGCCGATGTCGAAATCGTCAGCGGCCGGGAACTCCTGGTCACGTCGGTGGAGGTTGCATAGGTATGTGTGCGACGTGCGGATGCGGCGACGACGCCGGAACAAGGGTTTCCGACCTCGACGGAACGGTGCACGACGGAACGGTGCACGACGGAACAGTGCACGACGGAACAGTGCAGAATACGGTGCACGCTGCTGCAGCCCCGCACGAGCATCCGCATCCCCATCCGCATCCCCACGATCACGGGCACGAACATCCGCACGATCACGGGCCTGACGGGCACAGCCACGCGCCTGATGGACGGACGCTCATTTCCCTGGAGGAGAATCTTCTCGCCAAGAACGACCTCCTGGCCGCACGGAACCGGGGATGGCTGGAAGGACGCGGCATCCGGGCCTTCAATGTCATGAGTTCCCCCGGGGCCGGCAAGACCACGCTCCTGGTGCGGACCATCCGGGAACTGGCCGGAGAACTGGACATCGGTGTCATTGAAGGCGACCAGGAGACTTCGCTGGACGCCGACCGGATCCGGTCCACGGGGCGGCCGGTGATCCAAATTAACACCGGAGCAGGCTGCCACCTGGATGCCGGGATGCTGCAGCGGGCCCTGGACGCACTGGACCCTGGACCCGGCTCCACAGTCTTCATCGAAAACGTGGGCAACCTGGTGTGCCCGGCATTGTTCGACCTCGGCGAATCGGCCAGGGTCGTCGTGATCTCAGTTACGGAGGGCGATGATAAACCGCAGAAATACCCCCACATGTTCCTGGCTGCCGACCTGGTGATCATCAACAAAGCAGACCTGCTCCCCTACGTGGAGTTCGACGTCGAGCGCTGCGTTGGCCAGGCGCGCCGGCTGAATCCCGGCGTCGACGTCCTGACCCTGTCAGCTACCACCGGCGAAGGCATGGATGGCTGGCTGGAGTGGATCCGGAAGAATCCCCACGCGGCGACGGCCGCCGTCGGGAGCGCACCGCGCTCCGGTGGACTACGCGTTTGACCTGCTGACGCAACATTCGAGCCGCAGCCGCAGGGCGGGGCTCCGAAGGAGGCAACGATGCCTACAGCTACTGCATTGAAAGCGGAAGAAACTTTGATCCACGTCCTGTGGATCAACGCCGGACTCAGCTGCGACGGTGACTCCGTGGCCCTGACGGCGGCAACCCAGCCCAGCGTCGAGGAGATAGCCCTCGGGGCGCTTCCCGGACTCCCCAAAATCGCCATGCACTGGCCGCTGATCGACTTCGAATGCGGCCCGCAGCAGGGAGCCGACGACTTCCTCGAGTGGTTCCGCAAGGCGGACCGCGGCGAGCTGGAGCCGTTCGTGCTGGTGGTGGAGGGGTCCATCCCGAATGAGAAGCTGCACGCCGCGGGCGGCTACTGGGCTGCCTTCGGCAACAACCTTGAGACCGGACAGCCGATCACCACCAGCGAGTGGTTGGACCGGCTGGCCCCCAAGGCGACGGCGATCATCGCGGCGGGAACCTGCGCGACCTACGGCGGCATCCATGCCATGGCCGGGAACCCCACCGGGGCCATGGGGGTGCCCGACTATCTCGGATATGACTGGCGGTCCAAGGCCGGAATCCCGATCGTGTGCGTCCCGGGCTGCCCCATCCAGCCGGACAACCTGTCAGAGACCATGACATATCTGCTGTATCAGGCCACCGGGCAGGCACCCATGATTCCCCTTGACGAGGCACTCCGGCCAACGTGGCTGTTCGGCCAGACGGTGCACGAGGGATGCGACCGCGCCGGGTACTACGAACAGGGCGACTTCGCCACCGAATACGGGTCCCCGAAGTGCATCGTCAAACTCGGCTGCTGGGGACCTGTGGTCAAGTGCAACGTGCCCAAGCGTGGCTGGATGAACGGAATCGGCGGCTGCCCGAACGTGGGCGGCATCTGCATCGGCTGCACGATGCCGGGATTCCCGGACAAATTCATGCCGTTCATGGACGAACCTCCTGGCGGCAAACTGTCCACCGCGTCGGTCATGCCCTACGGCAAGACCATCAGGACACTGCGGAACATCACGAAGCACACGCTGGACCAGGAACCACGCTGGCGCAAACCCGGCAATGAACTGCTGACCGGCGCCAAGCGGACCTGGTAGGGACGCTAAGCAGAGAGGCAATGCAATGACTTCGACGATTCCGATGCCTTCGGCGGACGGTTCCGCGGGCGAAAACCTGGTGGAGATGGCCTGGGACCCGATCACGAGGATCGTCGGCAGCCTCGGCATCTATACCAAGGTCGACTTCAAGAACAACGAAGTGGTGGAATGCCACAGCACGTCATCGATTTTCCGCGGCTATTCCATCTTCATGCGCGGCAAGGACCCCCGGGACGCCCACTTCATCACGAGCCGGATCTGCGGAATCTGCGGCGACAACCACGCCACGTGCTCCTGCTACGCGCAGAACATGGCCTACGGGGTGAAGCCTCCGCACCTCGGCGAATGGATCGTCAACCTGGGCGAGGCTGCCGAGTACATGTTCGACCACAACATCTTCCAGGAGAATCTGGTCGGCGTTGACTACTGCGAGAAGATGGTCTCCGAAACCAACCCGGCGGTGCTCGCCAAAGCCGAGAACACGCCGGCCCCTCACGCGGCCGAGCACGGCTACCGCACCATCGCGGACATCATGCGCTCGTTGAACCCGTTCACCGGGGAGTTCTACCGCGAGGCGCTGCAGGTGAGCCGGATGACCCGGGAAATGTTCTGTCTGATGGAGGGCCGGCATGTCCATCCCTCCACGCTTTACCCGGGCGGCGTGGGCACCGTGGCGACGATCCAACTGATGACGGACTACATCACCCGGCTCATGCGCTACGTGGAGTTCATGAAGAAGGTCGTGCCGATGCACGACGACCTGTTCGATTTCTTCTATGAGGCACTTCCCGGTTACGAGCATGTGGGGCTGCGGCGCACCCTGCTGGGCTGCTGGGGTTCCTTCCAGGATCCGGAGTTCTGCAATTTCGCCTACAAGGACATGACGGAGTGGGGCCGGAAGATGTTCGTCACCCCCGGGGTGGTGGTGGACGGCAAACTCGTGACCACGGACCTGGTGCGGATCAATCTGGGGATCCGCATCATGCTGGGCTCGTCGTACTACGAGGACTGGGGCGACCAGGAAATGTTCGTCACCCGTGATCCGCTGGGCAACCCGGTGGACCGCCGGCACCCCTGGAACCAGCACACCAACCCGCGGCCGCAGAAGCGCGACCTGGAGGACAAGTACAGCTGGGTAATGTCGCCACGGTGGTCTGACGGCGAAAACAATCTGGCGCTGGATACCGGCGGCGGGCCGCTTGCCCGGCTGTGGTCCACCGCCCTTGCCGGACTCGTCGAGACCGGCTACCTCAAGTCAACGGGCAGCAGCGTCCAGATCGAGCTGCCCAAGACGGCGCTGAAGGGCCCGGTGACCCTGGAATGGAAGATCCCGCAGTGGAGCAACACGCTGGAACGCAACCGGGCGCGGACCTATTTCCAGGCCTACGCGGCCGCCGCTGCACTGCACTTCGCCGAAAAGGCACTCGAGGAGATCCGGGCGGGCCGCACCAAGACCTGGGAGTCCTTTGAGGTCCCGGACGAAGCCATCAGTTGCGGCTTCACCGAAGCCGTCCGCGGCGTGCTCTCCCACCACATGGTGATCCGCGACGGCAAGATCGCCAACTATCATCCCTACCCGCCGACGCCATGGAACGCGAGCCCGCGCGACTCCGAGGGAACGCCGGGTCCGTACGAGGACGCGGTGCAGGGCCAGCCCATCTTCGAGGAGAACGACCGCGATCATTTCAAGGGCATCGACATCATGCGCACCGTCCGGAGCTTCGACCCCTGCCTGCCGTGCGGCGTCCACATGTACCTGGGGGACGGGCAGACGCTGGACCTGCTGCACTCCCCCACGCAGTCGCTCACCGGTGAGTAGCCCGCCATGGACCGGGAGAATCTGTTGGGCTCGGCCGGTGAACGGATCAGTTCGCTCCTCGATGCGCTGGGTTCCGGCGGTCCTGTGGCCCGGGACCGGGCAGAGGAACTGGTCCGGCAGGTAACGGAGCTGTACGGTGCCGGGCTGGAACGAATCCTGCATGTGCTGGATGCGCAGGGTGTGCTCGATTCTGGAACGGTGTCCGCTCTCACGTCGGACCCGTTGGTGTCCGGCCTGCTGCTGATCCACGGACTGCACCCCGTGGACCTGCCCGGGAGGGTCGCCGCCGCCCTCGACTCAGTCCGGCCTTACCTCGGCTCGCACGGCGGGGATGTGGAGCTTCTCGGCATCAGCGAAGAGGGCGTCGTCCGGCTGAGGCTGCTGGGCAGCTGCCAGGGCTGTCCGTCGTCGTCGGTCACTCTCAAACTCGCCGTCGAGGACGCGATAGAAACCGCGGCGCCGGAGGTGACCGCCATCGAAGTGGAGGAGGCGGCCCCCGCCGCCGTACCTGCCCTGATCCCGGTCGGTGCCCTGCGCTCCAGGCTGGACGGGCTGGGCGGCCACGACGGCGGCCCGTCCGACGCCGGCGCACCGGACTGGACGGCGCACGACGCCGCCACGCCGGCCTCCGGCACGTGGCAGGCGGTCCCGGCCCTCGCTGAACTCGAGTCCGGGAGCGTCGCGGGCTTCCTGGTGGCGGGCGTCGAGGTGCTCACCTGCCGGATCGGCCCGGACGTTTACGCGTTTGTGGACCGCTGCCCCCGTTGCACCCATTCCATGCCGGGCGCCTCGCTGCAGCGTGCACTGGCGGCCCCGGTGGGCGGCGGGCTGTTGCGCTGCCCGCACTGCCGCAGCCACTTCGACGTCCGGAAGGCCGGGGCCTGCCTCGAGGACAAGGCACTGCATCTTGATCCTCTACCACTGCTGCTCCGCGACGGTGTTCCCTCCGTGGCCGTTCCCACCACCGCGGACCCGCTGTGAGGTGCCGCAAATGAACGCCGCGGCACGGGAACGGAGCCGGGAATGACGGCGCCGCCGGGAACCGGGAGGCCGGCGACGGGCGGCACAGGAGCCGGGAGGGAGCCCACGGGCGGTACAGGAGCCGGGGGAACGTCGGCGCTCTCCGTGCTCCGCCGGATAGCTTCCACCCGCCCGGCCCAGCCTGCCGGCGAGCGCTGCGAGATGTGCGCGGAGCCCATTCCGGAGGCCCACCAGCATGTGGTGGATCTGGAGAGCCGCTCCCTGCTGTGCACGTGCCGGCCCTGCTATCTGCTGTTCACGGACTCGTCGGCCCATCTGCGCTACCGTTCCGTCCCTGACCGCTACGTCTCATTCGAGCCCTTCGAGCTCGGGCAGGCCCAGTGGGACGAGCTGGAAATCCCGGTGGGACTGGCATTTTTCTTCTTCAACTCGGCGCTGGGCCGGACCGCTGCTTTCTACCCGAGCCCGGCGGGCGCCACGGAGTCGGAACTTCCCCTGAACGCCTGGGCATCGGTCCAAGCCGCCAACCCGGCAATCGCCATGCTCGCCCCCGACACGGAAGCCCTGCTGATCCGCTCCCCCGGCCCCGAGCGGGACCGGGCGGACTGCCATCTGGTCCCCATCGATACGTGCTACGAGCTGGTGGGCCGCCTGCGGCGGGTGTGGAAGGGCTTCGACGGCGGCCAGGAGTCCCGCCAGGAGCTCGCCGGCTTCTTCGACCGGATCAGCAGCCGCAGCAGGCCCGCCCCCGCTCCGGCCCAGGCAGAGCAGGAGGGACGCCATGGTTGACCTCGAATTCAGCGTGCTGGACATCACCCCCGAGCCCTACGCGGCCGCACCCCAGCTGACCGCGCGCCTGCGGATCCAGGAGCGAAGCGGCGCCGCCATCCACGCCATGGCCCTGCGCTGCCAGGTGCGGATCCTGGCCCAACGCCGCGGTTACGACGCCGACGAGGAAGCCGGGCTGCTGGAACTCTTCGGCAACCGCGGGCGGTGGCCCACCACCCTCAAGCCCTTCATGTGGATGCACAGCAGCGTCCTGGTGCAGGGATTTGCGGACAGCGTCGAGGTTGACCTGCCGCTCCCCTGCACCTTCGATTTCGAGGTCGCCGCGGCAAAGTACCTGAACTCCCTGCGGGACGGGACCGTTCCGCTGGAGTTCCTCTTCTCCGGGACAGTTTTCACGCGCGGCGCGGCGGGCTTCGGCGTCGAGCAGATTCCCTGGGACCGGGAAGCGCGGTACGCCCTGCCCGTGGCCGTCTGGCGCTCGCTGATAGACGCATTCTTCCCCAACCAGGGATGGATCCGCCTGGACCGCGACGTCCTGGCGGCCCTGGCCAGGTACAAGGCGGTCCACGGCCTGACTTCCTGGGAGGCGGCAATCGAGGGCCTGTTGGCCGGGGCGGGTGACCCGGTACCGTGAACGCCGGCCTCAGCCTGGCACGCGCCGTCGCCGACGCTGTCCTCTATGAGGGGTACCTCCTGTACCCGTACCGCGCCTCGTCCGCCAAGAACCAGGCCCGCTGGCAGTTCGGGGTGCTTGGGCCGCCGGGCGCGGCAGCCGCCGGCGCCGGTGAAGAGCCGGACATGGCAGCGGACTGCCTCCTCGAGCCGGGACCCGCAGCCCGGGTCGAAGTCCATCTTCGCTTCCTGCACCTGCAGACAAGGTCCGCCGAGCGCGCGGATGACGGCGGCTTCACACCCGTCGATGAACTCTTGGTCGGCCCGTCCCGGTGGCTCAGCTGGGACGAGGCCACGGATCAGGAGATCACGCTCGGGCCGTACAGCCTCGGCCAACTTGCCGCGGGCGTGCGCGCGCCGGTCAACGTCCCGGCGACCGAGGACATCGAGCCCTTACGGGACACCCGCGGCGCCACCGCCGGCAGGCTCGTACGCCGGCGTCGGACGCTCCGCGGGGAGCTGCGCCTGATGGCGACGCAAGTGGCGACACCGGTGCCGGCGGCAGGTCCGCTGTGGCGGCTCAGGGTCACGGTCGAAAACACGGCGGCAGCAACCACCGACAAGCGGTCCGCCATCGAGCTCTCGTTCATCGGAGCCCACGTCCTGCTCGCAGTCCACGACGCCGACTTCCTCTCGGTGATCGATCCGCCGCAGTGGGCGTCGGCGGCGGCGGCTTCGTGCCGCCAGCACCGCTGCTGGCCCGTGCTCGCCGGCCCCGAGGGGCAGCGCGATGTCCTGCTCCTGTCCCCGATCATCCTCTATGACCACCCCGCGGTGGCGCCGGAGAGCACCGTGGAACTGTTCGACGCGACGGAGATCGATGAAATCCTGACCCTCCGGGTGCTCACGCTGACCGATGAGGAAAAGGCGGAAGCCCGGTCAACCGATGCCCGGGCGGCAGCGATCATCGATCGCTGCGAAAACATGACAGCAGAGGAGCTCCAGCAGTTGCACGGCATCCTGCGGAACCCGCACGCCGGTTCGCCCCGCGGACCCGGGACGTCCGGGTACGACGAGTTCCCCGGCTTCGCCGTTCCGGAATATTCAGATTCGGAATTGTCCGTCCCTGAATTTTCCGTCCCGGGCAACGGCGCCGCCGCGAACACCGGCGCCGATACGCCGTGGTGGGATCCGGCCCGGGACGCAGCCGTGGATCCGGAATCGGACACTGTCTTCATCGACGGCGTCCAGGTCTCACGCGGCAGCCGGGTGCGGGTTGTTCCACTGCGCCGCGCCGATGCGCAGGACCTCTTCTTCGCCGGTAAATCGGGACGTGTCACAGGAGTCCACTTCGACGTCGACGGCGGAACGCACGTCGCGGTGGTCCTCGAAGCCGACCCGGCGGCCGAACTGCAGGAATGGTACGGCCGGTATCTGTATTTCGCCCCCGAGGAACTCGTGCCGCTCGCCGCGGCGCAGCCCCCGGACAACGGAAAGGAACCATCATCATGAAAGGTCTGGGCATCATGACCGTCGTGCTCCTGCTGGCCGCGGGCCTGGCAGTGGCCGTCGTCGGACTGCGTTCGATTCCGGACATCAAGCGCTACATGCGAATGCGCAGCATGTGAGCCCGCTGTGAGCAGGGTTCTCGTGGCGGGCGTGGGGAACGTGTTCCTCCGCGACGACGGATTCGGACCGGCCGTCGCCCGCCGCCTGGCGCAGGAGGCGTCAAGCCTGCCCGGCTGGGTGCCAGAGCACGTTCAGGTGAGGGACTACGGGGTCCGCGGGCTGCACCTCGCCTACGATCTCCTGGACGGGGTGGATGCGCTGGTGCTCGTGGATGTGCTTCCGGCCCCGGCGGACGGAAGCACAAGCGCCGGGACCCTCCGGATCCTCAAGATCCGGGCGGAGGATCTGGAACCCGGCGGACCGCTCACGCCGGCCGGCCTGCCGGTCAACCCGGAGTTCGATCCGCATGGCATGGACCCGCTGGCTGTCCTGCGCCGCCTCCGCATCCTGGGCGGATCGCTGCCGGAGACCTACCTGGTGGGTTGCATCGCGGGGCGAACAGACGACGGCATGGAGCTGACCGAGGACGTGTCCCGCGCCGTCCCGGCAGCCGTGGAGGCAGTGCGCACACTGGTCACGGCCCACATAACGTGCGCGGACGCAGCGACCGCGAGCGCCGGTTCGGATGAAGCAGGCTGAGGAGGAAGCGCGGATGTGCTTGGGAATACCGGGCCGGATCATCGAAGTGATCGACGGCTACAACGGGCAACTGGCCCTCGTGGATGTGGCAGGCGTGCAGCGAAAGATCAACATTGGGCTCCTCGACGACGGCCCGTTGGAGAGCGGTACGTGGGTCCTGATCCACATGGGCTTCGCCCTGGAGCGCGTGGACCAGGCTGGCGCCGACCGTGCCATGACGGGACTGGAGCTCATGGGACGGGGCCCGGACCCCACCGACAACGTCCCGTAGCCTGCGCTCCCCCCTTACTGTTCTGTATTCACTGTTCGAGTGCAATCGCGGCGCCGCGATGCTCCACGCCGGAGTTGGCGATCTTGAGGTGGCGCGCAAAGTAGTGCTGGAGCCGGTGGAGCTGCGCCGGCCCCAGCCGGTCGCACACCCAGTCCCAGTGAAGGGACACCATGTCGCCTGCCGTGAGGTCAGCGATGAAGCCGGACCCGGCCACGGCGTACTTGGCCGTCTCGATCACCGGTTCGCCGAGCGAGAGCGCCATCCCGTCCCAGACCAGGGGCCGGGAGCGCACCAGGGCGCTGTCCCCTTCGACGGCCACCACTTCGCCCCACCGGATGCGGCATTGGTCAAGGACGTTCAGGGCCGTGGATGAGCGCCGATCATCGCGCAACAGTCCAAGCCACGGATAGATTTCCAGCACATGGAAGCTGTGGTGCGGTACGCCGCCGGCCAGGACCCCTTCCATGAGATGCGGAAACTGATGGCCGGTCCGTGCTCGGAACCTGTCCTCCATGGAATTGCCGATGCTGCGCACACCCACGGAGTCCAGCAGCGTGTTTCCCACCCAGTAGGCCTCCACTACCGGGTAGTCAAGCGGGTCCGGGTTGCCCGTGGCACCGGCGATGAGCTCCAGATACGGCCAGGCGCCGGCGAACCCCTTGGCCAGTTCCCGCAGGCCCGCGTCCGTCACCCCCGACTGGCCATAGTGCAGCAGCGCATCGCTGTCCGGCGGCCCGCAGCTGCCCCGCGAATTCGGCGGATATGCGTACCGGACAAAGAGTTGAGCGCCATTGACTTGCATCCCGTGGCCTCGTTTCACAGGGGATATGTGCGAGGCTAGCACCGCCGCCCATCGGCAAACAATGTCCGCGTTGCCGGCATTGACACCCCTGCGCATTCGGCAGATGCTGTGAGGGAATGCCGTGCCTGGAACACTGTCGTGGCTGGAAACACTGCCATGGCTGGCGCGGAGCGAATGGCCGCTCGTGTGCGGTCCTTCCCGGGAGGTAGGCCGATGAACATCCCCGAAGCCAACCGACGATCAGTACTGGCAGCGGCCCTCTACGGCGGAGGGGCGCTGTTCCTCGCTTCCTGCGCCCCGGGAAGCACGCCGCCGCAGCCAACACCACTGTCAATGCCACCGGCAGGTACCTCGCCACCGGGTTCCGCCGCCGGTTCGGCCGGGATCCAGGTCACGGACCAGCGCGGGACCGTGCTGAGTTTCGACCGCCCGGTCACCCGGGTGGTGACCATTCCCATGCCGGCCGCCTCCCTGCTCGCCGCCGTCGACCAGGGCGCAAGCCATCTCGCCGGGATGCATAACGCCTCCTGGGTTGCCATGCGTGACGGCGCCATGGGCACCATGTACCCGGAGGCCCTGAATATTCCGCACGACATCGCCACTACCGATTTCACGCCCAATGTCGAAAGCATCCGGGCACTGAACCCGGACGTCGTGGTCCAGTGGAGCGATGCGCAACTTACGGCACCGCTGGAACAAGCCGGGATGAAGGTCCTGGGCATCACGAACACCGGTACGCAGCAGGATGTGGACACCTGGACCGCGCTGTTCGCGACGATGCTGGGGCACCCGGAGCGGGCCGCGCAGATGAAGGCGCGCAGCGACGAGCAACAGAGGTCCATCCAGGCCGAGGCCGCCTCCCGCGGCACCGGCGGCCCGGGCATCATCTACTTCAACAGGTTCAGCGGCGGGCTCAAGGTTGCCGGAAACGACAGCTACAACGACTTCTACATCAAGCTCATCGGCGGCCACAATCCAGCAACCGGCCCGCAGGGCCTCCAGGGCAAGGGCATGGTGGGGGTCGACGTCGAACAGGTCCTGGCATGGGATCCGGAGATCATCCTGCTGGGGAACTTCGACGACGCGATGCCCGCGGACGTCTACGGCAATCCGGTGTGGCAAAGCGTGTCCGCCGTGCGTTCCCGGCGCGTGTACAAGGTGCCGCTGGGCGGGTACCGTTGGGATCCCCCGGGCCAGGAGTCACCCCTGATGTGGCGCTGGCTCAGCGATATCAGTTTCCCCTCCGGCAGCCGGTCCGCGCTGAGGGACCAGACCAGCGACTACTTCGATTTCCTGTACCGCTACCGGCCATCAGCGCCGGAGACGGACAAGATCCTGTGGACTGAAGCCAATGGCATCTCGGCCAACTACCGGCAGTTCGATGCTTCGTGAGGCCCAGCCTCTGACCACGGGACACCTTGGCGGCCGCCGCGGACCGAGGCTGCGCCAGGTCATCGGTCCATGCCTGCTCTCAGCGGCCGTCCTGGCCGCCGTGTCGGCGCTTGCCCTCGCCAGCGGCCGCTACAACGTGTCCCTCGCCCATGTCGCGGAAATCCTGGCCTCCCGGATAGTTCCCTTGGGCTCAAGCCTTCCCGCTGCCGAGGAAAACGTGGTGCTGCTGGTCAGGCTGCCCAGGGTCCTGCTGGCCCTGCTGGTGGGTGGTGGCCTCGCACTTGGCGGTGCGGCGCTGCAGGCCGTGTTCCGTAATCCCCTGGTCAGTCCGGAGGTCATCGGCGTTTCATCCGGTGCCTCCTTCGGTGGTGCCCTGGCCCTGCTGCTGGGCCTGGGTCCGGTGGCCCTCGTGGGCGGATCGTTCGGCTTCGGGCTGCTGGCACTGGCCATCGTCTTCCTCATCACGTCCGGCCGGGGCGGCACCCACATCCTCATGGTCGTCCTCGGAGGAATCGTCACGGCCTCGTTCTTCTCCGCCCTGGTGGCCCTGGTGACGTATCTGGCGGACCCGTTCACCACCCTTCCCGCAATCGTCTTCTGGCTGCTTGGCAGTGTCGCCACCGCAACCTGGGCGAAGGTACTGGTGGCCTTCATTCCGATTGCTGCCGGCGGCGTCGTCCTGCTGGCACTGCGGTGGCGGATCAATGTGCTCTCGCTCGGCGACGACGACGCCGCGGCCCTGGGCCTCCGGCCGCGTCCGCTGCGCTGGGCTGTCCTCTCCGCCGTGGCCCTCATGGTGGCAGGGGCCGTGGCCGTCAGCGGCGTCATCAGTTGGGTGGGGCTGGTCATCCCGCACCTGGCGCGGATGTGGGTGGGCCCGGACCACCGCGTCCTGCTGCCGGTCTCATTCCTGCTGGGCGGGGCGTACCTCATCGCCATAGACACCATTGCGCGCACCGCAACGGCCGGTGAAATCCCGTTAGGAGTCCTCACCGCCCTAATCGGGGCGCCGGTCTTCTTCGTGCTGTTGCGCCGGAACAGGGAGAGGATCTGGGACGGTGCTTGAACTACGCGGTGCCGGGTTTGGCTATTCACCGCAGAACTGGGTGTTCAAGGATCTGAGCTTCTCGGTGCCGCCGGGCACCGTGACGGCGGTCCTGGGGCCAAACGGCAGCGGCAAAACGACGCTGGTGCGCTGCGCGGCGGGCATGCTGGCCGTCCAGGAGGGGGCGGTGCGCCGGTCCGAGACGGCCGGCTATGTTCCCCAGGCGCGTGGCAGCACGTTCGGCTACCCGGCCCTGGACATGGTGGTCATGGGCCGTGCCCGTCACATCGGCGTCTTCCGCTCCCCCGGCACCCGGGACAGGGCTGCCGCCCTCCAGGCCATGGACCGGGTGGGGATCGCCGCCCTGGCCGACCGGCTGTTCCCGACCCTGAGCGGCGGCGAGCAGCAGCTGGTCCTCATTGCACGGGCCGTCGCGGGAGGTTCGCGGCTCCTTGTCCTGGATGAGCCGTCCACCGGGCTGGACCTGAAAAACCAGGTCCGGGTCCTCCAGCTCCTGAGGGAACTCGTGCGGAGCGGGATGTCGCTGCTGGTGAGCACCCATCACCCGGACCACGCCCTGTTCCTCGCAGACTCGGTGGTCCTCATGGGCGCCGAGGGGGTGGTGACTGGTCCTGCCGGGCCGCTACTCGCCGACGCGCAGCTCTCGGCGCTGTACGGCGTCCGTGTCAGCACACTGAACTACGACGACGCCGGGACGCCCCGCCGGACAGTGGTGACCCCATTCGGCGCAGACGAGCGCTGATCCGAACGCCAAAGCGCCCGGCAGCTTAGCTGCCGGGCGCTTTGGCGTCATCTGGCGGTTTGATGTCCGGTCCGGCCGCGGCCGGGGTTCAGGCCGCGGTTCAGGCCGGTGTCCGGCCTGGGGTTCAGGCGTGTGCCAGGACCGGCTGCGTCGGTTGTTCGACGGTTTCCTGCCCACCGATGTGGTCGGCGAGCATGGTCACTTCGTCGAACGGCTCGGCACCGGCGAGGACACGGTCCACGCGTCCGGCGTCGATCTCCTTGACCCAGGTGCCGATCAGCACCGTGGCGACGGCGTTGCCGGTGAAGTTGGTCAAGGCGCGGGCCTCGGACATGAACCGGTCGATGCCTACGATCATGCCCACGCCGCCCAGCAACTGAGGTGCATGCGCCTGGAGTCCAGCGGCCAGCGTGGCCAGGCCGGCGCCGGTGACGCCGGCGGCACCCTTGGAAGCGATGATCATGAAGACCAGCAGGGAAACCTGGGCACCAAGATCCAGCGGCGTGCCCATGGCGTTGGCGACGAAGAGCGCGGCCATGGTCAGGTAGATGGCGGTGCCGTCCAGGTTGAAGGAGTAGCCGGTGGGGACGGTGACGCCCACGACCGGCTTGGACACACCGAGGTGTTCCATCTTCGCGATCAGGCGGGGCAGCGCCGCTTCGGAGGAGGACGTCGAGAAGATCAGCAGGTATTCGCGGCCGAGGTACCTCATGAGCTTGAAGATGCTGACGCCTGCGACCACCCTGAGCAGGCCACCGAGGATCACGACGATGAACAGGGCACAGGTGACATAGAAGGCGCCCATCAGGGTCGCCATGCTGATGATGGCCTGGAAGCCGGTGGCACCGACAACTGCGGCGATCGCACCGAAGGCTCCGACCGGGGCCAGCCACATGATCATGATCAGGATGCGGAACACGAGGGCCTGTCCATAACCGACCGCCTTGAGGATCGGTGCTCCCTGAGGGCCCATCTTTTGCAGCGCGAAGCCGACCAGGATCGCGGCGAGGAGAGTCGGCAACACAGGAATGTCGCCCGGGATGATGCCGAGCAGGAAGTCAACGGTGCTGTCGACCGCCGCCTTCTTGTTCGGATCATAGGGGGCGAGCTTGAGGCCCTCGCCCGGGTGGATCAGGTTGCCCACCACGAGGCCGATCGCCAAGGCGAAGGTGGACATGACGACGAAGTAGGCAAGCGCCAGGCCGCCGACCTTGCCTACTGTGGCGGCCTTGGCGATCGAGCCGATGCCCAGCACGATCGTGCAGAAGATCACCGGAGCGATCATCATCTTGATGAGTTTGATGAAGCCGTCGCCCAGCGGTTTGAGGGATTTGCCGACCTCGGGGAACAGCAGACCGATAACGGCACCTGCAATCACGGCGACGATGACTGCAATGTAGAGGTAGTGGGACTTGTCCAGTCCCTTGCGCTTCTTGGCCGGGGCTGCGGCCGGTACTGCTGACTCTCCTCGTTGAGAGGCCATGGTGTTCTCCTTGGATAGGCTGGACTTTCGTGAGCTTCCCGCTAGGGTCCGCTCGCGTCCGTTCTTGCGTGTACCCCCATCATTGATGACAAGGTGACGCGCATCACCCTTGCGTTCATATTGGTCATGGAAGGTGTTGATGATCCAGCGCTGGAGCATCGCCCGCAGGCTGTTTGTGGCCCAACTGCTGTTCGTGGTGGCCCTGACGGCCATCGTCGGCACGGCCACGTTCGTCGACGCGCGCGACCACGCCTACGACGAGGCCGGCCGCCGGATGGCCGGCATAGCCACGACGGTGGCCGACGCCCCCTTCGTCCTCGAGGCGGCGGGCGCCACCGACCCCACGGCCCTGCTCCAGCCGTATGCCCTCAAAATCATGAAGGATGCCGACGCCGATTTCGTCACGATCATGGCCCCGGACCGCACGCGGTGGACCCATCCGCGCGATGAGGAACTGGGCAAGCCGTATATCGGTTCGATCGATGCGGCCCTCAATGGCCAGGTGTTCACGGAGGTCACGGCCGGCACCCTCGGCCCCTCGGTGCGCACCATCGCCCCTGTCAAGGATGCGGACGGCAAGGTCCGGGCACTCGTGGCCGCTGGCGTGACCGTCCGGACCGTGGACGTGGCAGTCTCCGGCAGGCTGCCGGCGCTGCTGGCCATCGCTCTGGCGCTGCTGGTAGGCGGTTCCGTGGCGTCCTGGCTGCTCGGGCGCTACCTGCGCCGGGTGACCCGCGGCTGGGGCCCGGAGCAACTGGGCCAGCTCTTCGCGTACTACGAATCGGTGCTTCACTCGGTGCGTGAGGGCGTGATCCTCATCGACCCCAAGGGCAAAGTGGTGATGTACAACGATCAGGCCGCCGAACTGCTGGGGCTGAAGAAGCAGGCCTCCGACGCCGCTGCCGGCACGCATGCCCCCGGCGCGCCAGACGGCAGGCGCCCGGAGGCGCCCTCCCTCGCGGAGTTGCCGCTGGCACCCAGCCTTAAGGAACTCTTCGAATCCGGGCGTACCGCGCACGACGAGATCCACCTGACCGGCTCACGGATCCTGGTGGTCAACCAAGGCCCGGCGGTCGGACCCGCATCGGCCGGAGCCCGCCAGCGGGGAGCGGCTTCCGGCGCCCATGTTTACGGCACTGTGGCCACCATCCGGGACCGCACCGAAATCGAATCCCTGGGCAGCGAACTCGAAACCATGCACACGCTCTCCGACGCCCTGCGGGCACAGACGCATGAACATGCCAACCGGCTCCACACGATCGTCTCGCTCATGGAACTGGGGCGTACCCCCGAGGCGCTGGACTTCGCCACGAAGGATCTGGAACTCAGCCAGAGTCTGACGGATGACATTGTCAGCTCCATCGAGGAACCGGTGCTCGGCGCCCTGATCATGGGCAAGGCCGCCGAAGCGCACGAGCGCGGCGTCGAACTGATCCTGAACGCAGGCGGCTCCACGTCGGTGACCGGACTGGCCGTGCAGGATCTCGTAGCCATCCTTGGAAACCTGCTGGACAACGCCATCGACGCCGCGGCCGAGGCGCCGGCGCCCAGGCTCGTGGAGCTGACCGTCGAGTCCACCGGGTCCGCGCTGGAGATCACCGTGGAAGACAGCGGCCCGGGAATCGACCCCTCGGCCGTGGACGACATCTTCCGTCACGGCTTCAGCACCAAGACACCGGGACCTTTCGGACGTGGCCTCGGGCTGGCCCTGGTCCGCCAGGCAGTGCAGCGGCTGGGCGGTACCATGACAATCACCAGCCCGGCCGGGGCGCTCTTCCGCGTCACGCTGCCGGTCACAACGCTGCCGGTCACAACAGAGGGACAGCCATGAGCGAGATCAGGGTGCTCGTCGTCGAAGACGAGCCCATCGCCGCCGCGGCGCACGCCGCCTACATTGAACGGCTGGACGGTTTCACCCTGGCCGGCTCCGCGCCGGACGGGCAGTCCGCGCTGCGCCTGCTCACGGATTTCGCGGCGGCGGGCAATCCGGTGGAGCTGGTACTGCTGGACATGAACCTCCCGGACCTGCACGGGCTGGACATCGCACGCCGGATGCGGGCGGCCGGGCTCTTCGCGGACATCATCGCCATCACCGCCGTGCGGGAACTGAATATCGTCCGCAGTGCTGTGGCCACCGGCGTGGTCCAATACCTGATCAAGCCGTTCACCTACGCAACGTTTGCGGACAAACTCGCCAGTTACCGGCAATTCCGCGAGCAGCTGGCCTCCCCTGTGACCGGAGTCGCGGGGGCCCGGGCGTCCCAAAGCGATGTGGACCAGGCCTTCGCCAGCCTGCGTGCCCCGTCCGAAGTGTCGCTGCCCAAGGGCCTGGCCGTATCCACGCTGGAATCCGTCCAGGACTACATCAAAGAGCAGGACGGGGCGGTCTCGGCCAGCGAAGTCATGGAGGCGCTCGGCATGTCCCGGGTCACCGCCCGGCGCTACCTCGAGTACCTCGCCGATGCCGGAACGGTCTCCCGCGCCGCACGCTACGGCGCCCCCGGCCGGCCGGAGAACGAATACCGCTGGTTACGGCCGCGGCCCTAAGCTTCACCGCTCCCCCGCGGTTCCTGTCATCGACATGGCACTTGGCGGCAATGATTCCCGGAAACACTGCCGCCAAGTGTCATCTCGACGGCGGGCCGGGGCGCAGGGCTACGAGCAGCCGGTCGATCACGCCGGCATCCTCGATCGTGGACGGCACCACGTAGGTCTCGCCGTCGGCGATCTGGCGCATGGTCTTGCGCAGGATCTTTCCGGAACGGGTCTTGGGCAGGGCGTCGACCACGGTGACGTGCTTGAAGTCCGCCACGGCCCCGATGTCGCGCCGGACCAGGGCAATCAGGTCCTTGGCCAGAAGGTCCTCGGGAATGTCCACACCGGATTTGAGGACCACGTAGCCGCTGGGACGCTGGCCCTTGAGCGGGTCGGCGAGGCCGATCACCGCGCATTCGGCGACCGCCGGGTGCTGGCCGATCACCTGTTCCATGGCGCCGGTGGAGAGCCGGTGTCCGGCGACGTTGATGATGTCATCGGTTCGGCCCATGACAAAGACATAGCCGTCCTCGTCCCGGTAGCCGGAGTCGCCGGTGGCGTAGTAGCCTTCGAACGCCTGCAGGTAGGAGGAAATGTAGCGTTCGTCGTTGCGCCACAGCGTGGTCAGGGTGCCCGGGGGCAGCGGAAGGCCCAGGACGATGTTCCCTTCCGTGCCGGCCTCGACGTCCCCGCCCCCGCCGTCGACGATGTTGAGCCGGAAGCCGGGCATCGGGACGCTCGGTGAACCGGCCTTAATCGGCAGACCGTCGAGGCCGCGGGGGTTGGCGCAGATGGCCCAGCCCGTCTCCGTCTGCCACCAGTGGTCGACCACCGGAACGCCGAGGACCCTGGAGGCCCAGTGGAAGGTGTCTGTGTCCAGCCGCTCGCCGGCCGCGAACAGGGTCCGCAGGCTGGAAATGTCGTACTTGTCCAGGAGCTGGCCCTCAGGGTCGGCTTTTCGGATGGCGCGCAGCGCGGTGGGCGCGGTGAACAGCACGTTGACCTTATGGTCCTCGATGACCCGCCAGAACGCGCCGGCGTCCGGTGTCCCCACCGGCTTACCTTCGTACAGCACCGTGGTGGCGCCGGCCAGCAGCGGCCCGTACACAATGTAGGAGTGGCCCACCACCCAGCCGACGTCCGAGGCGGTCCACATGACGTCCCCGGGGCCGACGTCGTAGATGTTTTCCATGGTCCACTTCAGGGCCACGGCATGGCCGCCGTTGTCCCGCACCACGCCCTTCGGCGCCCCGGTGGTGCCCGAGGTGTAGAGGATGTACAGCGGATCCGTGGCCGTGACATCCACCGGCGCGGCAGGCTCGGCGGTGGCCATCTCGGCGTCCCAATCGAGCCACCCGGGCTGTTCGGCCGCCATGGAGGCCATGGTGGACGCGAAGCCTTCCCTGGCTTTGACCAGCACCGGGATGTCCGGGGCGCCGGCGATGCCGAGGGCCTCGGCGACGGCGGGAAGGTATTCGATCCGGCGCGATGGCTCGATGCCGCCGGACGCCGTCACCACCGCCGCAGGGGCAGCGTCGCGGATGCGGGCGGCAAGTTCCTTGGGGGCGAAGCCGCCGAAGACCACCGAGTGCACGGCGCCGAGCCGTGCGGTGGCCAGCATCGCGATCACGGCCTCGGGGATCATCGGCATGTAGATCACCACGCGGTCGCCCTTGCCGACGCCGCTGCGGCGCAGGACACCGGCGAACCGGGCCACGAGGTCCGTCAGTTCCGCATACGTGTAGCTCTGCTGGATGCCCAACATCGCGGAATCGTAGACCAGGGCGTCCTGCGCACCCCGGCCCTGGGCAACGTGCCGGTCGAGGGCGTTGTAGGTAGTGTTCAGGACACCGTCCGGAAACCAGTCGTAGAGCGGTGCCCGGCCCGGATCGAGGGCCTGCCGCGGTGGCGTCTGCCAGGAGATCCCGTCCGCGGCCTCCAGCCAGAACTCCGCGGGGTGATCCAGGCTCCGCTCGTAGGCGGCCTGGTAGCTCTTGGTGACCATGACTTACATCCTGTCCACGACGTTGTGATGTAGCCCATGGTAAACCGGGGCGGACCGGCGTTACAAGGGCTTCTGTATACACAGCTCATCAATTTCCACCCCACGGACCGCAATTGCTGGGCAAAGCGACCCCGCGTGTATACACTGTTGATGTTCCACCGTTACGGAGCCACCACCGAAGGAGGCAGGATGCGCGCCAGCGACAAGGCCTACGCGGCCCTGCGCGACGACATCATCGAATGGCGCCTCCTGCCCGGAACCGTGCTCGCGGAAGTGGAGCAGTCGGAGCGCCTCGGCATCTCCCGCACCCCGCTGCGGGAGGCCCTGAGCCGGCTCACGGCCGAGGGCCTGACGACGACGGCGGGCGGCCGCGGCGTCGTCGTGACCGACATTTCCCTGGACGACATCGACGAACTGTTCGAACTGCGCGAAACCCTCGAAGGCAGGGCAGCAGCCCTGGCCGCCGAGCGCGGAGACCCCGCAACCTTCGAACAGCTCCGGCGCGAACTGCTCCAGGCACCGGAACTGATCGGCGGTCAGGATCCGGCTCTGCACGACTACTACGGGCTGGTCGGGCGGCTCGACGCGGCCATTGACGCCGCAATCTCCAACGCCTACCTCGTCCAGGCCATGCGCAGCCTGCGCGTCCACCTCGTGCGCGTCCGGCGCCTGGCCGCCGACGACGCCGCACGGCTCACCGCCGCCGCCGCAGAGCACGCCGCCATCGCCGAGGCGATCGCCGCAGGCAACCCGCGGCTGGCCGAGGCCGCCACTACGCTTCACCTGCACCGCAGCCTCTCACACGTCAAAGCCACTCATACACCTCAGCAAAAGGAGCACCATGGTTAAGGAACACCACGTCCGCGTTTACAAGAGCGAGGAAAACCTGGGCCGCGAGGACCAGCTCGCCTACAAGATCGCCAAGGTCGCCGCGGATCCCGTGGATGTCACCGATGAGGTCACCGACATGGTGATCAACCGGATCATCGACAACGCCTCGGTGGCGATCGCGTCGCTGAACCGTGCCCCGATCGTCGCTGCCCGGGCCCAGGCCCTCACTCACGGCCCCAGCACCGGCGGCAAGGGCTCGAAGGTCTTCGGCATCGAGGAACGCGTCTCCCCCGAATGGGCTGCCTGGGCCAACGGCGTCGCGGTCCGCGAACTCGACTACCACGACACTTTCCTGGCCGCGGACTACTCGCACCCGGGCGACAACATCCCCCCGATCCTGGCCGTCGCGCAGCACGTCGGTTCCAGCGGCCAGGACCTGATCCGCGGCATCGCCACCGGCTACGAGATCCAGGTCAACCTGGTCAAGGCCATCTGCCTGCACAAGCACAAGATCGACCACGTGGCGCACCTCGGCCCCTCCGCCGCGGCCGGCATCGGCACCCTGCTGGGACTCGACGTCGAGACCATCTTCCAGTCCGTCGGCCAGGGCCTGCACACAACCACCGCCACGCGGCAGTCCCGCAAGGGCGAAATCTCCACCTGGAAAGCCCACGCCCCCGCGTTCGCCGGCAAGATGGCCGTCGAATCCGCTGACCGCGCGATGCGCGGCCAGACCTCCCCGGTGCCGATCTACGAAGGCGAAGACGGCGTGATCGCCTGGATGCTGGACGGCCCGGACGCTTCCTACACCGTGCCGCTGCCCGAAGCTGGCGAGGCCAAGCGGGCCATTATGGACACCTACACCAAGGAACACTCCGCCGAATACCAGGCCCAGGCGTGGATCGACCTCGCCCGCAAGCTCAACGGCGAACACCCCGAAGTCACGGACCCTGCCAACGTCGAATCCGTGCTGATCAAGACCAGCCACCACACCCACTACGTGATCGGCTCCGGCGCCAACGACCCGCAGAAGTACGATCCCACGGCCAGCCGCGAGACGCTGGACCACTCGATCCCGTACATCTTCACCGTCGCCCTGCAGGACGGCACCTGGCACCACGTGGACTCCTACGCCCCGGAACGCGCCGCCCGCCCCGACACCGTGGAACTCTGGCACAAGGTCACTACGGTCGAGGACCCGGAATGGACCCGGCGCTACCACTCCCTGGACATCGCCGAGAAGGCCTTCGGCGGCACCGTGGAGATCACGCTCAAGGACGGTACCGTCATCACCGATGACATCGCGGTCGCCGATGCCCACCCGCTGGGCGCCCGCCCGTTCGCACGGGAGCAGTACGTCAACAAGTTCCGCACCCTCGCCGCCGGCCTTGTGGCCGACGAGGAGATCGAGCGCTTCCTCGCCGCTGCTGCCCGGCTCCCCGAGCTCGCCGCCGGCGAGCTGGACCAGCTGAACATCCGGGCGGCCGACGGCGTGATCGACCTCGCCGCCGCCCCGAAGGGACTCTTCTAATGTTGTATTCGAAGGTCACGCCGGAGCAGAAGCGGATCCGGTTCCGCGAACTCCTCGCCTCCGGCACCATCGCCCAGTTCCCCGGCGCGTTCAACCCGCTCTCGGCGCGGCTGATCGAGGAGAAGGGCTTCGCCGGGGTGTACATTTCCGGTGCCGTCCTCGCCAACGACCTCGGCCTGCCGGACATCGGGCTGACCACCCTCACCGAGGTCGCCACCCGCGCCGGGCAGATCGCCCGGATGACGGACCTGCCGGCAATCGTCGACGCTGACACCGGTTTTGGCGAGCCCATGAACGTGGCCCGCTCGGTCCAGGAGCTCGAGAACGCCGGCCTGGCCGGCTGCCACATCGAGGACCAGTTCAACCCCAAGCGCTGCGGCCACCTCGACGGCAAGAACGTTGTGGACCTGGACACCGCCACCAAGCGGATCCGGGCTGCGGCCGACGCCCGGCGTGACCCGAACTTCCTGATCATGGCCCGGACCGACATCCGCGCCACAGACGGCCTGCAGGCCACGCAGGAGCGCGCCCGGGCCCTGGTCGAGGCCGGTGCGGACGCGATTTTCCCCGAGGCGATGAAGGACCTGAGCGAGTTCCAGGCCATCCGCGACGCCGTCGACGTCCCGATCCTTGCCAACATGACCGAATTCGGGCAGAGTGCCCTGTTCACCGTGGAGGAGCTGGCCGGCGTCGGGGTCAATATGGTGATTTATCCGGTCACGCTGCTCCGTAGTGCCATGGGCGCTGCGGAGCGTACTCTGGAATCGATTAAGGCCGACGGAACCCAGGAGGCACAGGTTGGAAGCATGCTGACCCGTGCGCGTTTGTACGATCTCGTTGATTACGAGGCTTATAACCGTTTCGATACCGGAGTTTTCAATTTCCAGATCCCCGGTAAGTAAGCCCCGCATAGAACCTCCGGCATATGCCGGTATACAAGCGTTAGGAACAAAGGAGTTTCAGCATGGCTGAACAGGACATCAAAAAGGGCCTCGCCGGCGTCGTGGTTGACTACACCGCGGTCTCCAAGGTCAACCCGGACACCAACTCGCTGCTGTACCGCGGCTACCCCGTGCAGGAGCTGGCCGCCAAGTGCAGCTTCGAGGAGGTCGCCTACCTTTTGTGGAACGGCGAGCTGCCCACCACGGACCAGTTGGCGGAGTTCACTGCCAGGGAACGTGCCGGCCGCGCCCTGGATCCGGTTGTCAAACAGGTGATCGACGCGCTGCCCACCACCGCGCACCCCATGGATGTATGCCGGACCGCCACGTCGGTCATCGGCGCCCGGCACCCCCTGGCGGAGGATTCCTCGCGCGAGGCCAACCTGGCCAAGGCCGTTGACCTGTTCGCCGCGATGCCCGCCGTCGTGGCCTACGACCAGCGCCGCCGTCACGGCCAGGACCTCGTGGAGCCCCGCGAGGATCTGGGCTACGACGCCAACTTCCTCTGGATGACCTTCGGCGAGGAGGCCGTCCCCGAGGTAGTCGACGCTTTCAACGTCTCAATGATTTTGTACGCCGAGCACTCCTTCAATGCCTCCACCTTCACTGCCCGCGTGATCACCTCCACGCTCTCGGACCTGCACTCGGCCGTGACCGGGGCCATCGGCGCCCTCAAGGGCGCGCTGCACGGCGGCGCCAACGAGGCCGTCATGCACACCTTTGACGAGATCGGCATCAGGCCCGAGGAATCACTGGAGGACGCTCACGTCCGGGCCAAAGCCTGGATGGAAAACGCCCTGGCCCACAAGAAGAAGGTCATGGGCTTCGGCCACCGCGTCTACAAGCACGGCGACTCCCGCGTGCCCACCATGAAGTCCGCGCTGGACAAGATGATCGCCCATTATGGCCGGCCCGAGCTGCTGGGCCTCTACAACGGGCTCGAGACCGCGATGGACGAGGCGAAGGGGATCAAGCCGAACCTCGACTATCCGACCGGCCCCACGTACCACCTCATGGGCTTCGACACCGCCACCTTCACTCCCCTGTTCGTCGCCAGCCGCATCACCGGCTGGACGGCGCACATCATGGAGCAGCTGGATGCGAACTCCCTGATCCGTCCGTTGAGCGAGTACAACGGCGTCGAGGAGCGACACCTGGCGTAGCAGGGACTCCTGCAGAAAAAACGCGGGCAGAAAACACGGACCGGTCACCCCCCAAAGGTGGCCGGTCCGCGTTGTCTGCCCGCGTTTTTTTCTGCCCGCTTTCTCCTGCCTGCGGCGTTGTGCCTAGCTGGCCTTGATTTTCAGCGACGTGATCATGCGCTTCGCGTTCACGTACTCCGGGGTCTGCATGTAGGCCCTTGCCGCTTCCAGCGAGGGGAACGTCTTGGCGCCCTTACGGTTTCCGGTCTGCTCGGAACCACCGCTGTTGACCTGGACGGCGTCGGCAAAGTAATAGAAAGGCGACTCTGCCGGACCACTGACCACGTTGTAGAACATGCAGGACTTTCCGTCCTTGCCCGCTACTCTGCCCGCGATGCCGTACGAAGCGGTGACGCGGCCCGGTTCCTGGAGGGCGCGGAAGGCAAAGCGGGGCGTGATGGTGTCAGCCGCGGCAGTGTTGTACGGCAACGCCAGCTCCACCGAGTCCAGGACACTGTAGGGAACCGGGTTCTGGCGGCAGCCGCCGAGCCCGTCAAACGGTTCGTCCAGGCTGATCGGTCTGACGGGTGCCGGTCACCCCTACGGGTGACCGGCCCACCGCATTTCGCTATCCTTGTGCCGGCAATTTCAGGCTGCGAATCATGCTCTTTAGTTTTGTGTACTCGGGTGTCCCCATGTAGGCCTTGGCCTCGGCCATGCTCTGGAACACCGGTTCGTCAAGACTCTTCGAGTCCCTGTCGGCGAAGGTCAGCGAACCCCTCGGTGCGCCGCTGACCACCGAATACATGAGGCAGCTGTTCATGAGCTGGCCGCTGGACTTGTCCACCAGGCCAACCTGGTAACTGAAGCCCTTCCCTACCGATGTCTGGTCGAGTACGCGGTAGGAAAACCGGACCTGCGCCGCGACCGCCCAATCGGAGCTGAGCGACGACGGTGCGGAGTCGAGCTCAGTGGCCGTGTATTTTTCCGGACCGCAGCCGCCTCCCAGCCCACCGCCCAAGCCGTAGTAGAGTCTCGCCACGCGCTTGCTGGACTCATCGAACACACCCACGCCGGTTGCCGGAAAATCTGGAGTGCCTGCTGGCTCGTCTTTCGCGGTCCAGCCCGCGGGGAGTTCGAAACTAACGCTCCCGTCCTTACTGACGAAGCGTCCGGCGGCAGCCACATTGACCGGATGCAGTGCCAAGGAAATCAGCATGCGCTTAGTGTCCTGGTAATCCTGCGTCTGCATGTAAGCCGTGGCCTCCGCAACGCTGTCGAAGGCCAGTGCGGCCTCCTCGCCGTCGGGCTTGAGCCACATGGTATCGCCGAAGTGTGCGAAGGGCATGTTGTCCGGGCCCAAGATGCTGTTGTACAGCCCGCACGTCGTGGTACCCGGAGCCAGCTCTGCGTCATTGAGGGCCATGGAACCATAGATTTTGTCTCCCTGGACGATCCGAAAGACAAACCCGGACGGGCCCCGGGGCATTTCCTTGAGTTTCTGCGCCTTTTGCGGAATGTCGACAATGACTGAGTCAAGGGTGGAGAACGGCTTGGGATCCGCGCAGACGGGTCCTCCCGTTCCGTCGTAGACCAGGCTGAGGGTTGACATCGTCTTGCCGGTGGAATTCTTCACCACGACGGTGTTGTAGGCGCCCCCGTCGATCGATTGCGGCGCCTGGGACACGGTCCAGCTCGCGGGGAGTTCAAACGTGGCCTGGCCAGTCGTGTCAGTGAAGGTAGTCCAGACAGCCGGAGCGGATGTTGCCGTTGGTGTCGGCGACGGCGTCACGCTCGCCGAGGCGGTCGCTGAAGCCGTCGGGGAGGCAACGGCCGTGGGAGCAACGGTGCTGGCCGGCTCCGGGTCGGTGGTGAGTGCCCCCAGGTTCGTTGCCACCAGGACGCCGGCGGTGACGGCCGCCGCTGCCAGGGTCAGCACACCGCCCAGCCTGGCCCGCCGGTGCTTCCGGTCCGCCAGGGAGACGACATTGCGCGGCAGGCGATCTCTAAACTCGCCGGATTCGGCGAGCATCCGGCGCAGTGCTGCCTCGCCGTCGGGCACGGACGGATCGTTGTGCACGGGGTCCGTCGCGGAAATCATGTTCTTGATCGGATCCATCTCAGGCACCCATCTTCTGTGTCATCGTGTCAGCACTGACCGGCATTTGCTTGCGAAAAGCGGCCCGGGCCCGGTGCAGCCGGACCTTGGCGGCGGACTCGCTGCAGTGCAGCACGCCCGCGATGTCAGCGATACTCAATTCATCCCAGTAGGCGAGCTGGAGAATGTCCCGGTCCTTCTCCCGCAAACCGGCCAGGGCGTCCTGGACCGCCACGTTGTCCGAGCCGTCACCGAACCGGACAACGGCCGCGGAGCGCAGCTTGTCCTGCAGCGCCTGCTGCCGGTCCCGGCTACGGTACGCGTTCCCGATCAGGTTGCGGGCCACCGTCAGAAGCCACGCTGTATCCGTCCGCGGTGCGTCATCCCATTTCTGCCACACCACCCGGAAAACATCGGCGGCGAGTTCCTCCGCCAGCTCGGCTGATTCAACCCGCCGCCGCACAAATTTGTAGACCAGTGGGTAACTGTCTTTGTGAATGGCGATAAATGCCAATTCGCGCTCCGAAAGCACGCATCCCCCAAGTATGTTGTGTCCGAAACTGCTGGATAACTGTATTGTTTCCGGCCGCCGGCCCGGGGTTACACGCCCCGCAAAGAATATTCCGCGGAGGCCACGGTCTCGTTGTCGTCGTTCAGGGTGATGACGGCTTCCACAGTGCCTTCCCCCAATGCCAGCGGCAGCCAGTGCTCGGCATCCTGCCACATGCGCGCCAACGGCAGGGACGCGACCTGGAACCATTCCGGGATCATTTCCTGGCTTTCGACGGGTTCGCCACTCCAGCGGCGCGTGGTGAAAAGGCTGGTGGACATGTTCCATTCCGGCCGTGCGGGAAAGACGAATTCGATCAGCCCGGCAACGCGGAGGTCGTCCTCTATGACCACGATTCCGGCTTCCTCAAAGACTTCGCGGCAGGCAGCCTCGGCGTCGGACTCCCCCGGTTCCACGTGCCCGCCGAGCCCCACGATCTTTCCGACACCGAACCCGGTCTTCTTCGTACCGAGGAGGACCTGCGTGCCGGCAGCTCCGTCGCGTAGCAGGAAGCACAGAGTGACAGCTGTCGAGTTCATGAATCCACCCTAGCGCCAGCCCCCGGGGCCGTCGGTGCCCGGCCGCAGGCGTGCCGCGGCGCGGATTTAACCCAGGGCGCGCGGATGCGCTGCGGCGTAGATCTCCCGCAGCGTATCGGCCGTCACCTGGGTGTAGACCTGCGTGGTGGTCACCGAGGCGTGCCCCAGCAGTTCCTGGACCACCCGGACATCGGCGCCACCCTCAAGCAGGTGGGTGGCGAAGGAGTGCCGCAGGGTGTGCGGCGAAACGTCTTTGGTGATGTTGGCCTTGTCCGCCGCCGCCTTCAAAATGGTCCAGGCGCTTTGCCGGCTGATCCTGCCGCCGCGGGCGTTGAGGAACAAGGCAGGGGTGCCCTTGCCCTTGGCGGCCAGCAGGGGCCGGCCGCGGACAAGGTAGGCGTCGAGGGCGCGAGCTCCGTAGGATCCGAGCGGCACGAGACGTTCCTTTGAGCCCTTGCCGAACAGCCTGACGATCGCCGGGCCGTCGCTTTCGCCGGCCTGTTCGGGCGTGTGCAGGGAGATGTCGTCCACATCCAGGCCCACGGCTTCGCTGATGCGGGCACCGGTGGAATAGAGGAACTCGAGCAGCGCGCGGTCGCGCAGGCCGGTGGCCGTATCCGTGCCGGCCGCCTCCAGGATCCGGGTGACCTCGTCGACGCTGATGGCCTTGGGCAGCCGCTTACCGGGCATGGGCGGGTGGACGTCACTGGCCGGATCGGCGGGAGTGACGCCTTCGAGGGCCCAGAACTTGTGGAGTCCGCGGACGGCCACTACCGTCCGGGCTGCCGAGCGGATGCCCAGGGCAGAGCCGCCGTCGGACCCGTCGGAGAGGGCCTGGACGAAGCCGGTGACGTCGTGCCGGGTGATCTCGGCGGGGCGTTCCCGGCCTGTGCTGGCGAGGTGCCTGGCGTACCGGGCCAGGTCCCGCCGGTAGGCGGAGAGGGTGTTGGCCGCGAGCCCCCGTTCCACGCCCATGTGCTGCAGATAGTCAGTTATGGCGCGGTCGATCGCTGTGAGCGGCCGGATGGGCGGGCGTTCGGGAGCGGCTGCCTCCGCCGGCGCGGGGGCCTGAAGTTGCGCGGGGGCCGGAGGCTCGGCAATCAGCGCATCGGTCATTGGCGCTGGCTGGGATGGGCGGGCCAGGGCGCGTCGGCCGGGCGGAGGCTCTCGAAGTTGTCGGCGCGGGCGGCGGCAGCGGCCAGCACGCCGACGACAGCGGACGGGTTGTGCAGGCGGCCATCAAGCACCGCCTGCACAGCCTCGTCCAGCGGGGTCCAGTGCAGTTCGATTTCGGCTTCCTCGTCGGTGCGGACGTGCCGCTCATGTCCCGGCACCTCGCTCAGCCCGCGGGCCAGGTAGATGCGGATGGCTTCGCTGGAGGATCCCGGGGAGTTGAAGAAGTCCGCCAGCACGTTCCAGCGCTCCGCCACGAGGTCCGCTTCCTCGGCCAGTTCGCGGGCGGCGCCGATGACGAAGTCCTCCCCTTCGACGTCCAGCAGCCCGGCGGGGATCTCCCAGAGGTCCATGCCGACGGGGTGCCGGTACTGCCGGAGCAGCAGCACGTCGCCGGCGTCGTTCATGGGAAGTATGGCCACCGCGCCGGGATGGTCGATGTAGTCCCGGACCAGGGTGTCGCCGTCGTCATTGAGCTGGAAACTGTCGCTGACAACGTCCCAGATCCTGCCTTCGTAAACCTTCCGGGAAGACAAAAGACGGCGCGGGCTCGGCTCATCCGAAACCTGCCGTGCAGCATTGGGGGTCTCAGACATACCGGGCATCGCGCCGTCCTTTGATTCAGTTGGAAATTACTTGGACACTGCTGCCGACGAGGGCTTGGGCGCAGCAGCCGGGGCATCGGCCTTTGCACTGGCCGCAGGCACGCCGTTGGCGGCCCGCTGATGCCCAAGGGCAGCTTCGATCAGGCCCGCGAACAGGGGGTGCGGGCGCGTGGGCCGGGAGCTGAGCTCGGGGTGCGCCTGCGTGGCCACGTAGTACGGGTGCACGTCGCGGGGAAGTTCCACGAACTCGACCAGCTTGCCATCGGGCGACGTTCCAGAGAACGACAGGCCCTTGGCGGCAATCTGATCGCGGTACTTGTTGTTGACCTCGTAGCGGTGGCGGTGCCGTTCGCTGACCTTTGTGGTGCCGTAGGTCTCGGCGACGACGGAGCCTTCGTCAAGCTTGGCTTCGTACAGGCCCAGGCGCATGGTGCCGCCGAGGTCGCCCTTGCCGTCGACGATGTCCAACTGCTCTTCCATCGTGGCGATGACGGGGTACTTGGAATCCGGCTCGAACTCGGACGAAGACGCTCCCTCGAGGCCGACCACGTTGCGGGCGTACTCGATCACCATGCACTGCAGGCCCAGGCACAGGCCCAGGACCGGGAGCTTGGTTTCGCGGGCGTACTTCAGGGCGCCGAGCTTGCCTTCGAGGCCGCGAATGCCGAAGCCGCCCGGAACGCAGATGGCGTCGACGCCGGCCAGGGACTGCACGGCACCCTCGCGGGTTTCGCATTCGTCCGAGGGGACCCAGCGGATCTTGACCTTGGTGTCGTTGGCGAAGCCGCCGGCGCGCAGGGCCTCCGTGACGGACAGGTAGGCGTCCGGCAGGTCGATGTACTTGCCCACGAGCGCGATCTCAACTTCGTGCTTCGGGTTGTGGACGGCGTCGAGCAGCTTGTCCCAGCTGGTCCAGTCCACATCCTTGAACGGCAGGTCCAGGGCGCGGACGATGTACGAATCCAGGCCCTGGGAGTGCAGGGTCTTCGGGATGTCGTAGATGCTCGGTGCGTCCGGGCAGCCGATCACGGCGTCGATGTCAACGTCGCACATGCGGCCGATCTTGTCGCGCATCGGCTGCGGGACTTCGCGGTCCGAACGGATCACGATTGCCTCCGGCTGGATGCCGATGGAGCGCAGCGCGGCAACGGAGTGCTGCGTCGGCTTGGTCTTCAGCTCCTGCGACGGGCCGATGTACGGCACGAGGGACACGTGGAGGAAGAAGACATTTCCGCGGCCGATGTCCTGGCGGACCTGTCGTGCGGATTCCAGGAACGGCTGGGACTCAATGTCGCCCACCGTGCCGCCGATTTCGGTGATGATGACGTCCGGGGCGTTCTTGCCCTCGGCGGGAAGCCGCATGCGCCGCTTGATCTCATCGGTGATGTGCGGGATGACCTGGACGGTGTCGCCGAGGTATTCGCCGCGGCGTTCCTTGGCGATGACGGTCGAGTAGACCTGGCCGGTTGTGACGTTGGCCGATCCTTCGAGGTTTTCATCGAGGAAGCGCTCATAGTGGCCGATGTCCAGGTCCGTTTCGGCGCCGTCGTCAGTGACGAAGACTTCGCCGTGCTGGAAGGGGTTCATCGTGCCCGGATCCACGTTCAGATAGGGATCGAGCTTTTGCATTGTTACAGACAGACCACGTGCCCGCAGGAGGTGGCCGAGGCTCGAAGCCGTCAGTCCCTTACCGAGCGAGGACGCTACACCACCGGTGACGAAGATGTGTTTGGTCGTCTTGGACGAGCCCGGAAACCGGGAATTTACACGAGAGTTTGATCGCTGCACCACGGGGTTTGAGCTTATCATCAATTCGGCCTTCCACGGGCTCCTTGGCGGGATCCCAATGTGATTGTTGTCCTAGCAGCGGTCCCGGCGGGAATCCTTGCGGAGGTCCCCGGCGGCCCGCCTAGATTTGCGGCAGGAGTTTGGCGTCGTCCAGCAGCTCCTGGGCGTGGGCCTGCGCTGATTCCGAGTCCTCCTGGCCCGCCAGCATGCGGGCCAGCTCGCGGACGCGTTCGGCCTCGTCCAGCAGCTGCACGTCGCTGGAGGTGAAGCCCGTGGCCGTAGCGCCGTCAGCGCCCCGCACGGAGGTCTTGGTGACCCTGATGTGCTGGTTCGCGAACGCGGCCACCTGCGGCAGGTGGGTCACCACGAGGACCTGGACGTGCTGGGCCAGCATCGCCAGCCGGCGCCCTATCTCGACGGCGGCACGGCCACCCACGCCGGCGTCGACCTCGTCGAAGACGAACGTCGGGACGGGATCGACGGCGGCCAGCACTACTTCGATGGCGAGCATGACTCGGGAGAGTTCACCGCCCGAGGCGCCCTTGCCCAGCGGCCGGGCCGGCGCGCCGGAGTGCGGCTGGAGCAGGAACGAGATCTCATCGGCCCCGAACGGTCCCAGCTGGCCCGCGGATTCCACGTTGATCACCAGGGTGGCGTCTGCCATGGCCAGCGCGGTCAGCTCTGCACTGACCCGTGCGGAGAGATCCTTGGCGGCCTTCGTGCGCGCTTTGCTGATCGCGGCGGCCTTCTTCCGAAGCTCGGCTTCGGCCCGGGCAACCTCGGCGTCCAGCGATTCGATCCGGGTGGAGTCGTCCTGCAGTTCCTCGTGCCGGGCGCGGGCGGCCTCGGCCCAGACCAGCACCTCGTCGATGCTTGGCGCGTACTTGCGCACCAGCTTGGCCAGCGCGGCCCGGCGGTCCTCGATCTCGGCGAGCCGTTCCGGGCCCTCCGTGTCCAGGGCGGCCTGGTAGCTGGCGAGTTCCGCGGCGATGTCGTTGAGCAGGAAGCCGACCTCGGCCAGGCGCGCCGCGGCGGACCCCAGCTCCTCGTCGTGTTCGGCAACGTGCTCCAGGGTGCGCTTGGCGGCATCCACCAGGGTGGTGGCGTCGGCTTCTTCGCCGAAGTCCTCCGCGATGAGCGCCTGGTGGGCGGTGCTGGCTGCGATCCGCAGTTCCTCGACGTTGGCCAGTTTCACGGCCTCGGCCTTGAGGGCATCGTCCTCCCCCGGCTGCGGGTCCACGGCGTCGATCTCGGCCAGGGCAACCTGCAGCGACTCGGCCTCGCGGAGGCGTTCACGGGCGGCGCTGCGCAGGGCGTCCAGTTCGCCCTGGCTGGCGTGCCAGTGGGTGTAGAGGTCCTGGTAGGCGGCAAGCGTGCCCGCGAGGCTCTCGCCAGCGAATTTGTCCAGGGCGCCGCGTTGCGCCACCGGGCTCTTGAGCCGGATCTGGTCCGACTGCCCGTGCACCACCACGAGGGTTTCGCCGATTTCGGCCAGCACCCCGACCGGCGCGGCGCGTCCGCCCAGGTAGGCACGGCTGCGGCCGTCGGCTCCGACGCTGCGGGCAAGCAGCAGTTCCACGCCGCCGTCGAACTCCTCAACCTCCGCGCCGGCCTCGCGGGACCGCGCGACGGCGGCGTGGCCGGCGTCGAGCTTCAACACCGCCTCCGCGGAAGCGCTCTTCGCACCGCTGCGGACGGCACCGGCGTCGGACCTGGCACCCAGAAGCAGGCCGACGGCGGTGACCACCATGGTCTTGCCGGCACCGGTTTCACCGGTCACCACGCTGAGGCCCGGGCCCAGCGGCAGGATGGCGTCGGTGATGACGCCGAGATCGCGGATACGCAGTTCTTCAAGCATGGTTCACTTCGCAGTCGAGGGATCGGGGGTGTCACCGGGATCCGTGTGGCCCGGCAAGGGCAGCGGCGGCATGGGACGGGGCGTGCGAATTATCGGGATGGGTCCGGTGTGGATGACCTCGGCCTGCGGCATGGGGCCGCGCCAGCCCTGGATCGGGAGCTCGAATTTGCGCACCAGCCTGCCTGAGAAGGGGGTCTGGTGCGTCCTGGCCAGCCGCACGGGCGTCGCGGAGCGGGTCACTTCGACGCGCGCGCCGGGCGGCAGATCCACCGAGCGGCGGCCGTCGCACCAGAGGACGCCCTGGGCATCGGTCCGGTTCAGGATCTCGACCGCAAGCCTGGACCGGGGCGAGACCACGAGCGGCTTCGCGAAGAGGGCATGGGCACTGATCGGCACGATCAGCAGGGCCTCGACCTCGGGCCACACCACAGGACCGCCGGCGGAAAACGCGTAGGCCGTGGAGCCTGTGGGCGTGGCCAGGACTACGCCGTCGCACCCGAATGAGGTCAGGGGGCGTTCGTCGACTTCCGTGACCACCTCCAGCATCCGTTCCCGGTTGCCCTTTTCGATCGCGGCCTCGTTGAGGGCCCACGTGTGCCAGATCTTCTGACCGCGGACCCAGACCTGGACGTCGATCGTCATGCGCTCCTCCACCGTGTAGTCACGGCTGGCGATCCACTCGACGGTCTGGGCGAGGTCGGCCCGCTCGCTCTCTGCCAGGAACCCCACGTGGCCGAGGTTGACCCCGAGCAGCGGCACGTCGACTTCGCGGACGAGCTCGGCAGCGCGGAGGATGGTGCCGTCCCCGCCCAGCACCATGACGAGTTCTACCTCGGGCAGCTTCACGTGGTCGTGAAGGACCTCGACGGGGTGGTCGAGCCGGCCGAAGAAGCGGACCATGTCCCCGAGCTCGTTCTCCTGCAGCACAGGGACCAGCCCGGATTCATGCAACAGGGCGCACGCTTCCCAGGCAGCCTTGAGGGACTCCTCGCGCCCTGTGTGGGCAAGGATGAGGACACGCCTGCTCATCGGGTTCCGCCTTCTGGTGGTACTAGTGGTTCGGCCAGATTGTTCCGAGCAACGCAGCAACGGCTGCGTCCCGCTCCTCGATCTTAGGCGGGACTTCCGACATCGCGCGTTTTATCCACAGGAAGTATTCGACATTGCCGTCCTGGCCCGGCAGCGGGCTTTGGGCCAGGCCGGACAAGACCAGGCCCGCATCCACGGCGGCGGCAGCCACCTTGCCCACGGCGAGCCGGCGTTCCCGTTCCGAGGTGACCACGCCGGTCCGGCCCAGCCGGTCCTTGCCGATCTCGAATTGTGGTTTGACCATGAGGACGAGGTCGCCGCCGGGCTCGGTGCAGGCCGCCAGCGGCGCCACCACGAGTGTCAGCGAGATGAAGGACAGATCCGCCACCGTCAACGCAGACTGGCCGCCGATTTCCCCGGGCGTCATGTACCGCACGTTGAGGCCTTCGTGCACGGCAACGCGGGAGTCATTCCGGATTTCCGGCACCATTTGGCCGTGCCCTACGTCCACGGCCACCACGTGGGCGGCTCCGCGCCGAAGCAGCACATCCGTGAACCCGCCGGTCGAGGCACCGGCGTCGAGGCACCGTTTGCCCGCGACGTCGACGGCGGGAAAGGCATCCAGCGCCCCGGCCAGCTTGTGCCCGGCGCGGCTGACGTAGCCGTCCTCGGCGGAGGCCATGACATCCAGCGCGGCATCGTCCGGGACCTGCAGTGACGCCTTGGCGAGGACCTCGCCTCCGGAGCTCACCTTGCCCTCGGAAATCAGCCGGGCGGCATGCGTCCGGGACCTGGCGAGCCCCCGGCTGACGAGCGCCTGGTCTAGCCGACTCACGATCCCCCGTCCCCCGCGGCATGGATACGGCGCGCCACGCCGGCGTGGGAAGCCACGTCTTCGTTCAGGGCCTCCAGCAGGGCATCATGCATGTCGGCATAGACTTCCCCGTGCCCGGAAACGGGCGTTTGCCGCACGGCCGCAAGCCGGTCCAGCACAGCGCTGACGGCCGCGTCCTGGACGTGTGCCTGCTGTTCTGGTGCCTGCTGTTCTGATGCCGCGTCCCCGGACGGTTCCGCCGGGAGCTGCCGCGAAGGCAGATCCGGCCACGCGACGTCGGCCGCGGGGCTAGGCGCCTCCGCCTCCGCCACAGCTGGCGGCTGGATTGGGGCCTGGTTTAGCTGCTGGTTCGGCTCGGTCATGTCTCCAGCCTAGTGATCGAGCCACTCGAGGGCCGGAGCCAGTGCGCTGGTGGTCTCGGGGTTCGCTGCCCACCAGGCCGAGCAGGCGGCACGCCATGAATCGAGGTCGGCGGGGTCCCCGCTGATGTGGACGGACTGGCCCCGTACGATCGCCGAGGCCGTGCCGCTGCGGAACCGCCCGGCGTCGTGCTCCACGGCCGGGTATGGCGCGTACAGGCCGGTCAGGTCATTGATGAGGAAATCGGGGCGTTCCATGGACTTCGCGGCGAGGATTGATTCCCTGGTGTCCACGCCTGTCAGCACAGCCACCGTGGCGAAGCCGGCGTTGTTGCCGCCGAGGATGTCGGTGTCCAGTCGGTCACCGACGACGAGCGGCCGGTCCGCGGCCAGCCGCTTGGCGGCGGTGTGGAACAGCGGCGCCTCGGGTTTGCCCGCCACGATCGGGCTCTTGCCGGTCGCGGCGGCCACGGCTGCCACGAGCGTCCCGTTACCGGGGGCAATTCCGCGCGCCTGAGGTATGGACCAGTCAGTGTTGGTCGCCACCCAGAGGGCGCCGCCGGCGACGACGTACGACGCCTCGGCGAGGTCCTTCCATCCGATGTCCGGGCTAAAGCCCTGCACGACGGCGACGGGGTCATCCTCCGCGCCGCGGACGGGAACCAGACCGACCAGCTCAATTTCCTGGGCCAGTGCGGCACTGCCCGTGATCAGCACGTGGGCCCCGGCCGGCAGCAGCGAGGCCAGCAGCGCTGCCGCCGCCTGCGAGGAACTCACCACTTGGTGGTCCTCGGCGGGGGCGCCGAGATCGCGAAGGTGTTGCGCTACCTGCGCCGGAGAACGGGATGCGTTGTTGGTGACGTAGCCCAGGCCGACGCCTACACCGGCGAGCCGGCGCAGCGACTCGACGGCCCCGGGGATGGCATGGGGGCCGGCATAGACAACGCCGTCGAGGTCGGCGAGCAGGGCATCAAAGGTGGAGATCAGCGCAGTATCCGTCATGCGGTTAGTCCTCCACACGTTCACGCTGGGCAGGCTCTGAGTCGTCGACGAGTTCCTGATCCGCTTCAGCGTTCCGTTCCCCGTCGGCGTCATCTTCAGCTTCGGTGTCGGCTTCGGTGTCGGCTTCGGTGTCGGCTTCATCGAGCACGTCGGCTTCGACCGAATCCTGGTCGGACTCGGCGTCGTCGGACTCGAAGTAGTCGGCTTCGGCGTCGTCGCTGCTGTCGTCAATGGCATTGTCGTCGATGGAACTGTTGTCGCTCGCGCTGCCGTCGATCGCGTTCAGGCCGGCCGCTCCGGCTGCGGTGCCGGTGGCTTCTGCCGCGACAGCAGCGCCGGCGGCACGCGGCGCGCGCTCTTCGGTTCCGCCGTGCATGTCGGCATTCTCCTGCTCGCGGAGCCTGCGCTGCCGGTTCTCCTCGCGGGCCTCTTCTTCCTCGTCCCAGCCGAGATCGATGATGTCAGGGTCTTCGTCAGCCCCGAGTCCGAGTGCGTTTTCGGCCACGACGGCCTGCCGCTGCCACTTGTCGGCCTCGGCAGCGCGGCCGGCAGCCGTCAGTGCGTCAGCGTAGGCGCGGAACAGTCGCGGGCTGTAGGAAAAGGCGCGGTTAATGTCCAGCAGCGGAATTTCCAGTTCGGAAACCGCGGCGTCGAACTGCCCGAGGTCCGTGCGGGCCCCGGCTGCCACGATAGCCAGCTCCACCTTGCCGGGGGCGTCCAGATCCTTGGCTTCGTCGGACCGGGCCATGTCCAGGGCGCGGTCCGGGCGGCCAAGGCCCCGCTCGCAGTCGGCCATGACCGGCAGGTGCATGTTGGAGCCGCTGATCCGTCGGTAGGTGCGGAATTCCCGGAGGGCTTCACCATAGTGGCCGGCCGCATAGGCGGTCAGGCCGACAGCTTCGCGGACGGACGCAAGGCGTCCGCCGCGGCGGCTGGCTGCCAGGGCATGCTGGAAGGCAAGCTCAGGTTCTTCGTCCAGAAGCCGTCCCGCCATGACGAGGTGGCGGGCCACCCATTCGGCGCTGGTGCCTTCGAGGGTCTTGATCTGGTGCTGGGTGGCACGGTCAAGTTCCTTGCCCGTGACGTCCTCGTCGATCTGGGGTGAACGTTCCCGGTCGGGACGGTTGGCGCTGCGGAGATCGCGGGCATTGGGCACGCGTACCGGACGGTCTTCCGGACGGTCCCGCCCGTACTGGCGCGGGCCTGAGTCGCCACGGTCGAAGCTCCGTGCCGGACGGTCCTCGCGGTTGCCGAACGGCTTGCGGTTGTCGCCGCTGCCATAAGGCTTGCGGTCACGGTCACGGTCGCCGCCGCCGAAGCTGCGCTGTCCCCCGCCTTCACGCGGAGCACGATCACCATACGGCTTGCGGTCACGATCGCCACCGCCGCTATACGGCTTTCGGTCGCCATAGGTCGGGCGGCTATCGCCACCAAAGCTGCGCTGTCCCCCACCCTCATGCGGAGCACGATCACCATACGGCTTGCGGTCACGATCTCCACCGCCGCTATACGGCTTACGGTCGCCATAGGACGGGCGGCTATCGCCACCGCTGTACGGCTTGCGGTCGCCATAGGTCGGGCGGCTATCGCCGCCGAAGCTGCGCTGTCCCCCGCCTTCACGCGGAGCACGATCGCCGTACGGCTTGCGGTCACGATCGCCACCGCCGCTATACGGCTTACGGTCACCATAGGACGGGCGGCTATCGCCACCAAAGCTGCGCTGTCCCCCACCCTCACGCGGAGCACGATCACCATACGGCTTACGCTCACCGCCGGAATACGGCTTACGTTCGCTACCGCCGAACCCACGCTGATCCCCGCCCTCACGCGGAGTCCGCTCACCATACGGCTTACGGTCGCCATAGGACGGGCGGCTATCGCCACCGAAGCTGCGCTGTCCCCCACCCTCACGCGGAGCACGCTCACCATACGGCTTACGCTCACCGCCGGAATACGGCTTACGTTCACTACCGCCGAACCCACGCTGATCCCCGCCCTCACGCGGAGCACGCTCACCATACGGCTTACGGTCACGGTCTTCCCTGGAACGGAACCCGCGAGGATCGCCGCCCGAGTTGCTCGTGCCGCGGAAAGGGGCTCCACCGGAACTGCGTCCGCCAGAGTTGTCGTGGGCCTTGCCGCCACGGTTGCCATCATTGTGCTCAGCCATGCTGGAATCCTCCTGTTGCGAGCTGACCACTGGCGCAATCGCAGCCGCTCTGTTCCGTGTTTCGTCTCCTACGCAACCCGAAATCAAGCGCTTCGAAGTCCGTACATCTCCCCCAATTCTAGGCGAGCAACCCGCCACCGGCTAACGGCAACCCCCAAGAGGGCACGTCGGTGGCGAGGCTCACAACGCCTCAGCAGCAGGGGCTCATGGGGCCGTTCAGGAACCAGGCTGAACGAGGCTCCCCCGGGATGGTGCGGGACGTGAGGGAACATGTCCAACTAGGTAGCAGCCGGGGGTAGAAAGGTAGCTAAATGGCTCTTCCTACCTGAGGTGGGGATGGGACAGTCCGCCGCCGATGAGCAGCATGCGTAGTCGGTAGTGCTTCCGGTTGCGGAAGCCGCGGGCAACGCGGCGGTGGAGTTCGATGAGGCCGTTGATCGCTTATGCCGATGTTGGGATTATGCCGATTTTCGGGTGACTGGCCTGTTCAGGGCCGGTTTCTTGCAGTGTCTGGTCGGCATAGTCGCGGCGTGAGATTCTCCCTTCTCCTGACAGGAGAAGGGAGTGTGCCATGGATGATCCAAGGCGGGTGGAGGGCCCGGCGGTCGGCGCCGACGACGGTCTAGCAGATG